>JBDTJR010000048.1:0-32553 GCA_039935735.1 Chthoniobacterales bacterium | reverse complement strand
GTGCAGAAGACACGGGAGATTGGAATCATGAAAGCACTGGGCGCGAGTACAGCGCAAATCATCGGCGTATTTCTCGGACAGGGAATCGTGATCGGGTTCTTTGGAACGCTCACGGGGCTCGCGCTGGGGATGACGCTGGTGCAGTATCGGAATCCCTTTAGTCATTTTTTAAGAAGCGCATTCGGGATTGATGTGTTTCCGCCGGGGATTTATCAGTTTTCGGAGATTCCCGCGCAGGTTGTTCCATCGGATGTAGCGATTATCTGTATTAGCGCGTTTCTAATCTGCTCGGTCGCGGCATTGATTCCTGCGTGGTTTGCCACACGGTTGGATCCCGTCAAGGCGTTGCGCTACGACTAAAGATTGCCGTTGCTTCGCTTTCGGAAACTGTCTTCCACTCTCCTTGAAGGAGCGTATCTAATTTGAGTTCTCCGATAGCAATGCGTATAAGCCGCAGAGTGGGATGGCCGACGGCCGCTGTCATTTTTCGAACTTGACGATTTCGGCCTTCGCAAATTTGCAGTGCGATCCAGCAGTCGGGGACATTCTTTCGATAACGAATGGGAGGATTACGCGGCAAAATATCAGGTTGAGGGTCGAGAATTTCTACACGGGCAGGTAGCGTCTTTTTGCCTTCGATGATGACACCTGTGCGTAGCGGAAGGATGGTGTCACTATTGGGAACTCTCTCAACCTGTGCGTAGTAGGTTTTCCAAATGGCTTCTTTTGGATTCAGGATACGCGTGTTCCAACGCGCCTGATCGCTGAGAAGGAGAAGGCCTTCCGAGTCGGAATCGAGTCGTCCGATGGGGTAAACGTCTTTTGGGAAATTAAACTCCGCGAGGGTGCGATTTTTGCCGTCGGGGGTAAATTGAGAAAGGACGCCGCAGGGTTTATTGAAGGCGATGAGCATGGCTGCTGCCCGGGTGATTCGCTTAGTAGTATAAAAGCGCCGAGGCAATCAGAAGAGCGCCATAGACGATACCACCGATGCTGGCGAGTTTCCAGCGCGTGGAGTTTTCAGTGACCCACTTAATCTGGTTGCGAAGGGTAAAAGGCATGCCGACCCAGAAAAGACCGGCGACGATCCATGCATAGGCGAGGATAACGAGAAGAAGTCGGCTTTCCGGAGTCTTTAGAAATGCGGATTCAAGAAGAGGTTCGGAAGCAAGGAGTGCGAGCATGCCGAGGGAGCGAACGGCGAGAAATTCGTCAACGAAATACCACATCAGTACGCCCGCGACAGGAATGGCGAAGAGCATCATATGGCGCATGGCACTGAACTCTCCAAGGTCCATTGTGGCGATGAGCCAAAAACTCCAGATAGTAGCGATGGCGAGAAGAATAGTGCCTATGAATTTATTCCGTGGAAAGTGGCGTAAGATGCTCTGGCCGCTTGCAGGAGAAACGAGAGCCATGGCATGCACGGCGACGAGCAGGATGCCGACGATGAGGCCGAGATTTTTTAAGGACAAATGATAGATCATTTCGCGGAAGGGCGTTTTCCCAGCTTTATGGCCTTCTGCCAAGCCTGATTCTTCAGGGCGTCGGTGGCGGCTTCGACCTCGGCGGTCTTTTTGCTGCGTCCGTTGCCGTTGCCGAGGACCGTTTCTTCCCAGATGACCACGCATTCGAACTGCTTCTGGTGGTCAGGGCCGGATTGGGCCGTGATCTTGTAGTAAGGAGGCGCGGTGGAAACGGCTTGGAGGATTTCCTGGAGCTGACCCTTGGGGTTCAACTCGGCAGGGTGTTGGGTAAGATTGTAAATTTCCTCCTGGGTCTGGGTGAGGACAAATTTCCGCGCGCTCTCGAGACCGCCATCGAGGTAGATCGCGCCGACGAGGGCTTCGAAGGAATCCGCAAGAGTCGAGGCACGGTCGCGCCCGCCGGAGGATTCCTCGCCACGGCCCATCATAAGGAAATCGCCGAGTTTCAGGACGCTCGCATAGGCGCGCAGGCCGGAACGAGAGACAAGACGGGAGCGGAGCTTGGTAAGCTGCCCTTCCGTGAAATCGGGAAAGATGCGGAAAAGGTGGTCGGTAATGATGACCTGCAATACGGCGTCACCGAGAAATTCGAGACGCTGGTTATCGAATGGATAGTTTTTACGCTCAAGCGAAATACTGGAATGCGTCATCGCCTCCGCAAGCAGAAGGGAATTGCGAAATTTATAGCCGATCCGCTCCTCGAGAGGATTCATCAAGGCGGGCGAAATGGGCAAAATCTGTGCGGAAAGTTCCATTAATGACGCGAATTATATTTCATGAGCGGGCAGGGGACAATCTTTTATCAAGAGGTGTCTCACACAAGTCCGCAAAGGGATGTGGCGGGTCAGGTAAACGCAGGATGATTACCGAGGCAGGGGAATGCCATACAGACGCACGAAAAGGCGCTGTTTTTTTTCCAACGCGGATAAACCTGAAGGAAAAGAGGCGCGAACGATATCACAAGCGCTATCGAACATTTGTGAGCCCATGAGAAGACGCTCCTCACCGGATCGTGCCATAAGGCGGTCACGGACTAGTTTTTCGATTTCTGGAGAAGTATCAGTCATGCATGCACTCGCGATATAAGCTATCCAATTTCAACTCCTGAGTCCAGCGTTCGAGATAGAGAGTGTCGTACCCTGTCACGAGAAGATTTTTGATATCGCGAAGCTGGGTGTCGGTTGCTGTGCAGGGCAGGCACAGGCGAGAAATAGAGATAAGCTAAGTGCGAGAGATTTCATTTTCCTTATTTCGTTCATTCCACGTATTGTTGCAGGCTAAGCATTTCCAGCGGGTTTTCGAGAAGAGAAGTGGGAAACCAATTAAGAGAAGCGATAGGAAAGAGAGTCTTCGGGGGAGGTCGTCCAGTGTGGTGTTACGAGAGGTGCACTTCGGACACTCAGGCATGTCTGCCGGAAGGTTCTCAATAGGGAGCTCCTGTAGAATTTCTCTTGCGGCTTCCAGGTCTTCTTCGGCAATTTGAACACGAACGCCGCCGATGGCATTCGAATACAGCCAATCCATTTGAATGGTATTTTCGTCGAGTGTAAATGCGGGAACATCGCCGGCTTCCAATCGAAGGCGCAGGAGATGAGCTTCCTCGGGTTTGCTGAAGCGTGCGATGGTGATCATCGTCCCAATTATCTAGTTGAGAGATCGGAATGCGGCAAATCTTAAAAGGCAAGGTGGAGGTCAACTAAAGGATATTGCCTAGGAGGGCGAAATTTGAGAGCAGAGAGGGATGAATTCCTATGCGGTAGCTTTGATTGCGTTTGTGTGCATCTTTGGGGGGGCGTTGCTTGGGTTTGTGATTCAGTATTTTTTGCCAGAGCATCATCTGAGTGCGAACTCAAAGGATACCGTTAAACTTGGAGCGGGGTTGATCGCTACGATGGCGGCGTTGGTTCTCGGACTGCTGGTGGCATCTGCGAAGGGGACATTTGATACCGTGAATGCGGGGCTGATGCAGAGCGGGGCGAAGATTATTCTGCTGGATCGGGTGCTGGCGAATTATGGACCCGAAACGGATGGGGCGCGGGCCGCATTGAAGAGCTCTGTGCAGAACGGACTGGAGAAGATCTGGCCGGAGGATGAACACAAAGTCAATGAGAACGGCTTGAAGGAGCTGGAAAACTCCAGGGATATAGAAAAGGTGACGAAGGTTGTGTATTCGCTGAAGCCGACGACGCCGGAGCAATCGGAACTACAGACCCATGCGCTGCAACTTTGTAGCGATTTACTTCAGGCGCGGTGGCTACTCATCGAGGAACAGCAGAATGTACTCCCGAGGCCTTTGCTCATTGTTGCGGTATTCTGGCTCTCAATACTGAATGTGAGCTTTGGCCTTTTCGCACCGCGTAATCTGACGGTGCTAACGGTTCTCTTTGCATGTTCGATCTCCGTCTCGGGAGCTATTTTTCTCCTCGTGGAAATGGATACTCCGCTGGATGGCACGATCAAAGTCTCAAGCGCACCAATGCATAAAGCCCTGGAAGATATCGGGCGCTGACGAACTAAACAGGATTAAGAAGATTTACCGGATTCCGTTAAAGATTTTAGGGAGATTCTCTACTACCCTTCAAAAAATCCTCTTAATCCTGTTTAGTTTGCCTTCCGCACGGTGACGGCGGTGCCGTAGCAGAGAACCTCCGTGACGCCGGGCATGACCTCCGTAGCATCATAGCGAATAGCGATGACTGCATTTGCGCCGTGCTGGTCGGCGTGTTGGAGCATGAGATTGAAGGCATCGTTGCGGGTTTTTTCGCAGAGACTGGTGAGGAGAGTGATATTGCCTCCGAGAATGGTTTGTAGACTAGCTCCGATGCTTCCGATGATGCTGCGCGAGCGAACGGTGATGCCGCGGACTACGCCAAATTCCTCGGTGATCTCATATCCGTTAATCGTAAATGCGGTAGTGTGGAGCATAGGGGAAATTATCTACTCCGCAGGTGGGGGATGCAAGGTAGATATTTATCAACTATCATGCGGGAAGATAGGCTTCCCGAGGATGCGGTTGATGAAATTGTGAATTGTTACAGTCCATGCTGAGTAATTCGTTTCATCCAGTGGGTGTGCGGCGATGGCGGCATCCCAATGCTTGCGGCAGTCGGTACAAGGAATGTGGTTTGCGAAATTTTCGAGATAGGTTATGATGTCGCTCATATCGGTTTTATTTTGATCCCATTCTCGCGCGCTGGTGTGAAGTTCACTCCAAAGACGTGGGCCCCAGATTTTTGGAAGATCGTAAATTGGCGTGCCATTGACGATATGGAGGATGGGAAGGTCCATGGGCAGTTCGGGGAAGCTAGTTTCGGTAAATCCGTAGGGGCAGGGGAAGTCGATTTCGGATACGGCGCGCTGCTGAAAGAGTGTGGTGCGGAATGCGGTGGATGTGCGGCATTCGCGGCACATGATACGGGCAGCACACTGCGCGGAATGGATCCAGAGTTCGGGCGATACCATGGGTGGAAACTTTAATGTAAACGGAGGGAAATGCCTTGAACAAGCAGAAGATATTTCGCATTTATATCGTATGGCTAAAACCTACTCTCCAAAGTTAATTAAGGCTCTCGCCTTATTCACAGTCCTCGGACTCAGTTTATTCGGCGCTGGAAAAGCAATGGCTGCTGATCAGGACTTCGAACTCCACAATAATACGGGCTTCGAAATTCACGAAGTTTACGTATCGCCGCACAGCTCTGATGACTGGGGCGATGATATTCTTGGTAAGAAGACACTCGCTGATGGCAAGTCGGCAGATATTACCTTCAGCCCAAAGGCGAAGGCTGAATTCTGGGACATACAAATTGTGGACGAAAATGGCAAAAAGTGGGAGTGGGAGAAATTGAAGCTGACCGAGATCACAGATGTCACTCTGACCGTCAAGAACGGCAAGACTTTCGCTGAAACCAAAAACGGCGACGAATAAGCTTTAACAGTAATTTAACCAAACACGCCACGGGGAACCTGTGGCGTGTTTTTTTGTACCGTGCGGAGGATTATAAGAGTTGGGATGAACAAAATGCTTGGAAGGTGGTCTATAAGGGGCATCTTGTTGAGAACTCATGATTAAGTCATTTTTTGCCCTTATTTTACTTTCTACGCTGGTCAGCCCGTGGGCGATGTCGCAGACTCCCGCGGTGAAAAATTTACCGCCCTTGATTCCGCTGCGTGACTTTTTTAGGAACCCGGAGATTTCATCCTATCAGCTATCTCCAGACGGTAAGCACCTGGCATTTAAGCGCCCCTATGAACGGCGAATGAATATTTTTGTGCGTCCGACGGATGGCGATACGGAAACACGCCTGACCTCCGAGAAGGAGCGCGACATTGCCGGCTATATCTGGAAGGGCAATGACACGATTCTGTATCTGAAGGATTTTGGTGGAGATGAGAATTTTCACCTTTTCAAGGTAAGCCTGAAGGGTGGGGAAGCGGTGGACTTAACGCCCTTTGAGGGTGTGCGTGCGGAACTGGTGGATGAGCTCAAGGATGACGACGGCGCACTGCTCGTAAGTCTGAATAAACGGAATCGTGAAATATTCGATGTATATCGGCTTAATGTAAAAACCGGCGAACTTAAAATGGTGGCGGAGAATCCCGGTGGAATCACGGGTTGGGTGACAGATCATCACGGTCGGATCCGCGCCGCAGTGCAAACCGACGGAGTGAATAACACCCTGCTCGCACGTGAAAAAGAAGACGGCGAATTCAAGAAAGTGCTGACGACGAATTTCCGTGAGACTATTTCGCCGGAATTTTTCACTTTTGATGACAAGAACCTGTATGTGATCTCGAATGTCGGACGCGATAAAGCCGCTGCTGCGATTCTTGACCTGAAGACCGGAAAAGAAATTAAGACGATTTATGAAAATCCAGAAGTCGATGTTTCTTCATTGAGTTATTCTCAGAAGAATAAAGTACTGTGGACAGCGCTCTATACGACATGGAAGACGGAGCGGCACTTCTTTGATGAAGGAATAAAGAAAATTTTCACCAGATTGAAGGAAAAGCTTCCGGGCTATGAAGTGGGTATCGTTAATACGGACAAGGCAGAGGATATGTTTGTCGTGCGTACCTACAGCGATCGTTCGCTGGGTGCCTATTACTTGTATAATGCGACGACGGATAAGTTGCAGACATTGAGTGAACTGAGTCCATGGCTGAAAGAAGACGAACTTTGTGAGATGAAGCCTGTAGAGTATAAATCACGCGACGGATTGACTATTCACGCCTATCTCACTTTGCCAAAGGGTGTTGACGCGAAGAACCTTCCCGTGGTGGTGAATGTTCATGGCGGACCCTGGGTGCGTGACGACTGGGGATTTGATCCTGAAGTGCAGTTTCTCGCGAATCGCGGATATGCAGTACTACAGCCGAATTATCGTGGCTCTACGGGATACGGGCGGAAGTTTTGGGAGTCGTCCTTCAAGCAATGGGGAAAGACTATGCAGAATGACGTTACGGACGGTGCAGAGTGGCTGATCAAGGAAGGGATTGCCGATCCGAAGCGCGTGGGAATTTACGGAGGAAGCTATGGAGGCTATGCGGTGCTGTCGGGATTGACGGTAACGCCAGACCTCTACGCATGCGGAGTGGACTATGTGGGTGTGTCAAATCTCCTGACGTTTTTGAACACGATCCCGCCATACTGGAAGCCATATCTCGATATGATGCATGAGATGGTGGGAAATCCGATGACTGAAAAGGCGCTCCTCGAAGCGGCCTCACCCGTATTGCATGCGGATCGTATCAAAGCGCCATTGCTGATCGCGCAGGGAGCCAAAGATCCTCGGGTAAATATTGACGAGTCCAATCAAATGGTAGCAGCCCTCAAGAAACGGGGTGTGGATGTGCCCTATATCGTGAAAGAGAACGAGGGGCATGGATTCCATAATGAGGAGAATCGCTTTGATTTCTACGGCGCAATGGAAGCGTTTCTTGCCAAATATCTTGGCGGGCGGACGACGGCTCCTGCGAAATAGATTCTCCGTAGGCTCGCAATGACGGTCATGGCAGTGTAAACCCGAAACGTGCAATTCGCCAAATGGCTGCGGGCGCTGGTTTTACTGGGCATCAATCTGGTACCGACGTTCGGATGGTTTTTCGCAGGCTGGTCGCTGAGCACGATGCTGCTGTTGTATTGGTTTGAAAATATCGCATCGTCATTTTTTATTGCAGCACGAATTTTGATACATCGCAAAATGACGCGATGTGCGGGCCACGTTGAATATGCGCCGCCGGATGCGAAAAAGTCATCTTTTCAGTCGGGATCGTACTTACAGGGATACCTTACGGCGATGCTTGTTTTTTCGGCGGTGCAGGGCATTTTTCTTTTACTGCTGATTTTTTTGTTGTTTCCGAGATCGTATGCCGGACAAAGGGGCGCAGAAGAGGTCGATTATCATGGGTTAAAACTCGGCTGCACGGCGGTGGTAATGCTGCTGACGGGAAATTTCATTGCCGATTTGCCAGGTCTCCGAAATCGTTCGTTTCGTTGGATTGAAATGCTGGGGCAGAACAGCCTTGGGCGCGTCGTGCTGATTCAGTTTACGATCATTTTTGGAATGATGGCGCTGGCATTCACGGGTGGCGTGCGTGGTTTTTTTGGCATATTTATTGGATTGAAAACGCTAGCCGATGTCGGATCGGCATTCCCCAGCGAGACGCCAAAAGAGCCTCCCCGATCGATTGTAAGCATCATTAATTTTTTCAAACCAGGTGAGAAGGAGTCTTTTGAAAACTTCTGGTATCGGGAGGACAAAGATGAAGCGGCTCGCGAGAAAAAGAACGAGCGAAGACGGCCTTAGTTTTCTGCAGAACGGACTGCGGCACTTGGATCAGTCGGTAAATCGGCTTTGAGAAAATCTCCACCGTGAGGAAGCTCCATGCGGAATTCCGAGAGAGAATCGATTTCGATCTTACCAGACTCCATGGCAAAATCCAGGACGTGACCGCCAGCATCGCGTTCATCCGTGATAAAATGGACGTGATAACCGCTGACGTTCAAAGCCTGCGTGTAGGTTGGAAAACGAAATCCCACCAGAGTACCAGTGACGTTTTCGAGATCGAAGATTGTTTGAGTTTTTGCGACTTCATCGAGACCGTGGTAGGGTTTGTTCTGACGAGGCACGGAGCGAAGTTTTATTTTTGAAAACTTGCCATGGACGCGAAAGGCGTAGAAGAGATTTACGCTGCTGACCTTGGCATTCATCTTTTGCTGGAAGGTATGCCAATCCATCGGCTCCGAGACTTCGAGCGATTGCTGTGGGCGGAAAAATACCATGACCGCGAAAGGAGTCTTCTCCTCGGGATCAATGGCGCGGACTTCCCCCTTGGTATTGATTTGATAGAACTTTCCGCCAAGGGCGATCATCTCGCCATCGAGCGCATTTAAAGTACCGAGGCCGAGATCGCCATGATTGGCGAGTTCACGGAAGGTCACCGCGCCTTCGTAAATCCCCTCGACCAGAGCGGCTATGGTGGAAATTTGGTAAACTTCCTCTTCGTTATGAGCCACTTTCTTAGGCTTTGCGTAGCGGTGCAAGTGAAAGGCGTGAATGAATGAGAGGTCCATGGCGAGTTCCTTGTATCAATACGAATGCGTAGGAGAAAGATATCTCAGTGGGGCGATGGAGGTATCTGCAATACGCCATGAATAACGCTGCGTGCGCAAGACGGAGCGCGCATAGGCCGCGAATGCAGCCTGATGTTGCGACGTTGCCGGAGTGTTCTTTAATTCGGTGAGTGTTTTGAGCATCTCCTGATTGATACGATCAATTTCCGGGCGCAACTGGCTTTTCAAATTGAGAAATGGCAATGCAGGGAAGGGCTGGGCACCGCGCTTCCATTTTCGGAGGAGATGGGTCTGGTATTGTTTGGATGCATTCATCTGCGCCTTGAAGAAGGATGTCACGGTGGAGGCTGGAAGCCCGTAATGCGCAGCGGATTGCGTGATCGACGCAAGGCTTTCCTTTTCACGCTTTGGATCGTAAATGGGGAGGGTATCGAGATATTTCGCCCATGCTACTTTGCGGCTGACTTCCAGTCGATCACCCATGAGTTGAACAAGACGGGCTTCCTGTGCGCTAGGCTGAAAGGCGGACGATTTACCCGGCCATGCGTGTGCATTTGTAACGAGAAACGCAGTTATTGTGAGGCAGCAGACGAGCACAGGGCGGGTAGACATTGGTACATTTTATTTTGGAACCCGACGAATTCAAGCGGTGAATGGAAGTCATTTGACTTGGGAATGGCTTTCCATGGTGAAATGCGGCTTGCCATCGGGCACGGAATGCGGCATTTCCGATGCTTACCTTATGAAGTATTTACATTTGATTTTGGTCGGCCTCACTGTGGCAATGCTGGGTGGTTGTGGTGAAGCGGCAAAACCCTCCATCAAAATTGGTTTAAATACCGAGCTTACAGGTGAAATGCCTGCGGTCGGAGCTTCTTCGAAGAATGCTGCTGAGCTTTATGTAAGCCAAGTGAACGCCGAGGGTGGTGTTCAGGTTGGCGACAAAAAATTGCCCATCACACTGGATGTCGGCGACAATGGCGCAAAAGCCGAGCAGGCTGCAGCAGTAGCCCAGAGATTGATTTCTCAGGATAATGTGGTGGCCATGGTAGGCCCTGATGCCAGCGCCTGCGCGATTCCCGCTTCGGAAATTGCACAATCGCTGAAATGCCCGATGATTTCACCTTGGTCTACGAATCCAAAGACGACCATTGATACTACCACAGGCAAGCCAAAGCCGGAGGTTTTCCGCGCATGCTTTACCGATACGTTCCAGGCTCAGGTGCTTGCCAAATTTGCTTTGAATAACCTTCATGCCAAACGGGCGGCAGTCCTTTACGATGTTGCCTCCGAGGCACCAAACGGACAGGCCAATCTTTTCAAGAAAACCTTCGAGGAAAATGGCGGTACGATTGCGGACTTTGAAACCTATACGACGGGTGATCGTGACTTTTCCGCACAGCTTACCAAGATCCGCGCATCGAACCCTGACATCATTTTTCTCCCTGCTTATTATAATGATGTAGCCTTGATTGCAAAGCAGGCACGCCAGCTTGGTATCAAAACCGCATTCCTTGGAAGTGATGCCTGGAGCACGCCGGAAATCATCACACTTGGTGGCAGTGATGTAGACGGTTCTTATTTCTGCAACCACTATTCCACGCAAATCGCGACGCCTGTTGCGAAGAAATTTGTAACGGATTACCGCACAAAGTATGGACAAGATCCTGACGATGTCGCGGCACTTACCTACGATTCCTTTGGCCTGCTTGCACAGGCGATCAAAGATGCCGGTAGCCTTGATCGTGGAGCGGTTCGTGATGCCTTATCAAAAATTCAGAAATACGACGGAGTGACGGGTGTCATGCAATTCAACGGAGTGAGCGGCGATCCCGTGAAGAGCGCTGTAATTCTTCAGATCAAGGACGGCAAGTTTGTCTGGGTGGCAAATGCTGCGCCGTAGCATCAACGGCGGCTAGAGCACGATGCAATATTTCGCGCAACAGGCCATCAACGCCATTCAGCTCGGTTCGATCTATGCCCTCATAGCATTGGGGTACAGCATGGTCTATGGCGTGCTGGTCATGATTAATTTCGCCCATGGCGATATTTTTATGGTCGGCGCATTTGTGTGTTTGCTGATCGTGTCGCTTTGTCCGGTTACGCTTCCTTTTATCGTTATACTGCTCGGAGTGATGCTGATAACGGCGCTACTGGGGGCATTGATCGAGCGCTTTGCCTATCGCCCCCTGCGAAATGCGCCCCGCGTATCGGCGATCATCACCGCGCTGGGTTGTGGACTGGTGATTGAAAATACTGTCCTTAGCATCAGCCCCTATGCGAAACCGATGCCTGTCCTTTTTAAGGTTTTTACCTATCATGTAGATGGCATTACCGTAACCACGCTTCAGTTGATGATTATCGGAATTGCGATTTTCCTGATGCTCGGGCTTGATTTTCTGGTTCGTAAAACTCCATTCGGCATGGCGATGCGCGCCATTTCCTTCGATACGAAAACGGTGCCGCTTATGGGTATCAATGTGAATCTTATGATTGCCCTCACTTTCGCGATTGGTGCGGGATTGGGCGGCGCAGCCGGAATGCTTTATGGCTTGGCCTACCCGGTCATATCCGCATCGATGGGTACACTCGTGGGATGGAAGGCTTTTGTCGCCGCAGTCATTGGGGGTATCGGAGATATCCGCGGTGCGGTGCTCGGTGGTTTTATTTTGGCCGCAGTTGAGATTATGACGGTTGCCTTTCTGCCATCGACTTACCGCGATCTCATTTCCTATTCGCTTTTGCTGGTGATCCTTATTTTCAAACCCTACGGGCTGCTTGGTTCAGCTCCCAATCAAAAGGTCTGAGGCATGTCAGGTTTACGCGCAAAATACCACGCTCTCATGACATGCCGCTGGGCATTGCCAGTGCTAGTAGTAATCGGGTTTATTTTCACGGTTATCATCGAGAAATATCAGCTTTTCAATGGCTATACCGTATTTGTGCTGGTCACGATCGGGATCAATATCATTCTTTGCGCCAGTCTCAATCTGGTAAACGGCTACATGGGGGAGTTCTCCGTAGGACACGCTGGATTTATGGGCCTTGGCGCATACGCGGCGTCAATTTTGACGGTTAAAATTTTTCCGAATGTCGATACCCCTGTTCTTTTCTTTTGTGCGGTGATTGCAGGGGGATTGGTGGCGGCATTCATTGGATTTTTACTGGCGATTCTTTCCTTCAAAACGCGGGGTGACTACCTGGCGATCATCACACTCGCGTTTTTGATGATCGTGAAATCCTCGCTCGAAAATATTCATTACGTAGGTGGACCTCGTGGGTTGCTCGGTATTCATCATCTTACGACACTGCCCTGGACTTTTTTCTGGGTGGTGGTGACGCTCTGGGTAATTCGGAATTTGATCTATTCGAAGATCGGTCGTGCGATCATCGCCATTCGCGAGGATGAAATCGCTGCGAATGCCATGGGCGTAAGGACACGTGAAGCGAAGATTTTTGCATTTGCGACTTCTTCGTTTTTTGGCGGCATCGCGGGAGCGCTTTACGCCCATCAGATTCAATTCATCAATCCTTCGTCGTTTGATATTTTAAAATCCACGGAAATTCTCGTCATGGTTTATCTTGGCGGAGTGGGATCGCTTGGTGGTTCCATTCTAGGAGCGGTAGTATTCACGCTTCTTTATCGTTTTCTGGAGCAGCTTACCATTGGACCGGGACAGCTTGGATCATGGCACTTTGGGCCATGGCAGCTGGGCACATGGCGTATGGTGATTATGCCCCTGATTCTCGTTTTGCTGATGCTTTTCCGTCCGCGTGGAATCATGGGACTGCGTGAATTTGCATGGTTTTTGCCGTCTCGCGAACTCCTTACCCGGAGGAAAAAAGAATGAGCGCGCTCCTGGAAATCAAGGCGGTGACAAAACGTTTCGGAGGATTGTGTGCGATTTCGGATTGCAGCCTCGCGGTTCAACCGGGTAGTACGCATGGTATCATAGGTCCAAATGGAGCGGGGAAGACTACGCTTTTTAATTTAATCACCGGTATCTACAAGCCGACAGAAGGTGAAATTCTTTTCAAAGGCGCGAGTATTGCCGGTGACCGGCCGAACCATATCGCGCTGAAGGGAATAGGACGCACTTTTCAGAATATTCGCCTCTGTAAAGAGTTAACCGTGCTCGATAATGTGCGTAGCGCCTACGACACCCAGCTTCACTATTCGCCGTTGTCCGCGCTCTTTCAATTGCCGCGTGTCGTGCGTGATGAAAAACAATCCATTGCGACCTGTCTGGAGTTGCTCAAGTCTTTTGGCCTTGAGGAGTTTGCGAATCACCGTGCGAGTGATTTGGCGTATGGATTTCAGCGTCGCCTGGAAATTGCACGAGCCATTGCGCTTAAGCCGGATATTTTGCTTCTGGATGAACCTGCGGCGGGGCTGAATTCGGGGGAAACCGTCAAGCTGATGGAATTCCTTCGCTGGGTGAAGGAAAATTTCAAAGTTACGATTGTGCTCATTGAGCATCACATGAAAATGGTCATGGGACTTTGTGATCGTATTACCGTTCTTGATTTTGGCGCGACGATAGCAGATGGCACTCCTGCGGAGATTCATTCGAATCAACGTGTCATTGATGCCTACCTGGGAGGAGATAGCGACGATGAGTGAGATTGCATTGTCCGTCGAAAATCTGACCGTATCCTACGGGGATATTCACGCGGTGAAGGGAATTTCTTTCGAAGTTAAAAAAGGAGAAATCTTTACGTTGATCGGTGGAAATGGTGCAGGCAAAAGCTCCACGCTACGCGCTTTATCCGGCTTGATGCCCTACGGTGGGAATGTTCGCTTTAACGGAAGTGATTTAAGGGGTGTAGCTGCGGAAAAAATCGTGCGACTGGGACTGGCGCAAGTTCCCGAGGGTAGGGGAATCTTTGGCACGCTGACGATAATGGAGAATTTAAAGCTTGGTGCCTGGATTCGCAAGGATCGCAAAGGAGTTGCGGAGGATATCGATCATGTGATGACCTCATTTCCGCGTCTGCGTGAACGTAAAGATCAAATTTCGGGAACGCTTTCCGGAGGCGAGCAGCAGATGCTGGCCGTTGCCAGGGCATTAATGAGTCGTGCAACAATGCTTCTCCTTGACGAGCCCTCCATGGGGCTGGCGCCAAAGCTCATAAAAGAAATTTACGCGGTGATTAGTGAAATCAATAAAAGCGGCGTAACCATTCTTCTCGTTGAGCAAAACGCGAATCTTGCGCTTAAACTAGCCCAACGTGCGGGTGTACTGGAAACAGGAACACTCGCGCTGATGGGTGAAAGTGCAGAGTTGTTAAAAAACTCGCGCGTGCGTGAGGCTTATCTTGGTGCCTGATTATAAGCGGAGGTAAGAATAAGGATATTGTCAGTCCATTGGGGGTATATATAAGTTTAAGTATCCATCGGGTTGTTCAGAAATGAAAATTTCATATGATTTTGATATTGATGACTGGAATAGCTTCCAGCGTTATCATTATAGCGTGTCAGCAACGTACAGACGTATGCGGACTATCACGAGATTGCTACTGCCGGTAGCATTTGGATTTTTCCTGGCTTCGCAGATTATGTCTCACGGCTTTGAGTTATGGAGTTTTAGTTTTTTTGTTATTATTTCCGTCGTTTGGTTTGTCTTTTATCCCCTGTGGTTCGATAGAAGAGTTATTCGTCAAGGTAATCGATTTCTTCGTGAGGATAAGACTGATAATTTATTTGGTCGGCGAGAGATTGAATTTTTCCCCGATAGGATTCAGGTCATATCTTCGGTGGGCAATGCAACTTATAATGCTTCGGGAATTATAAAAGTGATAGAGAGTCCTCAAGCCTTGTTTCTCTACATCTCTTCTATTCAGGCACTCGTCATACCGAAGTGTAAATTACCCGAGGATGATTTTCAAAATGCTGTAAATTTTGTTAAACAGCATTATGTTAAAAGGTGACTTTTATTCACTGTAGCGCTTCAGATCTGAGGGGGAGGAGGTTGCTTAAGCGCGGCCTCAATTTTTGTGAACTGTTCAGGGCTTAAAGATCCTTTGAGCTGTTGCAAGAGATCGTCACGTAGTTGTCTTTGCTTTTCCTGGTAGTTCTGAATGATTGAATTTACTTTCTGCTTCTCGGTATCGGATAAAGTCAGGCCCGTGATTGCTCGCTCCAGCTCCGGCGGAATTCTTGCTCCAGGGTGATCCGATGGTGCTTCTGATTTCGCGGAGTCTTTTTCCGTCCGGGTATAACTTACATCCATGGTGGAAGTGGCGAGCGTCTTGTCTTTGATTGCTGCCAGTATGATATCCATAGTGACCGAGCTTGCAGGAACACTAGGTTTCACCTCGGAGGATAATGCGTAAACGGTAATCGTGTACCATTTAGCTCCGGGACCTTTCGAGCAAGGTGGTGTGTATTCCTGCTGGCCATTTACCGTATTGATCCCGAATACGCCGATGTCCTTCGTGTTTTCCGGAAGGCTCTTAATAATCGCAGGAATATTATAAAGAACGAAATAAACATGTTTCTCTTCGTTGCCCGGAAGATGATGCATCGTAATTGCAAAAAACTTAGTCCCTGTTGGAGGGTTACTCCATGTGAGTGGAGGCGATGTGCGTTTTCCCTCGCAGGTAAATTCTGAGGGCATTGCGCCGCCCTTTGTAAAAGCAGGACTGCTTAGCAAAAAGGAAGTCGGAGTTTCAGCTTTTAAGGCGAAGCTACCACTAGCGACAAGTGCCAGAAGGCAAAGGCGGATTATCTTTTTCAATGTAACGAGGGTAGACGGATTTAATGATTAAGCAACGTGTGGCTTTTTCAGATTAGGAAGAAATGCGGTGAGTAGACCGAGAAGTGGAAGATACGCGCATACCTGAAAAACAAATTCGATGCTGGTGTGGTCGGCCAGTTCTCCGAGCAGTGCGGAGCCAAGGCCGCCCATTCCAAAGGCAAAGCCGAAAAACAAACCGGAAACAAGACCGACGCGTCCGGGTAGAAGTTCCTGTGCATAGACGAGAATCGCGGAAAAAGCGGATGCAAGAATCATGCCGATCGGAACAGTAAGGATACCGACCCACAGAAGACTTACATGCGGAAGCACGAGCGTGAAAGGTGCCACGCCGAGGATTGATATCCAGATGATAAGTTTCCGACCGAAACGGTCTCCCACAGGCCCGCCAATAATGGTTCCAATCGCTACGGAGAAAAGAAACAGGAAGAGAAATATCTGCGAGGTTTGTATCGAAACTCCAAATTTATGGATGAGATAAAAAGTATAATAACTGCACATGCACGCTAGATAGAAAAACTTGGAAAAGATGAGGAACATGAGCACCAGAATGGTGATGGTCAGTCTGCTCTGCGAAAGCCCACTACTCTCGGTCATGGACGCAGATTTTTCAGCTTTTACGATAATTTCACCAAGTCTTTTTTGATACCATCCACCTATTTTCAAAAGGAGGATAATACCTGCAAGGGTAGCGAGGCAGAACCATGCGACGTGTAATTGCCCATGAGGTATTACAATCAATGCGGCGAGCAACGGCCCGAACGCACTGCCTGCATTTCCACCGACTTGAAACAAGGACTGTGCCAGACCGTGGCGTCCTCCGGAGGCAATACGTGCAATGCGGGAGGCTTCAGGATGAAAAATGGCTGAACCCATACCAATCAGGCAGGCTGAGATAATTACCATCGTGAAACTTCCCGCAAACGCGAGCAGGAGGAGACCGATCATTGTAATGGTCATGCCAATCGCCAACGAGTAGGGCAGGGGCCGTGAATCGGTATATCTTCCGATGAAAGGTTGAAGCAGAGATGCCGAAAGTTGAAAGGCAAGAGTGATGAGGCCAATCTGCGCGAAGGTAAGCGTGAAGGTATTCTTCAGCATTGGGTAGATGGCAGGCAATACAGCTTGAACCACATCATTAAGAAGATGCGAAAAACTGATCGCGACGATTACGGTGACTACGGTGCCACCAAGAGCTTTCTTTTCCATTCCGGTATTAATCTCCCTCAGTAGCAATGTCGGGGATTCGGTTAAAGGCGATTCGCATGGGAGCGGCTTTTAAAGCGCCGGATGCACCGCCGAAATAAACGGTATTTTTTCCGTAGCGTTCATTGAGCGCGTCGACCACGACATCGAGACGCTGTTGGTTGGGATTTTCAAAAAAAGACGGTGTTGAAAACTCTTCCTGGATCAACGGCGAAAGTGTGACGCCGATATGAAGCGGCTGCGCTCCGTTTTTCGGCAGTTTCTTCCATAGGCCGGAAAGCAGGTTTATTAGTTGGATGGTTTCCTTTGTTTCGGTGAAACGGATTTCTTCGGACCACCGGGTTTTATTTGTGAAGCGCACCGAGAGGTGCATGCCGCCGGCGAGGTAATGCATACGGCGCAGACGCATGGAGGCTTTTTGCACGAGGCGATGAAGGACGGCAAGTGCTTGGGGACGATTGCGCAATTCCGGGGCAAGAACGTGCGAATGTCCGATGCTGCTGCGTCGGGTTTGGAGAATAGGCATGTCTTCTCCGTGAAGGGCGGAGTGAAAGCGCTCGCCTTCGATTCCACCCCAGACTTCCGCGAGACTTTTGCGGCTTGCGCTCCAGAGGCTCTGAACGGTGCGTATACCATGTTCGTGCAGACGAAGGAGCATGCGTGAGCCTATGCCGGTAAAGTCTCGAAGCGTGAGCGTGTAAAGGCAGTCGGGTAAATCTTCTTCACGAATGACGATCAGCCCGTCGGGCTTTTGCATATCGGAGGCCGTCTTTGCGAGGAAGCGATTCGGCGCGATGCCGATGGAGCACAGCATCTCCGTACCGATGTTGCGGCGAATCGTGTCCTTTATTCTTTTCGCCATCGCGACGGCTTCCTCCTGCTGGCAGTATTTGCCAGTAAGCTTTCCCCACATTTCGTCAATGGAGAGAACCTGCTCGACGGGAATACAGGAATCCACGGCTTCTTTCAGACGGTCGTGATACTGCACATAAATTGCAGGCCGGGCCTCGATGACGACCAATTCGGGACACATGTGCCGGGCGTCTGACACTCGAGTGCCGGTGCGCACACCGAAGCCTTTTGCTTCATAGCTGGCCGCAATGCAGCAGGTTGTTTCCGCCATGACGGGGACGACGGCTACGGGGCGTCCGCGCAATTCCGGCTGCTCCTGCTGTTCGACGGATGCGAAGTAGGAATTAAAGTCCACAAATAGCGCTTGGAGAGGCATTCGATTTTTTGAATTTACCGTCGATTCTGGGACTGGACTATGGAATTTTTCAAAAAGGATGACTTTTGCTTTGCGGGATACGGGCGCAGGGATTTAGATTGCCGTCCGATGACGGCTATTCTGGCACTGGAAGATGGGCGGGTATTTCACGGTAAGGCGTTTGGCGCTCGCGCGACGCTTACCGGCGAAGTTTGTTTTAACACGTCGATGAGCGGCTATCAGGAGG
The DNA here is from genome assembly GCA_039935735.1 of Chthoniobacterales bacterium. Lineage (GTDB taxonomy): Bacteria > Verrucomicrobiota > Verrucomicrobiia > Chthoniobacterales > JBDTJR01 > JBDTJR01. Next base: position 14,072 of record JBDTJR010000048.1, on the reverse strand, counting down.
TGCTGACCGATCCGTCCTATCGCGGGCAGATTGTTGCGATGACTTATCCATTGATCGGCAACTACGGTACAAACTCCATCGATCAGGAAAGCGATACACCACACGTGCGTGGATTTGTCATTGAGGAATTGAGCGAGGTCATGAGTAACTGGCGTGCTGAGAAGCCGCTAGGGGATTATCTTCAGGGTTATAATATACCCGGCATTCAGGGCGTGGATACCCGGGCTTTGACGAAACATTTGCGCACACGTGGATCCATGAAGGGGTGTCTTTCCACCGAAGGAATTTCCGAAGAAGAAGCTATCAAGCGGGCGAAGGCGTCCGAAGGCGTGGTAGGAATGGACTTTGTAAAGGAAGTGACGCCGTCCGAATCTTATGAATGGGATGCGGATGGAAGCCTCAGCAGCCGCTGGGCTGTAGAAGGACCAACGACGAAAGAAAGTCCACAGGATGCGCTCGGTAATTTCAGCCTGCCTGTCCCGGCAGCAAAGCACCGCATCGTAGCTTACGATTTCGGGATGAAGCGAAACATCCTTCGCAACCTTCGCCAGAGCGGATTTCAAGTGCAGGTAGTTCCCGCAACAACGTCTGCGGAAGATGTGCTGGCGTTGAACCCCGATGGCGTCTTTTTATCCAATGGCCCCGGTGATCCTGCCGCCCTTGATTATGCGCATACGGCAGTGCGGGAAATTGTGAAGCGGAAACCGGTTTTCGGTATTTGTCTCGGGCATCAGATTCTTGGGTACGCGTACGGCGGGAAAACCTTTAAGCTCAAATTCGGCCACCGGGGAGGTAACCAACCGGTTAAGGATCTTCGGACGGGAAAAATCTCCATTACTTCCCAAAATCATGGGTTTGCCGTGGACGCGGATTCTCTTCCTGCAGAGGTGGAAGTTACGCACATTAATCTCAATGACGGGACGGTAGCCGGGATGGCACATCGCGAACTACCTGTCTTTAGCGTGCAATATCATCCAGAGGCGGCTCCTGGCCCTCATGATGCGAACTATTTCTTTCAAGAATTTTCCCAGTTGATTGATGACCGGAAAACGCGCTAATCTTCGGTAACCCCATGGCAAAGATTCAGATTTATCTCGATCAGGAAAATCCTTTTACCCGTGATTTGACGGAAGAAAAGATAACCGTTGGCCGGCTTGCGGATAATTCTATTCATCTTGATGAAGTGTCGGTTTCGAGTCATCACGCTGAGTTATTCTTAAAAGAGGGTCAGTATCATCTTCATGATCTTGGCTCCACAAATGGCACTTTCGTAAATGATGCACAGGTGACCGATGCCATTTTGTATAATGCGGATCGGCTCCGCTTTGGAAAGGTGCAAGCGCTTTTTAATGGTGATGAGGAGACTTCAGAGCATCCGCTGCCCAATTCGAGCAGGGCTGAAGTAACCCCAGGAACAACGAGTGAGCGGCCAGCAAACTTTATAAGTTCTTCGCCTTTTCCAAAGAACGTAAAAAAGCGTAATCCACTCGGAGTTGCAGCAGTTGTCTTAGCGGTAATCGGCTTTCTTGCATTTGCTGCGATGATGGCCGACATCGCGATAATGGCTTTTTCCAGCTAGGAAAGAAGTCAGTCGCTCAGTTCGACATTCCAGTAAGCAAGGTCGATAAAGTGGCTCCAGCTTTCGTGAAGCTGACCGGTGTAGGTAATATTGAGAAAAGGACGCCATTTCGGGCGTTTCGGCTTGCGAATCAATTGCATGCCAACCTGATGGGGAAGGCGATTGCCTTTTTTGGTATTACAGGGAATGCAGGAGCAGACAATATTTTCCCAGGTGGTTTGACCGCCGCGATCTCGCGGATATACATGGTCGAGATTAAGTTCTGAACGCTCAAATATATCACCGCAATACTGGCAGGTATTGCGATCTCTTTCGAAGACATTTTGCCGCGTGAATTTAACTTCCTTTTTTGGAAAACGATCGAAAAAAACGAGGACAATGACACGAGGAATACGGATTTTGAGAGAAATGGTGGTGACCATTTCCGATTCCGGGCAGCGGGTTGAGAAGTCCTTCCAGCTTGAATAGTCGTGGGTAAGGAAGTTTTTACTGGTATCCGCGGAAACGACTTGTGCGTGTCCCTGATAAAGAAGCATGAAGGCGCGGCGAACACTGCAAGTGTTCACTGCTTGCCAGAGGCGGTTAAGAACCAGAACCTGTTTATCCAACAAAGATTCCATAAAATCGGGGTAATCGTTTCTTCGTCGATCAATTGAGGCGAAAAGTAGCGTTCCTGATTTTTAAAGTCAATTGTGAATAAGCTGTGAATAACCTTTGTGACGTAAAAGATACAAAGAGCCATTTTGGACGTTGATTGCAGAATGCAATTGAATACTATTAACGTTTTGAGTTTTTCAGATGAGATTTTCCAGAAGCACTTTTTTATTTTTGAGCATACTGCTCTGTGCCGCTTTTGGGAATTTCAGCCAGATCCAGGCTGCTGAAGATGCTTCGCAGATCTATCTCAATGCCTATCAGGAATACATGCAGGCGGAACAGATGGAGCGCAACGGAAGTGCCATCGATGCGCTGACGAAATATAAGGACGTTGTAAAAACTTTGCGCCTTGTAAGGCAAAACTCTCCCGAATGGCAAGCGGAGATTGTGCAATTTCGTTTGGATAAGGCCCAGAAAAGTGTAGAGCGCCTTGAGAATGCTGTCCCGGTAAAACCCACAGTAGCATCTCCTCAGGAAGCGGCATCGTCAGTACCTGATGAAACACCATCGGCCTCATCTGACCAGGGGCCGACGGTTACGGTCGTTGCACCGACAAGTGCCTCATCGGATGTAGAGTCGTCGGCCAATACAGGCAGGGGCCGCACAAAAGATTTGATGCAGGAAAATAAAATATTGCGTTCACAAATGCGTGAACTGAAAGACAAGCTTTTGCAGGCCGAGGCGGAAAAAAAGAGTGTGATGGTGGCTAGTGAGCGGGGGAAGGTTGAGTCGGCCGAACTGAAAAGCGTGGCGGTACAGCTTAAGGAAGAGCTTTCAAACCTCAAAGGGGATGCCTCGCAACAGGACAGGGGAAATGCAAAGAATCTTCAGGAGATCACGAAATTGCGTGATGAGAACAAGAAGCTTGCGGCGGAATACGATGCGCTAGATGACGATTATCAATCCGCCTTCGCCAAGCTGGAGCGTGCGGCGAAATACATCAGCGTGAGCGATACGCAAAGGGAGCAATTACTTAAAGAGCGGAATGAGGCAGCCAAGCAAAAGAACGAGGCATTGCAGAAAGTAAAATCGATCAAGGATAATTCGAAGGAAGTCGAGCGGGTATCATCGGAAAATAAGAGTCTCGTGAAGAAGCTTGCCACGGCGGAAGACCAGTTAAACGATGCCGAGCAAAAGTTTTCGCTGGCTGAAAAACAGCTCAAAAAACTTTCCGACAACAAGAAAGATGCCGAGAAGCTTGCGGAAGATAACCATGCATTGACCGAGAAACTTTCCCAAGCTGAGAAGCAGATTAAGAATGCCGGTGAAAACAAAAAAGACGTGACGAAGCTTTCGGATGAGAATCACGCGCTATCCGAAAAGTTGGCTCAGGCTGAGAAGAAGCTTTCGGCAGCGGATGAAAACGCGAAGGAAATGGAAAAGCTTTCCGCAGACAACAAGTCGCTGTCCGATAAGCTTACGCAGACTGAAAAGAAAATTACTGAACTGGGATCGGCTGGCGGCGAAAAAGAAAAAGTCATAGCGGATATCCAGTCTGAATTGAACGGAGTAAAGGACCAGCTTGTCGCCAACAAGACGCAGATGGAGCAAAAGGAAAAGCGCATCACAAGTCTGGAGAAGCAACTGGATGAGACTGCGGGCGACCTGGCGAGTATTCGTTTGAATCCTCCGCCAAGTGCCGAAGAGAAACGTGCGCATGAGGAAAATGAATTGCTGCGAGGTATTGTATTGCGACAGATCAACGAACAGGACAAGCGTGTGAAAGCTCGGAAGATGATCGAGGACGAGATGCAGCGCCTTCAGGTGAAGTCCACCACTCTTGAGGAGCAACTTGCATCACTCGGCAATGAGACATTGCTTCAGACGAAGGAGGAGAAGTCTCTGTTTAAGAATCCTCAGGCCATTTTGACGGAGAAGGACGATAAATCCCTTAGCGTCACAGTAGCGGTAGCCAAGTCGGATGCAACAACTACGCCGGATGTTTCGGTGGCGCCTAATGCTTCGCCGAGTTCGACTCCGGATATTTCTGCTCCGGTAGTGCTAACTGCAGATACTGGCACGAATTCTTCAACATCGGCGACGCCGGGTTCTGGTGCTTCTTCAAGTTCAACGCCATCCGCCACACCTTCAGATAAAAAGCCGTCGGGAAATTCTGCAAACTCAAAGGGTCCAGAAGCATTACCTAGTGAACTGGAGCCGCAGATCCAGCAGGCAAAAGAGTTGTTTTCACGCGGTAATTTTCCAGAAGCGGATAAGATCTACTTAAAGATACTCGAAGCGGCGCCGGATAATTACTACGCGCTGGCGAATTACGGTGTCACGGAATTTCAACTTGGCCGTCTTGCTGCTGCGGAAGTGGCATTACGAAAAGCGGCAGGGCTGAACAAAAAGGATTCGTTTGCTTTCACCATCCTTGGAATTGTGCACTACCAGCAGAAACGTTACGACGAGGCGATGGAAGTGCTTCGCAAGGCGATCGATATTAATCCTAAGGATTATTCAGCGCATAATTATCTCGGGATCACGCTGAGCAACAAGGGAGACAGAACAGGTGCGGAGCAGGAGATTGAGAAAGCGATCATTCTCAAACCGGATTATGCAGATGCGCATTTTAATCTAGCGGTCATTTATGCAACGGATGACCCGCCTAGAAAAGACCTCGCGAAGCGTGAGTATAATAAGGCAGTCGAACTCGGCGCCGCTCCCGATCCTGCGCTCGAGCAGCTTACCAAATAAGTTTGCTCGCAAGGCGGTATGGCCGCCTTACGAGTTAAAGTGAAAAGCACTTTCCCTCTACTGAGTTGCGAGCAACTCCCGAAGCACGAATGGCAGAATGCCGCCATGGCGGTAATAATCGACCTCAATCGAAGTATCGATGCGCAGACGAACGGGAACGGTTTCTGATGTGCCGTCTTTACGGTGAATCTTCAGGCCGAGTTCCTGACGTGGCTTGATGTTGTCATCAAGTCCAACGACATCGAAGATCTCCGAACCGTCGAGTTTCAAGGTCTGTGCATTCGTTCCTTCGTGGAACTGAAGGGGGAGGATACCCATTCCGACCAGGTTTGAGCGGTGGATACGCTCGTAGCTGGAGGTGACCACAGCTTTGACGCCGAGAAGTCGGGTTCCCTTGGCCGCCCAGTCGCGGCTGGAGCCGGTGCCATATTCCTGGCCTGCGATGATGACAAGCGGGGTTCCGGCGGCCTGATACTTATTCGAGGCGTCGTAAATGCTCATTTGCTCGCCATCGGGGTAATGCCTGGTCACGCCACCTTCGACGCCGGGAACCATGAGGTTCTTGATCCGGACGTTGGCAAAGGTGCCCCGGGTCATGACGCGGTCGTTACCACGGCGGCTGCCGTAGCTGTTGAAGTCCAGGGCTTCGATCCCTTGCTCGATGAGATACTTGCCAGCAGGCGACCCTGCCTTGAAGGCACCTGCGGGTGAAATGTGGTCGGTCGTGACCGAATCCCCGAAAATACCGAGGGGGCGGGCACCGACGATCTCGCCGATCTTGCCAACGGACATGGAGAAGTTCTCGAAGAAGGGAGGCTCTTGGATATAGGTGCTTTTCCGGTCCCAATTATACACTTCACCCTTGCTTGAAGGGATCTCATTCCACTTTGGATTTTGTTCCGAAAAATCCGTATAAAGTTTTCTAAATACCTCAGGCTTAAGTGCCAACGACATCTGCTCTTTGATTTCCTGGGCGCTTGGCCAGATATCTTTGAGGTAAACTTCCTCGCCGTCCTTGCCTTTGCCGATGGGGTCCTTGGAGAGGTCGATATCGACCCGTCCAGCGAGGGCGAAGGCCACCACGAGGGGTGGCGACATGAGGAAATTGGCGCGAATGCTCTGGTGGACACGCGCTTCAAAATTGCGGTTTCCGGAAAGGACAGCAGCGGCCACGAGGTCGTGATCGTGGATGGCTTTTTCGATTTCGGGGTGCAATGGGCCAGAGTTTCCGATGCAGGTCGTGCAGCCGTAACCGACGATTTGGAAGCCAAGCTGATCCAGATAGGTCTGAAGGCCAGCTTTTTCAAGATAGTCCTGAACCACCCGGGAACCAGGAGCTAGAGAAGTCTTTACGGCGGGGCTAATGGTCAATCCACGCTCCACGGCCTTCTTGGCAAGGAGTCCCGCACCGAGCATGACGCTTGGGTTGCTGGTATTCGTGCAACTGGTAATAGCGGCGATAAGAACACTGCCATTGCCGATTTCGGCATTCGTGCCTTGCTGGAAGGGCGATGCAGGCAGGTTTTCGATGCGATCCGGGGTCGGATGCTCGGACATCATTTCCTCTTCGTCTTTATTCTGAGCGGCTTTTCCGTTGAACTTAACTTTTGCCTGCGCGCTACGCTTTTCAGAGGTAATCCCGTAACCACCGTCGGCGACAGACTTGTGAAGGAGGTTTTCGAAGACGTCCTTCAGGTCGGGAAGATTGATGCGGTCCTGTGGGCGCTTCGGACCTGCGACACCGGGCTGGACGGTCGAGAGGTCGAGTTCCAGATCGACGCTGTAATCGATATCGCCCTTCTTCGGCATGCCGAAGAGGTTCTGGGCCTTAAAGTAATTTTCAAAGGCATTGCACTGGTCTTCGGTGCGGCCGGTCGAGCGAAGATATTCCACGGATTCGGAATCGACGGGGAAGAATCCCATGGTCGCGCCGTATTCGGGAGCCATGTTTGCAATGGTTGCGCGATCGGTAAGCGGGAGAGATGCTGCGCCTTCGCCGTAGAACTCTACGAATTTGCCCACGACTTTTTGCGCGCGGAGCATCTGCGTGACATGCAGGGCAAGATCGGTGGCGGTGACGCCGGCATTCAGGCGGTTCTTCAAATTGACACCGACAACTTCCGGTGTGAGGAAGTAAACAGGCTGTCCGAGCATTCCGGCTTCGGCTTCGATGCCACCTACGCCCCAGCCGACGACTCCGAGGCCATTGATCATGGTGGTGTGCGAATCGGTTCCGACGAGCGTATCAGGAAGATACACGGTGCCGTCTTTTCCTTTGATGGAAAGAACGCCCTTTGCGAGGTGTTCCAGATTTACCTGGTGAACAATGCCGATGCCCGGAGGAACGACGCCGAAGGTTTTGAATGCCTGTTGTCCCCATTTGAGAAATTCGTAACGCTCGCGGTTACGCTTGAATTCCATTTCGAGATTCAACTGAAGCGCTTCCTTCGAGCCGAAGAAATCGACCTGAACCGAGTGATCGACCACGAGATCGACGGGCACGAGCGGTTCGATGATTTTCGGATCATGCTTCATCGAGGAAACCGCGCTGCGCATGGCGGCGAGGTCGACAAGAAGAGGAACGCCTGTGAAATCCTGAAGAACGATACGGGCGACGACGAAGGGGATTTCCTCCTCGGCGGGGCGCTTGGCATTCCAGTTCGCGAGGGTTTCCACGTCCTTCTTCGTGACTTTTTTTCCGTCGCAATTACGGAGGACGGATTCCAGCACGATGCGGATGCTGATGGGGAGGCGGCTGATCTTGCCGACCTTCTGCTCCTCGAGAGCGGGGAGGGAATAGAGAAATCCTTTGGTTCCGGTGCCGGTATCAAAGGGACGAAGGGTATCGAATGCGTTGCTCATGGAATTGGATTACAAAAATTATTAAACTATTTGAGTTCAGCCAGCTTTGTTTTAATGGCTTCGAAATTTGGCAGTTGCTTCGGGTCGTCGTGGCTCTCTGCGTATTGGATCACACCGTTTTTATCGACGACAAAAGCCGAGCGCTTTGGCACGCCGCCCATACCGAGATTTACCTGAGGGAGAAAGCTGTCATAGGCGACACCATAGGCCTGAGTGACCTTGTGCTCGTAGTCGCTGAGAAGAGGGACCTTGATGTGCTCCTTCTGCGCCCATGCTTCCTGGGCGAATGGATTATCCCCGCTGATCCCGTAAACCGCCGCATTCAGATCCGCATAAGCAGACAGTCCTTGAGTGATGTCACAAAACTCCTGAGTGCAGACGCCCGTGAATGCCATCGGGAAAAAGAGAAGCAGCGTATTCTGCTTTCCAAAGTTATCGCTGAGTTTGACCAACTTCGGCCCTTCCGCGGTTTTGGTAGAAAGAGTGAAGTCCGGCGCTTTGGATGAAATGGAAAGTGGCATGGTTAAAATATCAGATTCAACGGTTTAAAAAGAACCTCTCTATAAAAAAGGAACCGTCCCTTGTGGTCAAGTACTCGCATTGGTAGGGCTAGAGTGGATTTAGGCTAAAGAGTCAGAAAATCTTGCCAAAAGGCGATGGCGAACTCAAATGTCCTTGGTCAATGGAGTTTCATGACATCGGATATCAGGTATTTCGAAACTTAATTCCCTTACATATCAGAAGCTCTGCACAAGAGGCTGTTGAAAAGGTTTGCGAGTCAATCCGAACAAAAGAGGTAGTACCGTCCGGTGTCGTTTACGTTTCTGAACTGAAGCCCCATCGAAATCCCGGCGTTGATAATACTCAGGCGGAAAGAGTGCCATTCATTTTAGGGGAATTGCCTGCTCTATCGGGCTGTTTTAAAGAGTTTATTTTGCAGGAAAGTTTATGGGCGTTGGCGGCAGAGATTCTCGGCTCTGAGGATATTGTTTATCACTTCTCAAATGTGACTCGTAAACCGGCTTATCTTGGCCCGAATATTTCATGGCATCGGGATTATCCGAATAAATATATTTGTCCCAAAGATTCCCGGATTTTTTTGCGCATGCTAATTCCTTTGGAGGGAATGACAAAAGAAAATGGATGCACCGATGCGATTGCAGGGAGTCATTTAATTTCTGATGACGCGGCCATAGTCGAAGATGAAAGAAAGAGTTTCGCTATTGATGATCCAATATCACTCGAAGGAAGTGCCGGTGATGTTATCGTTATACATCCGAAGCTATTGCATGGAGGACGAGAGAACCGTTCATCGCGAGAAAGAAACCTAGTCGTGATTCAGTTTGGAATAAAGACGGATGATTACCTGTATTTGGATCAGGAGCTTTACAGCGGCCTACATCAAAGTGAGATATCGGGTAAGTAATTACTTACTTAAACTGACTTTGTTCTCCTCGTCGGTCGGAGCATTTTTCCACCATACTACTTCGGTGCAAGGGGTGGGGGTTACATTGCCGGCGCTGTATTTAAATACGATAGGGCGAATGGAATACTTCGAGCACAGTGCGGGGGCTTCGACTTCGAAATTTACTTCCTGGTGGCCGTAAGGCTCAATGGCTCCGACTTTCACTTCGCCTGCGACGGCGAACCATCCGGGGGCAGTGAAGAGTTTTACCTCTCCAGCGGGTAGCTTCTGTGCGGAGGGATTCCATACGGTGACCTTAATTTTCAGTTTAGTAGAGGTTGTGACATCTAGCATATTCGCAACTCCCCGTGGTGCTCCGGAGATATCCAGAGAGACGAGGGGATCGCTGTTTGTTAAAGCGAGAAGGGATGCCGCAGTATCGAATCCCGGCATGGTGACTTTTAATTTGCCGTCTTTAAACTCGAAGGGAAGTTGCTTCAATTCACGAGAGCCAGCAGTGGCTGCTAATACCATTTTCGGTGCCGTTGCGGACCAGCGCAAAGTCAACGGAAGCGCGGGAAGTGGCGATTCGTTCAGACTGGTAATGCCGACAAATACATTTCCCTTAGGATCGACGAGCGGGGTTTCCACACGCATTCTCCAGCCGAGACGCTCGGACAATCCGATTTCTGCAAATGGTTTTACACCGCTGTAGTTTAAGAATGCTTTGATGAGGTGCGGCAATCCGGGGCCTTCCCGGGAGGTGTCCCACTCAAACGCGACGGGACCGCTTTCATAAAGTGTGCCCATCATGATTGCGGTATAAAGCGCATGGCCATTGCCGTAAGCATTTACGATAATACCGGGATAGCCTTCGGTGCCTGAAGTCATACCAATTACCTCCGCAGTAGGGGAAATGACCTCGGCCTTCTTAAGCTCAAAGCCGGAGAAGTGGAAGTTGCCAACCGCTTTTGCGACGGGATGCTTGGAGTCAAACTGGTCCCACATTTCTTCGACGCTCTTGAAGAGTTCGTCGGCGCTGAGCGTTCGCAATACTTCGGGATCGATACCACCGGCGACGGGAGTGGTCGTCATCTCTAAAGCGTTTTTCGCCGCTGCTTTATCCATTGCCTTTTTGATTATTGCCGGGCGAATACCAAAAGCGTCCATGAGACTCGACTGAGTGCGGTCGTACTCATCAAAGCCGCCGGGCCACTGATCTCCCGCTATGCAGCCACCGTCTTTGACCCACTGCGAAAGCTTTGTCGCTGCATCGGTAGGGATGTGGTTGGCACCAAGCAAGAAGACTGCGCCGACATTCTTAAGATCACCTGCGCTGATTTGTTTCGGAGTAATCCAACGAACTGTATAGCCCAGTCCACGTAGCAACGCGTAGATACGATACGGGCTGTCAATCGCTCCGCTGTAAACGCCGAGCGTGGTTTGATTCAGTGAAAGATCCAGGCGGCTGCAATAGAGCGCGACGGGCTTTACGAAATTCTCGGGTTTCGCAGGGGCGAGGATGCGCTCGAGGCGATGCACTTCCTGGTTGGAATCCGCAATCGGACCGATCTTGTCGCGAGGAGTATCATTATCATTGAGCAGCGCCCACATGTAATACATCCAGAGATTTGGAGTTCCCTGAAAGCACCATGTCGAAATGCCTTTGACGCCTTTGCCGATCATCGACCAGTAGGCCTGAGACATATTGCGCGGGTCCTGACTGTGTACATTGAACTCGCTGTTAACCAATCGCCTGTTACCGACAAGACTCGCGAGGTAATCCATATCGCAGCCGACGAAGCTGTCCGCCGTACTGTAGGCATCCATGCCGAACTCCGGCTCATTCGCGAATCCTATATTGATAACTTCTTCGAAATCCACCGGGTAGGCACTAGTGAAAGTGGGTGCGTTGATTTCCAGACAACTTGCCTGACTGGTGGAGTGGCGGTGTTGGGTATCGTGATCGCGAACAACTTTTGCCTTGGCGGCGATGAAGTTTGCAAATTCCAACCCGGAGAATTCACGGAATGCAAACCAGAGGGCTTTATTGTCTTTTTCCTTTGGTTTTTGCGGGAGAGGGATCTCGTCAAAATTCTTATACTGCGATTTCCAAAGTGCATTCAGTTTATCAATACTTCCATAGCGCTGGGTCAGCCACTTATGGAACGCCTCTTTTGCAGCATCGCTATAATCATAATAGCCGCCTTCTTCACCGGTGGCACCGAAGACTCGGGCATCGGTATCATCCTTAAAGTTCTCAAGGTTGAGGGCCATCTTATCGGTGAATGCCTTGATGTAAGGTTCATAGGAAAGGCTGAAACCGCTACCTACTTTCCCTTCGGAATTCACGAACCGGCCAGTAGGTGCAGGAACCTTCAGGCCAAGTTCCCGATCCATGTAACCGTAATCCGCGACCACCTTTGTGTGGATGCCATATTTGCCCGATCCATTTGGCCAGCCATGGTCGAAATTAGCACCCATTTGTACTCCCCACGCGTAGTCGAGATAGGTGGATGCCTGGTTAATGAAAGCGAATTCAAACTGTTTATCTGGATCGGTTACGCCCGCGAAAAATGCGGCATTTGCAGTAATAACGGGAGCGGGTTGCATACCTGCAGGCGGCGTTTGCGGCTGCATCGCGCCGGGATCAGTCGCTATTTTTGCAACGTCCGCTTTCGCCGGATCAAAACCTTTTTCGTTGCTGACAATGAGACAATCGATTCCGACTTTTCCATCTGATACCCCTCTGCTCGGGCCGAAGGAAACAGTGGCATCCATGGGGCGCTCAAAAGTGATATCGAAAGAACTCCAGACAAAGGTAGGCTTGGCGTCCGCGGGTGCAGGAGATTCCGCGATGATCGGTTTTGCCGTGGCGACATGCGGCTTGAAGTCCACATTATGAAAATCCACGGCCTGACCAATGTTATCACGAAACAAGACGTAGAAACTCGTGAATTTTCCGGGAATGTGATAATGACGTACCCAAACGCGATAGGTTCCGGCCTGCGGGATTACAATGGGTATCGGATGCGTCTCTCCATTGACGGAACCCGTCAAAATGGTGCCATTGCTTGTATCGGCGACTTTCTCGATCGTCCAGCCGGGCCCAACGGCCTCGCCTCTTAATACCTTCTCAATGCTTCCGGGTCCGGTCTTCGAGGCCTCGATCTTCCAGGTGGCCGCTGAAGTAACCCCAAGCCCGAATCCGAAAAGACAAAGCAGGGAGGTGGTCAGTTTTAGTTTTTTCATAAAGTTTACAGATAGTTTCGTGAACGCTTAATTAGTAAATTGAGCTGCGATGTATGAGGTCCAAGCGAGCATCATTTCTTTAGCAGAAAGAAAAAGAAGCGGAATGGGTAAAGCGATCAGCAATATAAAATCCAATCACGTATATCCTTTCTTCGGAGCTATTGTCGGACGCACGATGAAGTAGCTTGCTTTCTTCGATACGCATTAAATACATGGGTTGAAATGAGGATAAGAAAAATGTGAGAAGACAGATTTAGTAATTAAGATATCATAGTGAGCCCTATAACCCTATATGTGCTGGCGGCAATTGGCTTCGATTTAACGCCTTTTGGATGCGTTGACAAAATGCCCATGGAATGCCATAAATTGCTTCTGCATCAAGGGTGCATCCGGGTCCACGGAAAGGGTTTAACCCACCTCCAGTATATACATTACTGAACCGTTTCTTGCCCGACACTGTGGACCGCGGGCGTAACAAGAAAGGGTTCTTATGAACACGCCATCAAGGCAGCGTAAAAAGCTGCCCGTCAAACCAAGCCTGGAACACCTGCAAAAGCAGGCCAAACGGCTCGTTAAAACCACCACTGCGCTCACTCTTGCGAAGGCGCAACATCAACTCGCCGAAGAATACGGCTGCAAAAACTGGGCGGAACTAACGCATGTAGTCGAAACTATGCTGCGCGGAGCGGATCAGCTCGTAGGCGTAAAAAGAAAAAGCGAACCTCTTTCAGAAGCCGCTCGTGAAATGGATTTCGAACAGGTTCGTTCCATCCTTGGGAAAGGGGACTTTACGCTCCATGATCTTGATCAGGCTTTAGCGCATGCAGTTTGGTATGGTGACGAATCCACATGGTCTCAGCGTAAATCTATTGCGGATTTACTTCTCGAGCATGGTGCTGATCCTAATGGGCAGTATGGCTCCGGCTATGGTCCTCTTGTGTTTGGAACCTGCGAGTGTTTGCAGCCTGTCAGTCTACAATATCTGATCGATGCCGGAGCAGATGTTGCTTTTCCGCCAATCGATACAAAATACGGGAAGTCGTGTCCATTTTCCCATCTTGGCACTTATGTGCGAGGTCGCAATCAGCGCAAGCATCAGATGATCGATATTCTTCTGCGACATAATGCTTATGTGCCGCCGGAGGTAACGCCGCCGATTCTTGCAATTCATCGTGGAGACGCAAAATCTCTTGGTGAACTTCTTGATCGTGACAAAGGACTGCTCACACAATGCTTTCCCAATATGCCATTTGGCAATATCGAGTTACGAGGAGCGACATTGCTGCACTGCGCGGTGGAGTTTGGAGAGATCGAATGCATTGAAGAGCTTTTAAAGCGCTATGCTGATATTAATACCAAAGCCGATATTATTGACGGCATTGGCGGACAGACCCCGATCTTCCACGCCATCAATACAAATGGGGATAATAATTTTTATACCTTGGAATATCTCGTTAAGAGAGTGGGGCAATATATCGATATGTCCGTGCGCGCTACATGGCGGAGCTTTGGAGAGGTACAGCCCAGGCCGATGACTCCACTTGAATATGCGGAACACGCCGTTAAGACCGGAGATCCGCAATGGCGCAAAAAGATAGCTGAGGAATTAGCGATTCTTCG
>JBDTJR010000047.1:0-8804 GCA_039935735.1 Chthoniobacterales bacterium | reverse complement strand
AAATGGTGCGCGATACAGGGATCGAACCTGTGACCCCTACCGTGTCAAGGTAATGCTCTACCGCTGAGCTAACCGCGCAATAAGGAAGGGTGCCTAGGTTATTAATCGGCTTGGATGATGCAAGCAGGAAAATCATGCCTGTAGAGGGATTTGAATCTATGGGCTGGTTCAGAGGTGGGAAAGATAGGCTGGCAGGGGGAAAGCCAGCGGGTTGTAACTTTGTCTTGCGCTGCGATGGGACTGGTTGTGAGGAAATTGACTATTTGTGACTCTGTCACGACCCCCGACAGGATTGATTGCCGCTTCGGCAATCCTGCGATGATGGCTTCGCTTTTTGTGGATTATTCGCTTTTAGCGAATGGGCAGTCGAACCCCGGTTCTCTCCTGACGCCCGGGAAGGCCGACCATGAAAATGGTCGGGGCGACAGGATTCGAACCTGCGACCTCCTGGTCCCAAACCAGGCGCTCTACCAAGCTAAGCTACGCCCCGATGATCTTTACGCTGCATCCGGCGAGGCCGGACGGCAAGTGCAATACAGGAAGAAACGCTTTCTGCCTGCGCTTGTCACGTCTCTTTATGGGTTTTTGGGGGCTTTGGGCGGTTTCGGGGTAAAATTTGCCTCTTGTGGGTTTGGGGGTAAGTTTTTACCCTGATCGACTGAAATGAAACATGGTTTCCTTCTTGTTCTCCTGCTGACTGCGCTCTGCAATGCCTCCTCTGAGACGGAAAAGGCGCTGGATCTTACTTATGAAAAGGCGATCTCGATGGCGTTGGGGAAGAATTTCCAGATTCAGGTCCAGCAGTTTAACCCCAAGATCGCCCGGGCGGCGCAGATGACGGCATCGGGGCAATTTGATCCGCTGGTGAGCATGTCTTATACGTATTCGCAGAGTCAGGCGGTGCAGGTGGCGACGGTGGGTGGCGGGTCGGATGTTTTTCTGAACCAGACGGGCGGGTTGGTGAATTCCTCGGTCACGGGGCTGACGCCGTGGGGGTTGACGTATAATTTTAACGCGTCGTCGACGCAGGCTGGCAACAACCAGTCGACGGCGGATCTCTACACGACCTTTGGCGGGCTGAATATCACGCAGCCGCTGCTCCGGGGATTTGGCACGGATGTGAATCTGGCGCAGATCCGCATTGCGCGGGCGGATTATTCGATTTCGGAATGGCAGCTGCGCCAACAGGTGATCGATGTGGTGACGCAGACGATTGTTGTTTATAACGACCTGCACTTCGCGATGGGGAATCTGGATGTGGAGCGTCGCTCGAAGGCGCTGGCGGAGCAGCTTTACAAGGATAACCAGCAGCGGCGTGACATCGGGGTGATGGCGGATCTCGACGTGCTGCAGGCGAAGTCGGATGTGGCGAATCGCGAGGAGCGCGTGTTGGTGGCAGAGCGTCTGGTGGATGATAACCAGAATTTCCTCAAACAACTGGTGACGGATGAGATCAGTAATTTTTTGTTCACGACTGTCCACATCGCGCCGCCGCCTCTGATGCCGCCGAACTACCAGATCGATGAGAAGCGCGATCTCGCTGCGGCGCTGGAGTTGCGACCGGATTTTCGGCAGGCGTTGCTGGATTTGCAAAAGCGGCAGATCAATGTGGTATTTCGCCGTAATGCTGCGCTCCCGCAGCTCGATCTGCTGGCGAGTTTTGGCCTGAACGGCATCGATACGAATCTCGTGAACAGTGTCACCAATCTCCAGCATGGGAATAACTACGCATGGACTGCGGGGGGGTCATTCAGTTTTCCGATTCCGAATCGCGTGGCGCGGGGTCAGCTCGATCAGGCCAAGCTGGAATCGGCGCGCGCGCTCATTGACCTCAAGCGGCTGGAGCAGCAGATCATCGTGAATGTGGATAACGCCGCGGGGCAGGTGCATACGACTCGCAAGCGTATCGACGCTACCCTCGCCGCCCGCGAACTGGCGGAGGAAACGCTGGAGGCCGCGCAGAAGCGTCTTGACGATGGGAAGTCGACCACGTTTGAAGTATTGCAATTTCAGCGTGATCTTGCCACGGCGCAAATTGCGGAAATCCAGGCGATGACGGATTATAATAAATCCCTGGCACAATATGCACGGGAGACTGGAACGACGCTGGAGAAGGCGGGCATTACGGTGCAGCCGGTGAACAAAAACTTTACGAAAGACGAACACAAGAAACCGGATCGGAATGCCAACGTCACCCAATAAGTCCACTGCGGCGCTGCTCATCGTCGGTCACGGATCGACGCTGAATCCCGATTCCTCAGAGCCGACTTATTTTCACGCGGACGAGATTCGCAAACGAGGGATCTTCGCCGAGGTGGCGGTGTGTTTCTGGAAGGAACAGCCCTCACTGCGCGAAGCCTGCGAACTGGTGGAGAGTGAAACG
This sequence comes from Chthoniobacterales bacterium, assembly GCA_039935735.1. Lineage (GTDB taxonomy): Bacteria > Verrucomicrobiota > Verrucomicrobiia > Chthoniobacterales > JBDTJR01 > JBDTJR01. Next base: position 6,421 of record JBDTJR010000047.1, on the reverse strand, counting down.
ATCTATGTGGTGCCGAACTTTATCAGCGAGGGCTACTTCACGCAGACGGTGATTCCACGCGAACTGGAATTGACGGGACCTGTCACGCAGCGCAATGGGCGGACGTTTTATTACTGCGAGCCGGTGGGAAACCATCCGCGCATGACGGAGGCTTTGCTCAAGCGGGCGGCGGAAGTCGCGCCGGGGATTGATCCTGCGGAGACCAGCCTGCTCATTGCCGGGCATGGCACGGACCTGAATGAAAACTCGGCCAGGGCGGTGAAGACGCAGGTGCAGGAGATCGCGGCGCGGAATCTCTATGCTGATGTCCGTGCGGTCTATATGGAGGAAAGCCCGCTTGTGGCAGATTGGGACAAGCTGGCCGAGAAGCCGAATGTCATCATGGTGCCGTTTTTTATTTCGGACGGGCTGCATAGCTATCAGGACATCCCTGTGCTGCTGGGAATCGAGACTGATCCCGCCGCGGCCAGCGAAGCGGATGTTTTTCGGAAAAATCCGTATCACCTGCGCGGGAAAACCCTCTACTACGCCAGCGCGATCGGGACGGAGCCTCTTCTTACGGAGGTGATTCTGGATCAGGTCGCGGCATTTGACTCGCGGTTTGAGACTTCGGAACTACAAGACAGTAGAAAATAATGGGACGTGACGACGCACGTCCCTCCAAATATTGGAGAATGGAGGTCAGCAATATCGCCTCGCTTCCCCCATTCCCGTTCATCCTGTAAATCCTCTTAATCCCGTTTAGTTCGCCGCACTTCACATTCGACACCGTAAAATCCTGGTGGTACAAGAGACCTATGGTTCGCAAATTTCTTCATACCCGGTATCGAGTCATCGATCTCGAAAAGACTGTTTCCTTTTACAAGGATGTCATCGGTCTTCAGGAGGTCAGCCGTCATACGAGTGGCCGTGGGTCGCAATTGGTTTTCCTCAAGGCGCCGGACAGCGAGGAACTGCTGGAGCTTTGCAAATTTGACGAAAGCGGCCCTGTGGTCGTGGGGCCTGATCTCACGCATCTCGCGTTTCAGGTGGATGATCTTAATAAATTCGCGGAACACGCGGCGAAGCTCGGCTATCCGCTCTCGGATGGCCCACATGTCAGCACAAGTGGTTCGGCGATTGCCTTCGTCGATGCGCCGGAAGGCTACGAGATCGAACTCATCCAGCCCGCAAAGCGGTAGGGTTTTATCATGGAATTCGACTGGCTGGACGCCCCCTTTGATCTCAAGAAAACTTCTCCCCGGGAGGTGGAGGAGTCTTTCGAAGATCCGTTCAGCATTCGACTACTGCCCGAAGAGGATGCCTCCCGCGAGACGCGTTACTTTAATCTCGGTAAATCCGCCGCTGGCCGCGCGCTCTTCAATGTCTTCTGGACGGACGGCAAACGGTACCGCGTGATTCTTTCGCGTGACATGACGCCGGACGAAATCAGCTTTTACGAACGCAAAAACTCCGAAGGAGGAAACGGATGAAAATGATTGCTAAATGGGACCAGGTGCCCGCATTTGCCTCGGTAGAAGAAGAATCGGAATTCTGGAAAGACTCCGCGCTCGAAGTGCGCCTGATGAACAGCTCGATCCTCAAAGCCGACAACCGCGACTCCACGACGATCACACTGCGTTTTGATCCCCGAATGCTCGCGCGCATCAAGCGTATCGCCCGCTCCCGCTACCTGAATTACCAGAGCATGATCAAGCAGTGGCTCAGCGAGCGGCTTGAAAAGGAACTATAACACCGGGGCGTCGGTGTCCTTACGCACCGTATTCAGCAGTGCGTTGACGTTCCAGCCGTTTTCGGAAAGCAATTGCCACGCGCGCGATTCCTCGCAATGAAGTTTTTCCGCAACGATGCGCACAGCGCGTTCGCGGAGCTTGTCATTTGTCGGCGTCAATTTTGTCATCGTATTTCCGGTGACGTGGCCGAGGCGAACCATGGCGCAGGTAGTGAGAATATTCAGCACGGCTTTGGTCGCGCTTCCGGCTTTTAATCGCGTGGAACCCGTGAGGATTTCCGGTCCGGTCGGAAGGTCGATCTCCACATCCGCGCGTTTTGCGGAATGCGCGCGGCTGGGGTTGCAGGTGAGAAAAATCGTGAAACACCCCATTTTTTGCGCGTAGTCCAGCGAGCCCAGCACATAGGGCGTGCGTCCACTCGCCGCGATGCCGCATACGACGTCCTGCTCGCAAAGCCCGCGCTCGTGCAATGCGATGATACCAGCCTGACTGTCGTCTTCCGCGCCCTCGACACTCGACCACAGTGCGGATCTTCCGCCTGCGATCAATCCCTGCACGGTTTTCGGAGGCATGCCAAAGGTTGGCGGAATCTCACTCGCGTCCAGCACACCAAGACGGCCGCTAGTGCCCGCGCCGACATAAAACAACCGGCCACCGGTACCCAGCGCGGCGATGATCCCTCCGACTGCGGCGCAAATCTCGGGACCGCAAGCGGTAAGCGCGTCGGGAATATTGCTCTCCTCCTCGATAAAGAGCTCGACCATTTGCGGGATGCTCATCGTATCCAGATTCGCAGAGCGGGAATTGACGCGTTCCGTGTCCGCCGTCGAGAGCGATGTGGTGGTCTCGGGCGCAAGGGTCGTGTCGATAATTTGCGGTTTTGGCGAATGCGTCGCCAGCCATGCGGCACCCCACGAGGCAGCGCGGGTGCAGCTTTCCACCACGCAATGCGGCATTAAGCGGTGCGCGTGCTTGCGAAGCTTGTCGCCATAAGTCCGGTGCGCGTGAAACAATCCGCCGAAAAGACGGATCGTTGGCGCATCCATTTTCAATCGCTTCGCCACCGCCGCGCTATACGTCGCAAGCGTGTTCGCCCCGGTTTCGAGGATTTCCTGGATTTCCGGGTCGTGCTGGTGCCGGAAAGCAATCGGTGACAGGGCGGCGATCTCCGCCTTCGAGGCATTGAGCGCCCAGTCGCTGAGTGCGGCGAGCGTCTGAAAATGCAGAGTGCGAAGCACGTCGTGCGCAAAAGGCGTGGAGGTTTTTTCCACGTCGTAGTCCCATAAAATCCGACGCAGCATTCGCACGGAGAGATCGTAGCCGCCGCCGGAATCGCCGAGCACATGCCCCCACCCGCCCGCGCGTTCCTCGTGGTCGCCTGATTTTCCGGTGACTGCGGAGCCCGTTCCCGCAATTATAAGAACGCCCGGCTTATCCAAAAATGCGGATGCGTAAGCGGAGTCGCGATCACTTCCCGCCGCGATGCGCGCCTGTGGCCAGACGGATTTTGCAAGTGCATTGATTTCCGCGCGGTCTTCCTCCGTGACACAACCGGCCAGATAGATGCCTACGGCGTCGACTTCCTTCGGTAGCATTTGCAGGCGGCTTTCGAGATTTTCGCAGGTCTCAAGTTTATAACTGCCGCTTCCCGCCCTGCCCTGCTCCAGGAGATTGAGATTCCCATCCTGTTCAGAAAAAAGCGCCCATTCGGTTTTCGTCGCACCGCCGTCGATCCCCAAAATTCGCTGCATGGGCTTTTTCACTCTACTTACGTTAGCACGGGAAATATCGAAGGTAAGAAAATAAATGGGATAGTGTTCAGTTTTCAGGTGGTAGTTTTCAGGCTTAATCACGGAAAACTGTGCACTGTTTACTGAACACTATTTCCCCTTCCTATTTACACCGACCGGACTTTTGCCCTACTATTGGGAAACCCTTTTTCCTGTTTTGAAAACACCTCCACCATTCCTTCCAGTCATACGCGGTGTCGTGCTCACGTTGTGGATTTTATTTTTCGTTTGGATGGGGACGGAGGCGTTACTTTCTTCCATTCCCGCAAAGGCGATGCCGCCGCTGGGGTGGTTTCCTCAAATGGATAAGGTGCTGCATGTCGGGATGTTTGGCCTCGGTGGCTGCCTGTTTTGCATGGCGCTGCGCGGAAGTGTCTCATGGGCATGGCCGGGCGTAATGTTGCTAACCATTGTCGTCATCTCCGCTTATGGCTGGATTGATGAATTGCATCAGCTTTCGACGCCGGGCCGGAGCGGCGCTGATGTGTTTGACTGGCTTGCCGATACCACGGGCGGCATCCTCGCGGCATTTTTTATTTGGATTGTATATGGATTCTACCAGTCACGCCGAAGCCGCGAAGCGCGTTAAGGAACTCCGCAAGGAGATCACGCGGCATAATCAGCTCTACTACGAAAACGCCGAGCCCGAGATCAAAGATCGGGATTACGATACGCTTTATCGTGAGCTCGTCGATCTTGAGGAGAGGTTCCCCGATCTTCGTTCCGATGACTCTCCGACAAATCAAGTAGGCGCAAAACCCCTCGAAGCGTTCACGCAAGTGGAGCATTTGCAGCGCATGCAGAGTCTCGATAATACGTATATCGAGGACGAGGTGCGGGAGTTTTACGCGCGCATTGTAAAATTGCTGGAGAGCCGGCCTTTTACGATCACGGTTGATCCCAAGGTGGACGGCGTTGCGATCTCATTGCTTTACGAGGGTGGGAAATTTGTGCGGGCTGCGACGCGTGGCGATGGCGTGACGGGTGATGATGTGACGCAGAATATTTTGACGATTGCCTCGATTCCCAAAACGATTACGGCGGGTGCGGACTCGAAGGTTGAAATTCGCGGTGAGGTTTATCTTCCGAAGGATGTCTTTGCGAAGCTGAACAAGGAACGCGAGGAGGAAGGACTTCCGCTTTTTGCGAATCCGCGGAATACGGCGGCAGGATCTCTCAAGCAGCTTGATTCGCGGCTTGTTGCGAAGCGCGGATTGCAGGCTGTGTTTTACGGAGTGGGTCTTTGCGAGGGCATTGAAATCGAGAGCCAGCAGGAACTCATCAGGCAGTTTAAAAAATGGAAGCTTCCGTTGACGGATAAGCTGTGGGTGGCGGAAAGTCTGGATGACACGATTGAAGCCATTCACGAAATGGGTGGGCTGCGGCATGATTTTCTTTTCGAGACGGATGGCGCGGTGATGAAAGTGGATTCCTTTTCACAGCGCGAGATGCTGGGTTCCACTTCCAAGGCACCGCGCTGGGCGATTGCGTATAAGTACGAGCCCGAGCGCGCGGAGACGAGGCTGAAAGACATTACGATTCAGGTCGGACGCACGGGGGTATTGACACCGGTTGCGGAACTGGAGCCGGTTTTTGTGAGCGGCAGCACGGTCGCTCGCGCAACGCTGCACAATGAAGAGGAAATCACGCGCAAGGACATCCGTATCGGCGATACCGTGCTGGTGGAAAAAGCGGGCGAAGTGATTCCTGCGGTTGTTGGCGTTAAAAAAGAAAACCGCACGGGGAAGGAAAAGGTTTTTGCAATGCCGAAGGAATGTCCTTCCTGCGGTGGGCCGGTGACTCGCGAGGAAGGGCAAGTCGCGCTTCGCTGTGGGAATCCGTCATGCCCTGCGCAATTGAAACGCCGGATCGAGCATTACGCACATCGCGGGGCCATGGATATCGAAGGGCTTGGCGAGGCGATGGTGGAGCAGATCGTGGAAGCAGGAATGGTACGCGACATCGCCGATCTTTATGTGCTGGATCGTGACGCGCTTTTGAAACTCGAACGACAGGGCGAAAAAAGTGTTTCCAATTTGCTGGAGGGAATCGAAGTGAGCAAAACGCGGCCTCTATGGCGGTTGCTTTTCGGATTGGGAATTCTGCATATCGGAACGAGTGCGGCACGAACGCTTGCGAATCGCTTTCACACGATCGATGCACTGGCGAAGGCGAACGAGGAGGAATTAATCGCAGTGGAGGACATCGGCGGGATTGTGGCGCAGAGCATCATCGCATGGTTTGCGAATCCCGAAGTTGCGAAGCTACTTGAGAAACTTCGCTCGTGCGGGCTGAATTTTGGCGAGAAGGATGAGCATACGCAGGTGGGTGATCTGTTTGCTGGAACGGTCTGGGTGCTTACGGGGGCATTGAGTCGTCCGCGCGATGAATTTGCGGAAATTATTCGCCTCAATGGCGGCACGGTCTCCGGCAGCGTGAGTAAAAAGACCACTTATGTGCTCGCGGGCGAGGAAGCGGGCAGCAAACTCGACAAGGCGAAGAAACTCGAAATCAAAATCCTGAACGAAGCAGAATTCCGCACGATGCTTCCCGGTTAAATTATTCTTATGAAAGTAAAGAATGCCGAATTATCCGCACGCCCTCCGAAGTTTAATCGCGTGCGCCAGAGTTTTGACACGACTTGCATTTCGGGCGTTGCAATGGCAACACGGCGGGAGTTGGAACGCCTTAATATTCCGATTCCAAAGGGTGGCAATATCGCTATTACCGGTGGTTCGCGCGGGATCGATAACATCGCAATCATTATTCATGAAGTGGTGAAGTGGGTGACGGACTGCGGCGGAAAACCTTTTATTGTTCCTGCGATGGGAAGTCACGGTGGGGCGACGGCAAGCGGGCAGGCGTATATCCTGGAGAAATTCGGAATCACGGAGAAGA
>JBDTJR010000046.1:0-14857 GCA_039935735.1 Chthoniobacterales bacterium | reverse complement strand
ACGGCGCTGTGCAGCGTCGCGGTATCAAACTTCGGCGCCGTGCAGCCTTCCATGTAAACAAGTTCACTGCCTTCATCCGCGATGATCAGCGTGCGCTCGAACTGACCGAAGTTCGACGCATTGATTCTAAAGTAAGCCTGAAGCGGATGCTTCACCTTCACGCCCGGTGGCACGTAAATAAACGAGCCGCCGCTGAAGACCGCGCTGTTCAGTGCGCTGAATTTATTATCGCCCGAGGGAATGACTTTGCCAAACCACTTGCGGAAAATTTCAGGATGCTTCTGGAGCCCATCGGTGCTGCCAACAAAGATGACACCCTGCTCGCCAACCGCTGCCTTGATATTCGAATACGCCGCTTCGCTGTCGAACTGTGCTTCGACACCTGCGAGAAACCGGCGCTCCTGCTCGGGAATACCGAGACGCTCAAACGTGCGCTTCACATCCTCGGGAACTTCATCCCAGCTCTTTTTTGGCTGGGTGCCTTGCGAGAGATAGTAACGGATGTTTTTGAAAATGATGTTGTCGAGATCGTGACTCGCCCAATGCGTCGGCATCGGCTTTTCGAGAAACTTGCGATACCCGTCTTTACGGAATTCACGAATCCACTCCGGATCTTTTTTGACGTCGCAAATATAGTCGATCGTCTTTTCCGAGAGGCCCGTGCCTGCATCGAACTCATAGTCTACATCATAGCTAAAATCACCGACCGAGCGGTCGATCCCGATTTCTGTTTTGGTATCTGTACTCATCTTGTTCCTATGCGTTTGCCGGTGCAGTTGCCGGGGTGGTGTCCTCTTCGCGAATCCAGCTCTCGTAGCCTTCTTTCTCCAATCGGCCAGCGAGCGATTTGTCGCCCGAGCGCACGATGCGGCCCGCTTCCATGATATGAATGACGTCCGGCACGATGTATTGCAAAAGACGCTCGTAGTGCGTGATCACAATCATGCCGACTTCCGGCGAGCGGAGCGAATTCACCCCGTTCGCGACAATCTTCAAGGCGTCGATATCCAGTCCGCTATCGGTCTCATCGAGCACCGCGTAGCTTGGCTCCAGCATCGTCATCTGCAAAATCTCGCAGCGCTTTTTCTCACCGCCGCTGAAGCCTTCATTGACCGCGCGGGATGTAAAAGTGCGTGGCATCTGGAGCGCGTCCATATGCGCGTAAAGCTTTGCGTAGTATTCCGTGGCATCGAGCTCTTCGCCTTCGGCCATACGGGCGCGAACCGCCGCGCGGATGAAATTCGCAATCGTGACACCGGGAATTTCCATGGGATATTGAAACGCGAGGAACAAACCCGCACGCGCACGCGCATCGGCTGCCATGTCCAGGATGCTCTTCCCATCCATTAAGACATCGCCCGAAGTCACCGTGTAGCCGGGATGACCCGCCATGACTTTCGCAAGCGTGCTTTTACCGGAACCGTTCGGCCCCATGATGGCATGCACTTCACCTTTGGGTATCTCAAGATTGAGCCCCTTGAGGATTTCCTTGTCTCCGATATTTGCGTGAAGATCTTTAACGATCAGCGATTTCATAAAATTAATTTCTGGTTGAGCATTTTGGGCAGTGTCCGCGAAGCGTGACCTCCCGGGACGTGACGAAATAGCCCTCAGGCAATTCGTATTGGCAGGCCGTGCTTGGATTCGCCGCAGCAAGCTCGATGTCGTAGACATGGTGGCAGCTATCGCAGACAAAGTGGCCGTGTTCCTTCAAGTTCGGGCAAAACCGGGTCGGCGCCCGATCCACGTTGACCTGCTTGACCAGACCGCACTCCACAAGGGTCTCAAGACAGTTGTAAACTGTTGCCAGTGAGATATTTGGAAGCTGCGTCTTAACCCGCATAAAGACCTCCGTTGCAGTCGGATGATCCGGCTGGGCGCGTAAAACATCGAAAACTTCCCTCCGTTGCTTAGTGAGACGCAGCCCATTATGGCTGATCGTCTCCTCATAGTCACCGGAAGCGAGGATATTGAGATTCTTTCTCACATCCCTAATTTGAAGCCATCCCAGATTTTATCAAGAACAATTCTAATTAGCGTTACCACTAATAATTTGAAAATCGCCTTCTTTGTATAAAACCCTAATATCGCCCCAAACGTTACCCTTCATGAATTACCTCAAAAACCTTTGGCTCTCGGCTTCGTTGCCGGCGCATGCTTTTCCGCTTCTGATGACGCTGCTCATCCTGGTCATCGGAACGATTACGATCCGGATTTTCGTGCGCAGCCTGGATCTGTTTGCGCGGCGCAGGCATATTTCGCCGCTGATGCTGCGCCCGTTGAATTATTTTGTGCGCTGGGGCGGTTACGTCATCATCGTCGCGCTGATTCTTACCAGCTTCGGAATTCCCGTGGTGACCATGGTCGGCACGGTCGTGGCAATGGTCGCGCTCGGCTTTGTCGCCGTGTGGAGCGTGCTCACGAATATTTCCTGCGCGCTGCTGCTTATTATTTTCCAGCCCTTCCAGATCGAGGACGAAATCGAATTTCCCGGCGATCCGATCAAGGGCAAGGTGCAGGACTTGAATTTCATCTTCACTACCCTCGTCACCGAAGACGGCGATTTACTGCAAATCCCCAACAGCCTGTTTTTCCAAAAGACGATTCGTCGCCGCAAGGCCCCTCAAGGAACGGCGTTGCGAAATCAGCAGGAACAGAAAATGCCATCGGTATTATAACATTCCCTTGCTGTGTAGAAACCAAGGTGAACGATGGCGCTTTCTACACGACGACATTCCCTCAAAACTATCCTGTTTCTACTACAATTACTCAATATGTAGCTTGAGCCAGAAGGTTAAAACCCGTATTCTTTTCCTGTGCAAAGGACGGTCTGCAAAACTAAGAGCTTTCGTAAAGCGGAGGCATGGGATGCTCGTCAATATTTCGATATGTCCCCGCTGGAACGCATTCAAATCGCCCGTATACTCCAGCAACGGGCCTATCCTGGAAAATCTCCCGACGTTCGCGAATGGCATCGCCGAAAAAAATAGCGCCCGGAGTATTTTCGCCGGATATTTTGACGTTTATCCGGCTTTTGGAGAAATATGCCGTCCGTTACATGATTGTCGGTGGAGAGGCCGTTATCTATCATGGATATCCGCGTGTGACAGGAGATGTAGATTTTTTTTACGAGCCGACCAGGAAAAATACGGAGAAACTGTGGGCAGTATTAAAAGAGTTTTGGGATGGAAAAATTCCCGGCTTGCGAAATTCTGCGGAGTTAATGGAACCGGGACTTATTATTCAATTTGGACGGCCTCCTCATCGTCTCGATTTAATGAACGCGATTGACGGAGTCTCATTTTCCGCCGCGTGGCGTTCCCATCTGCGTGTGCAATTGGGAAAAAGCAAGGATCATACGAGCTACATTGGTTTACGAACGCTGATAAAGAACAAGCGGGCAAGTGGACGCCATAAAGACTTGCAGGATACGGAACATCTAAAGAAAAAACCTGGCGCCCATTAACAAGAGGGTGCAAAAATTTCGGGCTACTACGATCTACGGCTCGATAAAAAACTGCTCGATCTCGCCACGGCCCTTTACGGCAATTTTTCCGCGCGGGGTTATTTTGTAAGCGCCACCGAGTAATGCCACAAATTCCTGCGTCGCATTGATTTTCCCTGGCTCGCTGCCGGCTTCCATACGGGCTGCGATATTCACCGTATCGCCCCAGACATCGAACGCAAATTTCCGGCTACCCACGACACCCGCAACAATCGGTCCCGCGTGAATGCCGATGCGGACATTCCAGTAGCTTTTTCCGTCCGCTGCTTTTTCCTTCTGCCGTTTCGCGACAAAATCGCGCATTTCAAATGCTGCCTTGAGCACTGCGATGTGCGCGTTGGGTTCATCGTCCAGTCCACAAATGCACATGTAGCCGTCGCCAATGGTCTTCAGCTTATCGACATTATGTTTTTCGGTGATGCGGTCGAATTCGCTGAAGCAAAAATCAAGTTCGTGCACCAGTTCACGCGGTGTCAGGTCTGCCGCGTGTGACGTGAAGGAAGAAAAGTCTGTAAATACCACGCACACATTCTCATGTTGCGAAGCCTGCACGACCCCGTTCGCTTTCAACTCCGCTGCGACATGATCGGGTAGAATATTATGCAATAGCGCGTCGGACTTGCGTTTCTCCTCGGCGAGTTCCTTCTGGCTTTCGAGGAGTTTGCTTTGCAGCTCGACGAGATCGTGAAGTTCAAACTGGTGCCTCACCAGCGCCGCCAATTCCTTGAGCACCTCGGTATCGGTCTCGGAAAACGCGCGTGGCTTGAGATCCATGAGACAAAGCGTGCCGATATTATGTCCGTCTTCCACGGCGATTGGCGCTCCGGCATAAAAACGCGCAAAGGGATCACCAGTGACCATGGGATTCGTACGAAACTGCTCACTCTCATGCGTATCAAGAATGATCATCGGTTCATTTTGAAGAATCGTATACGTGCAGAAGGATATACTGCGGTCGGTCTGCTCGTCGCAAATTCCTTCGCGGGACTTGAACCACTGACGGTCCCCGTCAAGTAATGCGACATAGGCGATAGGCACTGCAAAAAGTTTCGCCGCGAGTTGCACAATGCGGTCGAATCGTTCCTCCGGCGGCGTGTCAAGAATACGAAGCGCCTTGAGCGCACGTAGTCTGCCTTCTTCATTCTCGGGGAGAGGATAAGTCGAGGAGATCACCTTTTCAGTCTGCTGCATCCCTTGTCTTTAGCAGGAGATATTCCTTTGTGCAAATTCCGGCTGCTATTATCGCTCTATAAAGCCTTTAGGCAGGTCGGGCATGGAAGACTTGTCGAGCTGGTCGGCGTCTTTGTCGGATTCGATAAGACCTCGATAAAGCAGAGCCGATGGTCGCAAGAGAAGCTTGTGCGTTTTCTCGTCATACTTCGTCAATCCGAATGGTGCCTTGTAGCCATGGTGCCACTCGTAATTATCCACTAGCGTCCAAACAAAATACCCGCGCACATCGCACCCGTCGGCAATGGCCTCATGCACCGCATTGATATGCGTGAAAAGATAGCGCACGCGTTTGAGATCCTTACTCGTCGCGATGCCGTTTTCCGTGATCACGATCGGCTTCCGGTACCGATTATAAACCGCACGGATCTGCTTATAGAGCGAATCCGGCTGCACGACCCAGCCGAGCATGCTGTAGTTTTTCCCCTTACGCGCCTTCAGCGCCATGAGCACCGTGAAATCGGCAAACTCCGTATAGTAATAATTAAATCCGATGAGGTCACACACATCTGCCGTGCGATCAAGATGATCGAAATTCACGTGCAGCATGAAATCGTAATACGCAAACGTTGGGTCCCAGAAAGTCCAGCGCCAGTAGGGCAACGCTTCCACGCTCATGATAAGCGCATCTTTGCGATTGTGCCTCGTGATCTCCGCGGCCTTGCGGAATGCGAAGACACTTTCATTCATCGCGCGCTTATACGTGCCGATATTCAGCAGCAATCCCGGAGGCCACACCGAGCTGATATAGCCGAGGGCGAGATCGCCATTCGGTTCGTTTTGCGGCACGTAGACACGCACATAAGGCGCGAGCGCCTTCGTCATCTTATCCACATATGCCGCCCACTCTCCCTGAAACTCGGGATGCAGCCACCGCGACTTTGAGGGCTTGTGCGGCGTCATCAGCCAATCGGGAAAGGTAAAATGCCAAAGCGTGACAACAGGCTCGATGCCATTTGCTTTCAGCTTGCGCGCCATATCCACATAGCGGCGGATCGCCACTTCATTATAACGACCCTTCTGCGGCTCCACGCGCGCCCACTCGATACCGAAGCGATAGTGATTCACGCCGATGCGCTTGAGCGCGTCCACATCCTTGTCAAAGTTTGACCAGCTATACGGGCGATCTTCTTTTTTCGGAACACGGCCTGCATTCGCAAACATGTCCCAGTCCGTCTGGAAATAATTCGGCGAGCCGGGCGCTTCGCCACGGTCCTCATTTTGAAACGCGCTGGAGGAAATTCCCCACCAGAATTTTCCGGTATCGATTTTTTTGGATGCCGTCCGCGTCGTGGTAATTCGAGGACGAAGGGGCGGGGCGATACAGCCCGATAGAAAACACAACGTCGCTACCAATATTCCCGAAACAAACGCGCGTTTCATGCCTTCAGCGGTAACAGAAGGACGGCCTGCTGGCAATGATGCGGGAAAATCGTTTTGAAAGAACCTAGCCCATCGCCGCAAATGCCCGATTCGTAGGGAGACTGTACCGCTCGGGCTTTTCCAGATCCTTGATGATCGTGGTGAGATAAACCGGCTCGGGGTGAATCTTGCGGTACTTCGTGATCTCGCTGCGGTTGATCACGTTGAATCCGAAACGCTCCAGCACCTTCGCGCCACGACGGCTTTCGAAAGTCACCATCTGCGCATACACGGTTTTTTCACCGAATTTTTTCAGATGCTTGAAGTACGCCTGAAGCATCACAAAAGTCGTGGGCACACCCTGCGCTTCGGGCAAAATATTGATGTGAAAATGCGCACAGCGGCGAGGCGAGGCGGGGACTTCCTTCCACGAATTACGCAATACCCAACCGACAAAATCACGGGAAATTTTGCTGTATCGCGGGTATCGCTTCATCCCCTTGAAAAAAAGCAGGATGTTGTGAAAGAAACTGTAGGTCTGATGCCACAACGGTTTTCGGGAACCAAGCAGGTAGCCCTTGATCACCCCATCGACTTCCATGACGAAGCACGACTCGGGTTCGAAGTCGGTGTAGTAGGTCGTCAGGTAATCCGCAAAAAGCTCGCGGTCTTCAAATACCACATCGATCGCCTTGCCGAGAAATCCCGTTTCACAGCAAAGCCGTCTTACCACCTCGCGGTCGCGCGGCTCGTAGGGTCGGATTTTCACCTCGGGTTCGGAATTCACTTTATCGGTTGTAATGAGCGATCACATTTTCGTAAATCGAAAAGAGGCGGGTAAAGACCACATCCCACGAATATCGGGTGCGAACCGTGCTGCTGGCCCGCTTTCCAAGCTCCACAAGGTCGTCCTTACAGATACGGGTGATCGCTTCCACAAGTGCTTCTGGTGTGTTTTCAAGGGCCCAATCCTCCTGATGGGTAAATATAATTCGATCCATGTAGCTGCCCCGGATGCCTATAACTGGCGTTCCACAGGCCTGACTCTCCAGAGTAACCAGCCCAAATGTCTCCTGAACGCCGGGATGCACAAAAACATCCGCCGCACGGTAGATTTTGGCCAGTTCGGCACGGCTTTCACAGTAGGGAAGCCAGGTCACGGCCCCGGTTTCCTCCTTAAGCCGAAGCAGGTGCGACCGCAACATCCCGTCCCCTATCGCGAAAAGGTGGTATTGGTTCGGGCTTTTCTCGTTCAGTTGCTCAAAGGCGGCAAAGAGCATTTTGACGTTCTTTTCAGGTGCGAGTCGCCCCACATACAGAAGAATCTGGCGATCCGCAGGCAGGTTCAACCGCTTGCGGGTTTCCGCGGCGTCATCGACATCGGGACGAAACACCTCCCCATCGACCCCGAGATCCGTGCACTCCACATTTTCAACCCCCCAATCCGTGAGCAAAGCCGCCAGCGCGGGGCTGGGCACAAGCGTGCGCTCAAAGTGATTATAAAGATGGCAGACATATTTGCGGGAAATATCCTCCGCAATGGCGATGGCGATCGAGCCGAAATATTTCGCGACCGACCGGATATAGGCTTCGGGAAAATGCGAATGATAAAATCCCACCGCAGGAATCCCGAGCGCACGACTGGAAGCGGCGGCCTTCCACGCCAATTGATATGGATCGCCAGACTCAATGATATCAGGCCGCTCCCGTTCGAGAATTTCCTCCACCAGATGCAACCGCGTCAGTGCGCGATACCGCGAAGTGCGGGAAATCAAGGGAGATTCAATGGAGTAAATCGTCGCACCATCCACCTCCCGCTCTTCCATTTTATCTCCTGGAATAACAATGATGTGCTTATCCCCCGGACGCTGACGCTGAATAAACCGCGACTTCTCATGAAGATAGCGTTTCACCCCGCCGCTGTAAGGCGAATAAAACTGCGTTAAGTCGCAAATTTTCACAGGGATAAGGAACCGCTACGGCACGAATCAACCTTCGAGGTCAGCAATATAACGCTCAGCCTCAATCGCTGCGGCACAACCTTGCCCTGCAGCGGTGATCGCCTGACGGTAAACATGATCCGCAACATCTCCGGCTGCGAAGACACCAGCCAGGTTTGTCCGTGTGCCACACTTTTGGATGATGTAACCGTTTTCATCGAGGTCGATGTGTCCCTTGAAAGGGCCGGTATTTGGAGTATGGCCGATTGCGACGAAGACACATTTTACGTCGAGTTCCGAGCGTTCGCCGGTCTTAAGATTTTCGAGAAGAGCGCCGCGCATTTCGCCTTTGTCGTCGGTCAGGTATTCGACAATGTGCGAATCCCAGATGAGCTCGACCTTTGGATTTGCGAGCGCGCGATCCGCCATGATCTTCGACGCACGAAGGGAATCGCGACGATGAATGAGATAAACTTTCGAAGCAAAGCGCGTGAGGAAAGTCGCTTCTTCGCAGGCGGAATCGCCGCCACCCACCACGCAAACGGGGACATCGCGATAAAATGCGCCGTCGCATGTCGCGCAGGAAGTAAGCCCATGACCGACCAGCTCGCGCTCGCGGTCAATACCAAGCCAGCGGGCAGAAGCGCCGCTCGCGATAATCAACGTCCGGGTTTCCAGCCATTTGCCATCCACCTGGACGCGGTTAACGTCGTCCTTTTGCTCAAAAGCCTCGACGATACCGTATTCAAAACGTGATCCGAATTTTTCCGCCTGCTCATGCATGCGCATGATGAGCTCGGGGCCATCGACGCCTTCGGGAAAGCCGGGGAAATTTTCAACCGCAGTCGTGGTGGTAAGTTGCCCGCCAGGCTGGCGTCCTTCGAGGACGAAGGGAGAAAGATTTGCGCGCGCCGTGTAGATGGCGGCGGTCAGACCGGCGCATCCGGTGCCAACAATGATCACATTTTCCATAGAGGGTGGAATAAACACGAAGATTGGCCTCGGGGCAAACAATCAGTGTCGGTTACGGACAAGAACCTGCGTCCCGCTCTTCATTTCTGGCTGGAGGGCTGCGCCAAGGGCTTTTTCCCACACAGGAAGCAGCCGGGTCTCCGTAATCAAAGCCATGGGAACGCCCCCATGCCAGCGTTCGGAAAAAAGGGCCTTTTGCTTATCGGAAACGAGGAAGTCGATATGCCCGTCGTAATAAAACATCAGGCTGCTTCCGGTATTAAGGGGGCCGTCGTAGGCGAGTTCCGCGGAAGGCGTCTGGTTGAGGGGAATCGCGATATTCGCGAGCGAAAAATAAGGAGCGACGGAAGCCGTGCCGCCGACCGCTGCCAGTTGAATAACCAGTGCTCCGAGAATCAGCAAAAACGGCGAAACCCCGGACTGCGATTTACGCTCTGTCCAGACTGCTCCCAGCCAGCAGATACCCGCGACAGGAAAGGCGAAAAGAAACCGGCCAAGAATTTCCCGCCAGATACCCGCATCCAATCCGCTCACCGTACGCCATGCGGTGCTCCGTGCCGCCGTGCTTGCTGCGCCAAAGTCTCCATGCGTTACCAGCCAATACGTGCAAAGTGTGGCAGCGAATAATAGCAAGCTGAACCCCGCGAGAAATTTCGCGCACCTTCGTAAACCTGCGGAATTTATGACGGCAGCCATCGCGATAGCCGCCACGGGCCAGAGCGTCATCGCGTAATAATCCTGCCGCTGTCCGGCGAACATCACGCTCAGAAATACCAGCACGGCCCACGCGCCAAGCGTTACGGAAATAAAAGCATCCGGGCGGGGATTCTTTTCCCCTTTCCGTGTGAAAAGCATCCACAGCGCAACAAAACTCCATGGGAAAAACCACGCGAGATGCAGAAGCAGAAATTGCCAGCGCGGAACATTCGTATATCCCGTCGCCGTTATTTTCTGACCAAGAAAATGCCCGAGATATTCATTGAAGAATAAATTCCTCAGAAATCCCGGGTGGTGCACTTCCACCGCGATATGCCACGGAAGCAGGATCGCAAGAAAAAGAAGAATTCCTGCGAGTGAGAGAAACACACCAAGCGCCTTACGCCGTGCAGGGAAAATAGCCGCGAGGATTCCAACGATCGCCACGGTATACAGCAATCCGTGAATACCTTTTGAAAAACACGCCAGCGCAGAAAAAAGCCAAAAGCCGAGCACCCATCGTCCGCTACGTCCCCTGGATTCTCGTGCTTCTTCCAAAATGCATGCGACTGCGGCAGCAACCGATGCCGCAAATATTGGCTCCGGCATGATGATCCTCGCCAGCGTTGCGCTTCCGAGAAAAGAGAGCAGGATTCCTCCCGAAAGAAATCCCACACGCGACCCGCCGAATCGCATCCCGATCTGCCACGTGATCCACACCCAAAAAATAAGCGCGAGCGCATTCGGCAACCGTGCCGCGAATTCATGGATGCCAAACACCTTGAAACCCGTCGCCATCGCCCAGTAAAGCAGCGGCGGTTTTACCAGTCGCGGCTCGCCATTGTTTTCGGGAACGATCCACGACCCACCATGCGCCATGATCTTCGCCGCGCCGGAATATTGCCCGTCGGTTTCATTATAGAGCCGCCCCCATCCCGCAAGACCGATGGTAAAGCACGCGGCCAGAAGCAGAAGCATCCACTTACCGGAAACCGCATCGGCTCGTGAAATGCTCACGCAGAAATATTGAGAAGTTCGGCAAGCTCCTTCGAAAGGCGCTGCGGTTTCCCATCCGCCTTATTCACCATCGCGAGCGCCTGCTTGCAGGTCACGAGCACCGTCCCATCGGCGGGGCGAACGATTTCAAAATTAAACCACATGCGCACGCCGCTGACTTCGCTGAGTCGGCCATTCACGACGATCTTTTCTCCCGGCAGCGCGGGCTTGCGATAATCAATCTCCGTGCGCACCACCACAGGAAAAATCCCGGTGCTGTGCCAGTCCTCAAATTTCATCCCCATTTGCAGGGCCAGCATCGTCCGCGCGGTTTCGATAAAGCGCAGGTAGGCAATGTTATGCACCACGCCCCCGGAGTCGGTATCAAAAAACATCACCATCACCTCCGTGCTGATCTGCGTGGGATTCTGCGAACTCATGGCCCTAGATTGGCCCGATCCAAAAACAGACGAAAGAAAATTTGCGCGAATTTCTGTTTTTATCACCGCAGAGGTTGCAATACGCTGCCACGTGCAGTTTGTTTCCGAGGTGAAATTACAAAGGCGAATTCCAAATTGGGTGGTGAAGGGCTTTCTGGCGCTTTGCTTGCTCGTCATGGGCAATTCCCTTTTCGCGCACCTTTCCATAGAGACAGCCGCCGACTATTCCAGGGAAAAAAACGAATTCGCGCTGATCGTGGCGCGGGATGGACGCATCATTTATGAGCGCTACGGCAAAGGCACGTCGGCAAGCACCCCTCAGCGCATCTACAGCGGCACAAAAGGATTCTGGTGCGTGCTCGCGATGGCGGCGCAGCAGGACAATATTTTGCGGTTGGATAATCTCGTCGGAAAATCACTTCCCGATTGGCGAAAAGGCGAAAAGGCAAAGGTCTCAATCCGTGAATTATTAAACTTCACATCCGGCCTTCCACCCACCAACGCATTGCACGGCATGGTGCGCGGGGATCGCGATCAATACGCGCGGCACCTGCAACTTCAGGGCGCCCCCGGCTCCCTTTTCCAATACGGTCCCGCCTCGCTTCAGGTTTTCGACGCCGTGCTGGATCGACAATTGGAAAAACTTGGCCTGTCTTCGGTGCAGTATCTGAATAGTCGCCTCCTGCTGCCTTTGGGAATTCCTCTTCGCGGATATTCGCCGGATATCCGCGGCCATCCTCTGCTCGCTGCGAGCTTTACATTGACGGCGCGCGAATGGCTCCGCTTCGGAAACTTTCTCGCCCGCTCTGGTATTGGCGGCCCCCTTCCCATTTTTCCCATCGTCTCCTCTACCGAATTGAGCGAGTGCTTCCAGGGCAGCACGGCAAACCCGATGTTTGGAATGGGCTTCTGGCTCAATCGCCATGCGAAATCCACCGGAGCTACAGAAGTTTCCATTGAATCCAACCTCTGCATGATCCGCTGGCCCCGCGAAGCCTGCATCAGCCGCAATGCCCCCGCAGAGCTCATCGCGGCCGTCGGTTCCTACGGCCAACGCCTCTACATCGTCCCCTCAGAAAAACTCGTCATCGTCCGCCTCGGCAACGCGATGAATTTCTCCGACGCCGAGTTTTTAAAGCGCCTGTATTCGAGAAAGTAAGGAAGTTTTCCCTACGGATGCACTTGCTGCATTTGCTGCCGCTGTCTTTGAGCTTCCTTGCCTTTTTTCAGCGCTCCATTAATAGCCGGTAGCGCCAATCCCGCAAAAATTGCGAGCATGTAAATAACCAGTAATGTAGAAACGAGACTTCCTCTTCCGCCGAATCCGCCGCCAAACGTAAAAAGCGCGAAAAGATAAGCCAGGGGATTGCGGGATGGAGAAGTCTGGTGCTTTCCGGTTTCTAATTCCCGCAGGTCTTGAACACGGCGGCAAAGCGTGGGGTAACCGGAAATCAATTCATACCACGATACAAAAAATCCGCGGTGGCGTTTATTCTGTTCCCCGAAGTGTTCCACATCCATTTCCTTGCCCGCCTCTTTCCCACCGGCAAGAATCATCATGGCCCGCATGGCGGCGGAAAGATCATTCGCCGCCAATGCGCCGTGACGATCACATGTCGTTTCGCAGGAACGGGAATAAGCAGCACCAATCAGTGGAAGAAAAAGCGCGGGCGCAAGAAACAGTTTCTTCATCAGATGATTTTTCCGCACATGTCCGATTTCATGACCCAGTAAAAATTTCATCTCCGCAGAGTTTGGCCCTAACGATTCCAGCATGGAGGAATAAACAACCACGAAATGTCTTCCTGAGTGTCGCGTCGCAAACGCGTTCAGAAATCCTCCGGACTGGATGATATAAAGATCGGGCACTTCTCGTAATTGCAGGGTTGCGCAAACCTCGCGAAAGGTCGCATCCAAAAGTCCCACCTGATTCGGGTGCACGGATACGGCATCAGACTTCAAGCTCGCAATCAGCAAACCATTGGAAAGCCACGCCAAAATTCCTCCGATCAGCAAAAATATCCAAACCATTCCCATTGTACAAAGGGTGAAAAGAACCCAGACCAGAATGGAAATCGTTAACGCAATGCCGAAATAAACTTTCTCTTTCGGAGCCGTGACATTTTCCGACGTCAGAGAATGTTGAAGAGGCGTATCAAATGATTTAACGAATGCTTTATAATCGGGGCGATCCATAGCTCCTATGGAAGCCTGAAAAGCTTTCTGCGGGAAAGTAAATTTCGGCCTTATTGCTAAGGTTTGCCACTTTTTCGAAACGCTACCATGACGGCGGAGTCGTGCGCCTGCCAGCGGTAGCCCATGCCGAAGGGCAGCGCCTTCGGATTGCTGGCCTTGTAGTAATCGGCGAGGTCCTTCTGATAGAATTGTTTGAAAATCTCAATCGGCCCGACGTAGTTGCCGTAAACCCGGACGCTCCAATCCTTCGACGGGAAATAGCGAAGCGGAATGCCCGCGTCGTCCTGCACAATCACGCGACAATTATCGAGCAGGAAATTCCGCGATACGGAAAACTCGTCCATGTGCAGGAGATAGGAATCGGATTTGAGAAATCCATTGCTCGGGCCAAGGCGTTTGCAGAATTTCAGGATTCCCGAATTCGCCTTGAGGCCGGAATTTGAAAGATCGCCGGAAAAATAATACAGCGTTTGCACAGGGCGACCCGGCCCGGAGGTGAAATCAATACGGATACCGCTCGGGTTATCGGGATTTCCGCGCACGATGTTTCCGCTCGAAGTAAGCGTGACCGCCTCGGCCTTCACAATGGTTTTATCCGTCCGCGCCATGAGCACATAGAGAATAGGCGCCACGCCGGAAAGTTCCGCCGAGCGAAGATCCGACTTCATGTCCTCGGTGATGAAAAAGCTGAAATTAAAAAGCGACTGGCAGGCTTTTTGCAGACTTGTCAGTGCGGGCAGGAGATTTTCCTTTGAAATCCCATCGAAGCTGGGAATTTTCCCGACCGGTTCCTTCGCGCACATGACATACGTGGAGGCGTTCGGAAAAAAGGCGGAGAGATAGAGAAAATCCGGCCCGCTGTAAAAATAAATGGCCGGGGCGGTTGATGTATAGGTAGCTCCCATCTCTTCGTTTGCCCAGGCAGAGACTTTTTTGATCTGCTCAAGCGGGCGGTGGGACCACCAGCTTTCGAAAGACGTTGCATGTTGCACCCAGGCCGGTTCCTGCATGAGCGGCATCAGCGCGGGATCGGATTGCGGCGGAAGTCCCGCCAGTGCGCGCGCGATATCGGGAGCATTATTTACAGGTGTTCCTTGCGAAAAAAGCGCTGCCGTCATTCCGAAAAGAGAAACCAACAGGACGAGAGGCCGGGCTGCTTTCATTAAGGATAATTTAGGCCTCGTTTACGCGTGATGCAAGCACTCGGCGATTGGCGCGCGGCTCGCAGAAATAAAGGATCAACCCGAGCGCCATGCCGCCCAGTCCGATCAGGGATTGCGTCGCCCTCTCGTGGAAAAGATGCACAAAGATGAAACCCTCCACGATCAGGAATATTGCCGGAGTGACGGGATAACCCCACGCTTCAATGCCGCCCTCATTCCGGCCAAACCGATGACGTAGAATAAAAACCCCAAGCACGGAAAGAAACAGGCAACTCATCAGCGAAAATTCCGTATAGACCAGGATGTCCTCAAACTTCGCCGTGCAAAGAATGATAATGATAAGCGCCATCTGCGCGA
>JBDTJR010000045.1:0-4855 GCA_039935735.1 Chthoniobacterales bacterium | reverse complement strand
CGATTCAGTCCCGTCCCCGTCAGTAGTGGAGTAGTCTCAGCCATATGCCCTTGCAGGAAACTCCATCCGCAGAGGACTGTCAACATCGTGACTTACACGACTCTGAAATTCCCTCGGTTACCCCATTGGGTTGCAAAGCAGGCAACAGAATAAATCAGGGATTTACCGGATATTGACCACCAACGATGCCGGAGTAGGTATGGACAAATTCCTTAAGTTTCTCGGTGGGATGTTTTTGTAATTCATCCAAAATCAGAGCATTCGCAAAACGGCCTAGTAGATAATAAGCCGCAGGAATATTACCTGCATCGAACGCGCTTTCCTTTTTTTCCAACACATCAAGCAGATGCCTTTGATAAGGAGTCATGATTTCAATGCGCCCGATCATGACGCGCGTGATTTCTGCCTCCACCGAGACATGTAGCGGCAAGTGCTCCTCGGTCCATTCACGCGGAACGAGATAAAATAACCGTACCCCGGCGCTTTGGAAGTAGGACAGTTCCCACGTTTTCAACATCGCCTCGGCTTCCTTTGGGAAAAGGCCGTCTTTGATAAGAGCCTCGGTCATGGATTGTCTCAGCCGCGCTTCATTTTCCACGGAGTAGTCCTCGGGTGAAAAATTTGCACTTGTTGTGGCGAGGCCGCTTCGGGGAGACCCATCCAGAATAAGCTCCCTAAAGGCCGCAGTGCCATTAGCGCGTAAATCCGCCAGCCACGCCTTTGTAGGAATTGGAAAGGCCAATGGTTCGTTTTTCTGACTCTGGATGACAAGATGCTCGCCATTTCTGACGACACGCAATGGAGAATTGAGATGTGCCACACCGCGATAAAATAAATAACGCTCCTTTTCCCCTTTGGAAGTGGTGACAGAGGCTGCATCGACCGCACGAGGAGTTGTCCATACCTCGGAGTCCGTATTAGGGCCAGCTTCCTTTCCGCCGATATGAAGGTCTTTCCACTCCAGTTTTCCACATATTTCGGGTTTCAGGCGGTAGTTGTTAAAGCCGGGTATAAAAACATTCGCATCAGGATAATATTCCGTCAGCAGACCACGCGGAAACGTCACGGTGAAATCGAGCGTAATTTGATCCTGATTCGGTGGATAAAAATAAACGATGGGTGTTTCCAGGCGCATTGTCACATCAGGATGACAGGCAATTAACCCTTTTGATTGGAGTGATCCCTGAACGGCTCCTGCCTTCTGAATTCCCAAAGCTGCCCGATGCACAAAACTAGGAACTGGCTCGTCATCGGTATTAATACCGCGAATTGCCTCGCCTTGTTCATTTTGAAAAACGGTAAAGGTTCCCCACTCATGGATGACGAGGGGCTTTGCCCAAAGTGAAAGTGGAAGGAGCAGAAGGCTAAGGCGGAAGAGAGATTTTTTCATAATAGAGAGATGGATTACGCTCTCCACGATAGGGACATCCCTGTGATGGGTTGTCACAGAGGGGTAAAAGGTTTGTTATAAATTTGTAAATCCCCGCCTAATCAAAAGTGGACATTTCAGAGGCGGTAAAATAAGGACTAAGTATGAGTTCCGGGCGTAATAAATTTTCGATGATAGGGTGGCTGGCGATTGCGGTGGCGGGTGCCGCATCCGTTGCGGTTCTTGCCATTGGGCGAGGGGAGCATGTCAGCGCGCTTTGGATGGTAGTCGCCTCGGTTTGCGTATTTGCAATCGCCTATCGGTTTCATTCCGCATGGCTCATGGCGAAAGTCCTTACGCTCGATGAAATGCGCGCAACACCTGCCGTTGTAAACGAAGACGGTAAAGATTACGTCGCGACCAATAAATGGGTGGTCTTTGGTCATCACTTTGCCGCGATTGCCGGACCGGGGCCACTAGTCGGGCCGGTGCTTGCCGCGCAATTCGGCTATCTGCCGGGCATGATCTGGATTTTGGTTGGCGCCACACTTGGCGGCGCCGTGCATGACTGCCTTATTCTTTTTTGCTCCGTCCGTCGTCGTGGGAAATCCCTCGGGCAGATGATGAGCGAAGAAGTCGGACCTTTCGCAGGCTTCGTTGCGTTGATCAGCATTATCGCGATCATGATAATTCTTCTGGCGGTGCTTGCTCTGGTCGTCGTGAAGGCGTTGGCAGAAAGCCCGTGGGGACTTTTCACAATTCTTTCTTCGATCCCTATTGCGGTTGCGATGGGACTCGCGATGCATGTTGGCAAGGCGCGCATCGGCTGGGTGAGTGCGCTCGGTGTGATTGTCCTGTTGTTTTCCGTATTCGCGGGCCAATGGCTTCCGGGTACCCATTTGGAACATTGGTTGACCTTAAATGGCCGCACGCTCGCATGGGGCATCATGGTTTATGGCTTCCTTGCCTCAGTCCTTCCGGTGTGGATGCTGCTGGCTCCACGTGATTATCTCAGCACCTTTCTGAAGATCGGCACCGTGGCGCTTCTTGGGCTTGCGATCATTATTTTGATTCCGAAGCTACAGATGCCGGGATTGACCAAATTTATTGACGGGACCGGCCCTGTCGTTGCCGGACCGATCTTCCCGTTTTGTTTCATTACCATTGCTTGTGCAGCCGTCTCGGGATTTCACGCACTGATCGCTTCGGGCACGACGCCCAAGCTGATCGCTCGGGAAAGAGATATTCGTATTATCGGCTATGGCGCGATGATCACGGAAATGCTTGTCGGCATCATGGCTCTCATTGCCGCCTGCGCCATGCAGCCCGGGGAATATTTTGCCATTAACATGAGCGGCGAACCGCAGGCCATTGTTCAAAAGATAACCGCATTCGGTTATCCCGTGACGGAAACACAAATGTCAGACCTTGCCACCAGTGTCGGAGAGAAAACCATGATCGGTCGCACAGGCGGCGCGCCGACCTTTGCCGTGGGAATGGCCTATATGTTTTCCGGCGTTACGGGCAATAAGACAGCGTTGTCGCTCTGGTATCACTTTGCGATCATGTTTGAGGTGTTCTTTATCCTGACGACGATTGATGCGGGGACGCGTGTCGGGCGATTTCTTGTACAGGATCTGCTGGGTAATATATGGAAACCGCTGGCGCATACGCATTCGCTACTCGGCAATTGCTTTGCAACGCTCGCCTTTGTGGCGGCATGGGGGTATTTTCTCTATCAGGGGGTAATCGATAAAAATGGAGGCATTAATTCACTCTGGCCGATTTTCGGTGTGGCAAATCAATTGCTTGCCGTCATCGCGCTTTCCCTTGGCGTGACAGTGCTAATCAAAATGAATCGCGTTCGTTATGTCTGGGTAGCGGTAGTGCCGCTTATCTGGCTTACCGCAGTAACCATGACCGCGGGCTGGATGAAAATCTTTAGCCCGGAAGTCCGCATCGGATTTCTCAGTGCCAGAGCGACTTTGCTTAAAAATATTGCGGCTGGTGGCACAGCGGAACAAATGACCCTATGGCATGCACAGGTAATAAATACTCAGGTAAATACCGCAGTAATGGGAACTTTTCTTATTCTGGTTCTCCTCGTGCTTGGAGCTTGCAGTCATGTCTGGTGGAAGCTGCTGGTGAATAAGCAAAAGCCAATCCTTCACGAAGAGCCGTATGTCCCATTACCCGCCGGTGCCCTCGCCAACGAAATCGTCGGCAGTATTTAATTACATTCTCTCGACTTCGCGCTTCTCGATAAAGATCGGCAAGCCTTCACGCGTAAAATTCCGCATCAGTTCATCGGGATTCAACGCCTCGGGCATCATCACGCCACGCTCAGGAATTTTTCCGGTCGCGAGCAATTTCGCAGTAAGCGCAGGCGGTAGCCCCGTCTGTACGAGTGTAAGCGAATAGCCGTATTTCTCATACGTGTCGCGGTGGCTGTCCATCGTGTAGACAAAATATTCCACACGCTTACGATCCTTGGTGCCGCGAACTTCAGCGCCCACGCAGGAGTAGCCATCCACCGTCGCGCCCAGTTGCGCAGGCTTCGGCAGATGCGCACTCGCCACACGCACGGGCGAAACTTCACATCCATCCACTTTGACTTTTTTCCACGTATCGAGATTCAACAACGCGAGCGATTTCGAAATGTGATAAACCTTGTCCGAAAGACTGTATTTGAAAACGGAGTAACGAACCCCCTTTTCGACAAACGGAGGATAAATTCCAAGGCTCACGCCTTCTTCGTGCGCGACGGCGTAGGTTTTCTGAAGTCCGATGGGATCAGGAAACCGCACCCACTCCACTTCGGTTTCGAGCGGCTTACCACTGACAACGCGTCCGTCCTTCACGAAATACGGCGTCGCTCCCAGTTCTTCAAAAAATGTTTCCGGCGAAAATAACACCGCAAATCGATAGCCTTTGACTTCCGCATTATCCGCATCCAGCACGCGAATGCTGGATGCCGTATCGAGCCGATCCATCGCCCAGCGCGCAAAGACATTCACCGCGCCCGGGTCCATTCCCATGCAAAGAATCCCTGCAATTCCCTTGTCGAGATAAGGCTGGTTGAATTTTTCAATCTCCGCTTCGAAAGAATTTTTCCCCATGCGTTTCACCCCCGGTGGAGAATAAATATCCGCCGCCATATCCAGATAGTGCGATCCGGCGCGCAGACAGGCTTCGAGCACCGAGTGGTTGGTTTGGAACGTGCATGCATTGCACGTCACAGTGATGGCATTCTCCTTCATCAGGCTCGCCAGCTTGTCGGTATCCATCGCATTCACCTGCACGATCGTGAAGCGGTGCTTCGGAGTGTGTGCCGCAAGATGATCCGCAAACGTGGTATCCATGTCCGCCAATACAATGCGGTCGAAACAATCAAACTCATGAAGCTTCTGCCCGATGACAGAGCCTACACCGCCGATCCCAATGACCATTGCATTTGCCATAGAATTATCCTCCGTTTCGGGAGCT
>JBDTJR010000044.1:0-22020 GCA_039935735.1 Chthoniobacterales bacterium | reverse complement strand
AGGAGGTTATGAATGCGATTAAAAGCAGTAATCTCAATGTCGGCGGCAAAGTCATTGAAGAGAATGGAATGGAGTTTGTCGTGCGCGGCATCGGCCTGATCAAGTCGCTTTCGGATATCGAGTCCATCGCCGTGCGAAGTGAAAAAGGCGTTCCTGTTTATTTGAAGGATATCGGAACCATTCAAATCGGTGGTGATTTTCGCCGAGGGGCATTGGATGTGGGTGGACGCGAAGTTGTTGGCGGTATCGTCGTCATGCGCACGGGAGAAAACGCGATGCAGGTCATCAAAGCCGTAAAGGAAAAAATCGCGCAGATCGCGTCGAGTCTTCCTGCGGGAGTGAGCATTCGCCCGTTTTATGATCGAAGTACACTGATCGAGCGAACGATTGATACGCTGAAGCATGCGTTGATCGAAGAGATCATCCTTGTGACGCTCGCGCACATTCTTTTCCTGTGGCACTTCCGCAGTATCCTCATCGTGACGATTCCGCTTCCGGCTTCGATTCTTGTCGCGTTTCTGATGATGAAGGAATTTGGTATTACCTCGAATATTATGTCTTTGTCGGGCATCGCAATTGCCATTGGCGTGCTGGTGGATGCGGCAATCGTGATGACTGAAAATGTCATCCGTCACTGTGAGATTGCCGAGATGAAAAAAGGTTCTCCGCTGAGCAAGCAGGAAACCTGGAGGATCACATTGGAATCGGCTTCTCAGGTCGGGCGCCCGATTTTCTTTGCGATGGCGATTATCATTTTAGCATTTCTTCCCGTGTTTGCGTTGACGGGGCAGGAAGGAAAGTTATTTCACCCGCTGGCTTTTACAAAAACTTTTGCGATGGCGGGTTCCACGCTTCTCGCAGTGACGATTGTCCCCGTGCTTTGCACGTTACTTGTGCGCGGGCCTTTTCATCCGGAGTCGCAGAATAAAATCATGCGGCCTTTGCTGAGACTGTACGCTCCCACACTTTCCTGGGCGTTAAAACATGGCCGAAAAGTAATTGGGATGGCATTTGTATTGTTAATTCTATCCGTGATCCTTGCGCTTGGATTACCGCGACCTTTGAGAAAATCCGTCGAGCGTCTTGGCAGTGCTTTCCTGACGCGTCTGGTCAGCGGCATGGGAAGTGAATTTATGCCACCGCTGAACGAGGGGAGTCTTTTATTCATGCCCGTGTTATTGCCCAGTACTTCGCTTACGGAGGTAAAACGCATCATGGCATGGCAGGATGAAGTGATTCGTGAAACGCCGGAGGTCGAGTCAGTCGCCGGAAAACTCGGTCGTGCCGATAGCGCGACTGATCCCGCGCCGATCGAAATGATTGAAACGACGATCATGCTCAAGCCACAGAGCCAGTGGAGGTCGGGTATGACACAGCAGAAGCTTGTCACGGAATTGACGGAGAAACTTTCGCTCGTGCCGGGTTATGTGCCGGGATTTCTCCAGCCTATTGAAAATCGCGTGCTGATGTTGAGCACGGGCATTCGCGCACAGGTCGGAATCAAAGTCATGGGGAGCGATCTCGATGTGCTCCAGCAGAAGGCTTTTGAAATCGAACGCGTTGTGCGCACCATTCCCGGAGCGACGGGCGTGGCCGCGTCACGCACGCAGGGGAAACCGTATCTGGAAATCATTCCCAATCGATTGGAGATTGCGCGTTACGGATTGAATCTTCGCGACGTTATGGACTATGTCGAGACAGGTATTGGCGGCTTAAATGTCAGCACGACGATCGAAGGCCGCAAGCGTTTTCCCATCCAGCTTCGTTTTCAACGCAGTGACCGGGATACGATTGACGGTATTGGCGATGTATTAATTTCCGCACCGGGGGGGATCAATGTCCCGCTTCGCCAGCTTGCGGAAATTCGCCGTTCCATCGGTCCGAGCGAAATCGCGAGTGAAAACGGAATGCTTCGCGTATTTGTGCAGGCGAATGTGCAGGGACGCGATCTCGGTGGATTCGTGCAGGAGGCTCAGCGCCGTATCGCTGCGGAAGTGAAACTTCCACCGGGAGTGACCATCGACTGGAGCGGACAATATGAGCATCAACTTCGTGCCCGACATACCCTGGAGATGATCGTGCCCGTCGTAATCGTGATTATTTTTATGCTCCTCTTCGTGACTTTTGGCTCTCTTCGCGAAGCTGCGCACGTGATCCTTGCCGTTCCCTTTGCGCTTACCGGTGGCGTGGTGATGCAGTGGTTACTCGGCTATCCTTTCAGCGTGGCAGTGTGGGTGGGCTATATTGCTTTGTTTGGGACTGCCATTCAAACGGGAGTGGTCATGGTGGTTTATCTCGAAGAGGCCGTCGCAAAAAAACGCGCTGCACTCGGAGCGGCATTTAAGCGGGCGGATCTCGTTCAGGCCGTCAAAGAAGGGGCCTTCCTGCGCCTTCGCCCAAAAGTCATGACCGTAGCCACCGTCGTGGCCAGTTTGCTTCCCATTATGTGGAGCACACGGGCGGGAGCAGAGGTCATGAAGCCATTAGCAGCACCTGTAATCGGAGGCATGTGCAGCAGCCTGATCCATATCCTGATCGTCACGCCGGTGATTTTCCTCTGGCTTCGCGAGCGGGAGATGAAAAGGGAGAATAAGGAATTGGCCGTTTAATCTCTGTAGACGCACCGCTTTTTCCTCGACTTGCCTACTCGTTCCGCGAAAGTTTTACCTTTCACTAATTTATGAAGATCATTCGTTACCAGGATTCCAAGGGCGCCATCCATTTCGGAGCGCAGAATAGCGACGGCACGGCAAAGCGCATCGAAGGCGATATTTTCGACAGTTACAAAGTGACTGAAGAAAAGTCCGACGTTGCCAAGCTTCTTGCTCCGATCTCGCCGCGAATCATTCTCTGCATCGGGTTGAATTATAAATTCCACGCTCAGGAATCCGGCGCCAATCCTCCCGAGATCCCCATTCTTTTCGTCAAGGGGCCGAACACGCTTCAAAACCCTAACGACCCCATCGAAATTCCCACGAAATTCCAGAGCCATGAAGTGGACTACGAATGCGAACTCGCGGTCGTTATCGGCAAAGCCTGTAAAAATGTTTCCCGTGCGGATGCGCTCCAGTATGTGCTCGGATATACCTGCGCGAATGACGTCAGTGCTCGTGACTGGCAGATCAAAAAAGGCGGCGGCCAGTGGTGCCGTGGCAAGTTCTTTGATACCTTCGCACCTCTCGGCCCATGCCTCGTGACGACGGATGAAATCACGAATCCAAATGACTTGAAAATCAAGACCGTCTTAAACGGTGAGACCGTCCAGGACTGGAATACGAATGACATGATCTTTGACGTTCCTGCCCTGATCGAGTTTCTCAGCGGAAGCACCACGTTGCTTCCCGGAACGGTGATCCTCACCGGCACTCCTCAGGGGGTCGGTATGGCGCGCAAGCCTCAGCTTTGGCTCAAGGCGGGAGATACGGTGACGATCGAGATCGAGAAGATCGGATCGTTGACAAATCCCGTTATCGACGAGAAGTAAAACGTTTCAGCCGTTGCCGCTCTACATTTGTAGTGCGGCGATGGCGGTGCGGTAAACTTCTGAAATTGCGACGCCTGCGGATTGGGCAACCTTTTTGCAGGCTTCGAATTCAGGGGATACCTGCACGAGTTGCCCGTTTCGATGGCCCAGCTTCACGCTGACTGGTCCCCACGGTGTGGAAACTTCCCGTATTTCGCGCGTCAGCTTGGAGCGCTGCATGACGCTTTTTCTTAATCCAAATGCACTCGTTTCGCGGAAAATGATTTCCTCCATGAGTTCCCGTTTTCCCTCTTCGCAAAGAACGGTGAGCAAAAATCCCGCCCGGCTCTTCTTCATTCCTGTGGGTGTGGTAAAGACATCGAGCGCACCCTCCGCGAGAAGTTTTTCCATGGCGTAGCCCAGTATCTCCGGTGAGAGATCATCGATATTCGTCTCGATCTGCACGATTTCATCAGTTTCCTCGGAGTGGTTTCCTGCAGCTTCGCCTAAAATCGCACGCAGCACATTGGGACGGGTGGGTAACTTTCGAGTGCCAATTCCGTAACCGATTTTTTCAATGCGCAGTGCAGGCATCGGTCCAAATTCCGAGACAAACTCCGCAAGGATTCCCGCGCCGGTAGGTGTGATAAATTCATAAGGCTCCGCGATCTGCCGGAGTTCGATCCCTTTCAAAATTTCCAATGTGGCAGGAGCGGGGAGTGGAAAGGAACCATGCGCACATTGTATCGAGCCGCTGCCTTCAAATAAGGACGATGCCACAATCTTGCCTACCTTTAGAGCTTCAATTCCCGCACAAACTCCGACGATATCCACAATCGAGTCGATGGCGCCGACTTCATGAAAGGTCACTTCCTCCGGCGACATGCCATGGATTTTACCTTCCGCTATGGCGATACGTTGAAAAATGGAGATCGCATGTGTTTTGACAAAAGGGGAGAGCTCGCTTTTCGTCAAAAGCTCGTAGATTTCCCGAAAACTGCGGCCGTGCACATGCGTATCGTGACTGTGCTCGTGAGAATGCTCCCCATGCTGGTGCGGCTCGTCATGGTGCGGATGACCTTCGCAATGACTATGCTCATGTTCATGAGTATGTCCGGGTTCCTGTGTGTGGCGATGCTCGTGGGAATGGCTATGATCATGGTTGTGTGCATGAACATCGAATTTCACACCTTCGATATGCTGTCGTTGTTCCCGGCCATAATGAGCGTGAAACTCTTTCCCGAGATTGTGGCAGGCCAGGGCGGCATTGATTTCTTCGGGTTTCACTCCGAGGTCACAAAGCGCACCGACACTCATGTCACCGCTGATTCCGGAAAGGCAATCGAGATAAAGGATTTTCATTTTGGCGAGATTTTGTTGTAGGCTTTTCCAATGCATCTGCCAATGCCCTTCCGAGCTTTTCTGATTCTCGCGATGACGGCGATTTCACTCTCTGCGGCTACGCCCAGCCCGCCTCCGGAGCCGGATTTTCAGAAGATGAACGAGGTTTTTGGAATTCCGGTATGGCAAAGCGATAATCTCTGGAGCGATACGGATACGGCGGTTGCCGAGCGGTTGAAATGGCCTGAGGAATCGCGGACCAGCAGCGATTCCAGCTACCGCCTTTATGCTGATTCAAAGGAGCGCGTGCTGGGCGCAAGGCCATTCTCCCTCGCGCTGTATGGGGTTCACGATAAGCCCACCCTGATTTCCATGGTCTTTGCCAATAAGGGAGACGCTGCGGAGCTGGTTAATCCCGAGACGGCACAAGCCGGGGTGCGTGGGGTGCGCGAGGCCCAGCAGTCCATGAATAATTATAAAAAATATATTCAGCAGGATGCTCAGGAAATCCAGAAACGGCTCACCGAGCTACTGGGCCCTCCGCAGGGCGATACCTTTGGCCAGGGCCGTGATACCCGCGAGCTGGTGAAGCGCTGGGATTGGAAGGGGCACTCCATCCTGCTCGCTGCTCCACGAGAGGAATATGTGGCGGTGCGAATCGTTCCCACCGATTCCCTCAAGGACAATACGACTGCTACGAATCTCACCGGCACGGAAATGCGGACAAAGCTTCAAGAGCGCATTGAGCACCGTCCGAATGGCGATGTCGTGCTGAAAGATATCCCCATGGTGGATCAGGGACCGAAGGGCTACTGCGTGCCCGCCACATGGGAGCGCGCGCTGCGCTACATGGGCATCCCCGCAGATATGTATGTGCTGGCAATGGCTGGCAAAAGCGAAACGGGTGGGGGAACCTCCGTTGCCAGCATCGTCTCGGGAGCAAGTGATCTTGTTTATAAAAGCGGCCGCCGCCTGACCCAGCAAGGCGCGAGGGTGCAGGTACACAATGTTGCGCGGTATATCGACCAGGGAGTGCCGATCATGTGGCCTATGTTTGTCGATGATAAGCTGAACCACTCCATTTCCGACCGCACGGCCCAGCGGGCAAATACCACGGACTGGGAGGGCTGGAAGAAACTCCTCGATCCTTTTAAGAAGTCCGCCCGCCGCATCGTTATAGATCGTAGAAGCAGTCACATGTGCATGATTATCGGCTACAATGAGAAGACCGGCGAGATCGCAGTTTCCGACTCATGGGGTAAACATTTCGCCGAACGCTGGATGACCGCCGAGGAGGCGGACGCCATCAGCCAGGGCTCTTTTATCGTCATCAATTAATGTCTCAATCCGGTCGATTACAAAAATTCCTGAAAGCGCCTATTGCATCTGGCGCGCAGGTTGCGTATTTCATCATTTTACATGTCCGATTTTGATGCTGCATCCGCTACCAGCCTTTATAACGTCGACCGTTGGGGGCTGGGTTATTTTTCCGTAAACGATAAGGGCCACGTCGTCTGCAATCCGAACCGCAATGAAGCGGAGCCCATCGACATCATGGATTTGATTTCCGAGTCGAAGAGCCGAGGGTTGAAATTTCCGATGGTGATTCGTTTTCAGGATTTATTGCGGAATCGCGTGGAGAGTATCAATACGGCCTTTGGAGATGCGATCGCGGAATCGGGTTATAAGAACCACTACCGGGGAGTTTTCCCGATTAAGGTTAACCAGCTTCGCGAAGTGGTGGAGGAAATCCTGGAAGCGGGTAGGCCTTTCCATTTTGGGATTGAAGCCGGTAGCAAACCGGAACTCGTCGCTGCGCTGGGTATTCACAGCGATCCGGAAAGTCTGATCATTTGTAACGGCTACAAGGATACGGAATTCATCCGCAATGCGCTACTTGGCCGCAAGCTCGGCAAGCAGGTCATTCTGGTCGTCGAGAAGCTTGAGGAGTTGCATCACATTCTCCGCGTATCGAAGGAAGAGGATATCGAGCCGATGATCGGTCTTCGGGTTCGGCTGCTATCCAAAGGTGCGGGAAAATGGGCCACCAGTGGCGGTGAGAATGCGAAGTTCGGTCTTTCCACCTCGGAGCTCGTGGCGGCAAGTGATCTCCTCCACAAGGCAGGCCTGGCGCATGTTTTAAAACTCGTCCACTTCCACGTTGGCTCACAGGTTCCCGATATCGGAACGATCAAGCAGGCGGTGCGCGAAGCGGCTCGTTTTTACTCCAAGCTCGCAAAGATGGGGCATGATCTGGGTTATCTCGATGTCGGCGGCGGACTTGGCGTGGATTACGACGGTTCCCGCACGACTTTCGACAGCTCGATGAACTACTCGCTCAACGAGTATGCGCGCGATGTCGTTTATCACATCATGGAGGTTTGCGATTCCGAGCAGGTCGCGCATCCCATTATTGTCAGTGAGAGTGGACGCGCAATTGTGGCGCATCATTCCGTTCTCGTCGTGGAGGCTTTTGGGTCGATTGAGAAACTTCCGCGTGAAGTGCAAATTAGCGCTTCGCCGGATGATCCGAAGCCGGTTCACGATATTCTCGAAATTCGCGCCAGCTTTTCACAGGAGCATCGTCTGGAAAATCTCCACGACGCACAGGCGATTCGTGAAGAAGCGCAGAAGATGTTCGATCTCGGTCTTCTCGACCTGCGCTCCAAAGCGAAGATCGATACCGTTTACTGGGAGATTACGCAGAAAGTCGTTCAGCTTTTCAAGGGCGTAAAATACACGCCTGAAGAAGTTAAGGAGCTGGAAGTTGCGCTCGGGGATCAGATTCTTTGCAACTTTTCCGTTTTCCAATCGCTTCTCGACCATTGGGCGCTCGGACAGCTTTTCCCGGTCATGCCGATTCATCGGTTGAATGAGTTTCCGTCGAGAAATGGCACCTTGGTGGACATTACCTGCGATTCCGATGGCAAGGTTGCCAAATTTATTGATCTACACGACGTGAAGGAAACGCTGCCGCTTCATGCCTTCGAGCCCGGCAAGCCTTACTATCTCGGGTTTTTCCTGGCGGGTGCTTATCAGGATATCATGGGCGATCTGCACAACTTGTTTGGACGTGTGAATGAAATGCACGTCTTCCTCGATGAGGATGAAGAGTGCGGTTACTACATCGAAGAAGTGCTGCCCGGTAGCACGGTGGGTCAGGTGCTTACACTCACACAGTGGGATGTCAATGAACTCGCGCGCCGTATGAAAGTCCAGATCGACGCCTGTATCAAAAGCGACCGGTTTCGCCCCAGCGAAGCGATGCGGCTTCTTGAGTCTTACGAGAAAAGTCTCTCGGCTTATACGTATCTGGATTTTGATGATCAGAAATCCTTGCCGGATTCCTAGTCTTCGCTAATTTCATCTAATGAAATCCACTTCGTTGCAGGCTTCCCATACGGCTTTAGGCGCACGCATGGTGGATTTTGCGGGTTGGTTCATGCCGATCCAATACGGAGGCATCCTCGAAGAGCATAATGCTGTGCGCACACAGGCCGGTGTTTTTGACATCTCTCACATGGGAGAGTTCTTTGTGAAGGGTGCGGGTGCGCAGGATGCTCTCAACGCCTTATTGACCAATAATGTCAGCAAGCTCAGCCCCGGTGAATGCCAGTATACTCTGATGCTCAATGAAGCGGGTGGCGTGATCGATGATCTGATTATTTATTGCCTCGCAGCGGAGGAATACCTGCTTGTGGTCAATGCCTCGAAAATTGATGAAGATCGCGAGTGGATTGAATCCCACCTGCCCAAAGAGCTGTCCTTTAAAGACGCGAGCGACAGCTATTGCGGGCTGGCAGTACAGGGACCGGAGACGGCGGCGGTATTTGGTAAGCTGTTTTCAGAGGAGCTGCCCGGGCGGAATCACCTGACTTCGATCGAGTTCAAAGGCGCTCACGGCTATGTGGCCCGCACGGGTTATACCGGCGAAGACGGGTATGAGCTCTTTTTCCCAAATGAAGTGGCGTGTGTTTTATGGGATGCAGTCGTTGCCGCAGGTGCAAAACCCTGTGGTTTAGGTGCGCGGGATACCTTGCGCCTGGAAATGTGCTATCCCCTTAATGGAAACGACCTGAGTCCAGACCATACGCCTCTGGAGGCGGGATTGGGATTTTTTGTGGATTTAGCAAAAGGCAACTTTATCGGGAAGTCGGTATTGGACGGCCAAAAGCAAAACGGGCTTACCCGCAGGCTGAGCGCCATTCGAGTAGAGGAGAAATCCCCGCCACTGCGTCCGCATTATCCGGTTTTAGTGGATGGCAGGTCCGTTTCCGAAACCACCAGCGGGGCGCTTTCGCCGAGCCTGCACTATGGAATTGCCATGGCCTATCTTCCTATTGAATATTCAAAGCCTGGGCAGGCCGTGGCTGTCGAAGTGCGGGGCAAGTCTTACCGTGCCGTTGTTTGCAAGAAGCCCTTTTATAATCCTAATCCAACCTCTAAAAACTGATTTATTATGAGCATTCCTACTGACCTCAAATACGCGGAGTCGCACGAATGGATTCGTGTGCAGGATAATATCGGCACAGTCGGCATCAGCGATCATGCGCAGGCCGAATTAAGCGACATTGTTTATGTGGAGCTTCCGGCAGTTGGCAAAAAGTTTTCGGCGAAAGATCCCTCGGCGGTTGTTGAATCCGTGAAGGCCGCCAGCGATATTTACGCGCCTGTTGCAGGGGAAGTCGTTGAAAATAATCCCGCTCTCGAAAGTAATGCGGCTCTCGTAAATACTGATCCTTACGGACAGGGTTGGATTTACAAAATCCGTATCGAAAATCCTTCCGAGCTCGATCAGCTCAAAGATGCCGCAGCTTATCAGGCGCAAATCGGCGAATGAGCGCCGCATCTTCTCCGTCAATGTTAAGAAACTTTGCTTCCCGTCATATTGGTCCGAATTCCTCGGAAATCGAGGCGATGCTTGGTGCAATCGGTTCTCCTACGCTCGATGAACTGATTGAGAAAACCGTCCCTGCGTCGATTCGTCTTCCAAAGCCGCTCGATCTTCCACCCGCGCTTTCCGAGGAGGAAGCGCTCAAAACACTTCGTGGGATGGCCGATACGAATCAGGTCTATCGTTCCTACATTGGCATGGGCTACTACGGGACTCATACGCCCGGAGTTATTCTGCGCAATATCCTCGAGAGCCCGGCATGGTATACCGCCTATACGCCTTATCAGGCGGAAATTTCCCAGGGTCGTCTTGAAGCGCTTTTGAATTTCCAGACGATGGTTTGCGATCTCTCGGGAATGGAAATCGCGAATTCTTCGTTGCTTGATGAATCCACCGCTGCGGCTGAAGCCATGGTCATGTGCCGGGACATCCAGCCTAAGGGAAATACATTTTTTGTGAGCGATGATTGTCATCCGCAAACGATCTCTCTGATCCGTACGCGTGCCGAGCCCCTGGGTATTCGAATTCTAGTCGATACCATGGATAATTTTGTTCCCGATGCGGAAGTTTGTTTCGGTGCGCTTTTTCAATATCCAGCCACCGATGGGAGAGTGCGCGATCTTCAGCCCTTTATTGATAAGGCGAAAGCGGTGGGAATTCCCACGGTGGTAGCGAGCGATCTTCTTGCCCTGGTTCTTCTCAAACCTCCGGGCGAAATGGGTGCGGAAATCGTCGTGGGCAGTTCCCAGCGATTCGGCGTTCCCATGGGCTACGGTGGTCCTCATGCGGCTTTTCTCGCCACACGGGATGCTCACAAACGCCGCATGCCGGGACGTCTGATCGGTGTTTCGCGTGACGCTCAGGGCAAGCCTGCCTGCCGTCTCACGCTTCAGACACGCGAGCAACATATCCGCCGCGAAAAAGCGACCAGCAACATCTGCACAGCGCAGGTATTACTCGCGGTCATCGCTTCCATGTATGCCGTGTATCACGGACGCGAAGGAATTACCGCCATTGCGAAGCAGGTTCACCATCGTACCGCCAATTTGGCAAAAACACTTTCCGATGCCGGTCTGCATCTTCGACATGAGCAGTATTTTGATACATTGTGCATCGAGGTTTCCGCATCACAGGCCGATGCCATTTTGGCACGCGCGGCGGAAAAACGAATTAATCTTCGCCGCATTGGCGGAAAGGCTTTGGCGCTCTCACTGGATGAAACCGTTACCGAACAGGATCTTCAGGATCTTGCGTGGGTATTTATCGGCAAGGAGTCGACACTCTGCGAAAACAAGGAGCATTCCTTTGGCGCGCTTAAACGCCAGAAAGATTTTTTCACGCATCCGATTTTCAATCGCTTCCACACGGAAACCGAGCTACTGCGTTACATCTACCGTTTGCAGTCGAAGGATCTGGCGCTGACGACTTCGATGATTCCGCTTGGCTCCTGCACGATGAAGCTGAATGCCACGAGCGAAATGCTGCCCGTCACATGGGAAAGCTTCGGGGGACTTCATCCCTTCGTGCCACTTGATCAGGCTAAGGGATATCAGCGTCTTTTTTCGCAACTTGAACTGTGGCTCGCGGAGATCACCGGATTTTCAGCGGTGTCGCTTCAACCGAACGCGGGCTCGCAGGGCGAATACGCCGGGTTGCTTGTCATTCGGCGCTATCATCAGGCGCAGGGAAATGGCGTGCGCGATGTCTGTCTGATTCCAACATCCGCACACGGTACAAATCCCGCGAGCGCCGTGATGGCAGGGTTCCGTGTGATTCCAGTAGCTTGTGATGGGAATGGAAATATCGATTTGACGGATTTCCGCGCAAAGGTTGAAAAACATTCCGCAGAGCTTGGGGCCATCATGGTGACCTATCCTTCCACGCATGGCGTGTTTGAAGAGTCGATCCGTGAGATTTGCCAATTGGTGCACAAACATGGCGGACAGATTTACATGGATGGCGCGAATATGAATGCGCAGGTCGGCCTATGCAGTCCGGGCGATATCGGCGCGGATGTCTGCCATCTGAATCTTCACAAGACATTTTGTATTCCTCATGGTGGCGGTGGGCCTGGCATGGGGCCGATTTGTGTCGCCGAACATCTCGCGGCATTCCTGCCGGGGCATTCGGTGGTTCCCATGGGACATGAAAAAGCGATCGGTGAAATTTCACAAGCTCCCTGGGGCAGCGCCAGCATTCTAGTCATCTCGTGGATGTATATCGCGATGATGGGAAGCGAAGGGCTGACGCACGCAACCAAAGTGGCGATCCTGAACGCGAACTATATTGCGCGACGCTTGGAAGATCTCTTTCCTGTTTTATATAAAGGTAGTAATGGCCGCGTAGCGCACGAGTGCATTCTAGATTTTCGCGAATGGAAGCAACGTGCCGGTATTGAAGTTGAAGACATCGCCAAGCGCCTCATCGATTACGGATTCCACGCACCAACCATGAGTTGGCCGGTTCCGGGCACCTTGATGGTGGAGCCTACGGAGAGTGAATCTAAAGCGGAGCTGGATCGTTTTTGTGATGCTTTGGTTTCCATTCATGGCGAGCTGATCGCCATCGAAAAGGGAGAGTCTGATCCGAAGAATAATCCTTTAAAGAATGCCCCACATCCTGCAGATATCATTATTTCGGATGATTGGGACAGACCTTATACGCGTAAGCAGGCTGCCTATCCCGCGCCATGGTTGAATGACTACAAGTACTGGCCACCGGTTTCCCGTGTGGACAATGTATACGGCGACCGAAATATATTTTGCTCCTGTATTCCGATGGAAGACTATAAGGACTAAGCGGAGGGTTTGTCCGCCTACCTGGGCTGTTGAATTGGAGTGACAGGCAGGCTGAAAGCTTTTTGGTATGCCGGATTCGTGCGCAGTCCATTAAAAATCGGCTGACTTTGGATAAGCTCACGATAACCTAATCCTCCCTCTGCAACTGCTTTCTGTAGAGCAGGAATTGCAATATTGGTTTCCCCGTTCTGCATTGCAATACAGGCGAGTTGAAACCAATGCCGGGGATTTTTTGGTTCAAGCCGGGTTAGTTGCTCCACGGTTTGTCTTGCGGAGGGATAATTCGTCTCCTGAAAATAGTATTCGGCGATTCGCTGCAGGATTTCATTGTCTCCGCTGAAATTTGACTTTCCTTGTTGAAAGAGCGCCGTCAGATGCTTGGTGTCGTTCAACTCGGTGTAGTTATCGATTAAATTCGTAAAAGCCTTTTTATTTTTCGGATTTTGTTTCAGCGCGGCTTCGCTCACCTCAATTTCCCCATACAGTTTTTTTCGGCGGATTGCGGAAGCCGTCATTTGTAGAATGCCGAAATTATTGAAATCGTAAGCTAAAGCCTTTGTGAATAGATCGATGGGTTCATCATATTCGCCGCGATCCCACAACAGACGTGAAAGCAGGCTGATGGTTTCAGGACTTTCCGGCCATAATATAAGTGCCTGCCGATACGCACGCTCTGCTTCCTTGTTCATTTTGCGATATGAATAAATCCGCCCCATGGTGACTCTCAGTTTCGAGAACGAGCGTTCTGCGTCGTAGTCTTTGTAGTATTCCTTATCGGATGTCAGCATGTGGATATAGTTATTCCAAAATGCAAAGTCCTGCTCCACGACCTCTTTTGAGAGCGCTATCGGTTCGGGATTGATCCGATACACCAGTCCTGCAGGAACGGCATAGGGGTAGCTCCACTCCATGGGGAAGCTTTCCTCTACAAAAAACTCGTGATCCTTTTTATTATGCTCAAAAATCCATTTCGCGATCGCGCTATGAGCAAGCGCCCCATAATCGGGTGGGGTATCCGGGTTTTTATGGATCTCTTCTTCGAGAAATGCTCTGGTGATAGATTCCGCGTCTTCTGGTGACGGAAGTATCAAGGGTTGAGCTGGGTATTGAGTTTCGCGTCCCAACCATTTTTCAAAACTGTTTTTCGGCAAAGGACGGTATTTGGTATAATGATCACGAATATATTTTTCGTAAAAAGAATCACCGAGCGCATTTTGCGTAATAATGTACAAATCCCGCCTGTCAAAATAGGGATCTCGTTTCTTACTGGCGTCCTGCTCGCTTTCGCCAAATATCATATAGGTCGGAACAAATCGACCGGGATCAGTGCCGCCAAAAACGACGCTTCCACGTGGAAGGTCTTTTAGCATGTCATGGCCAAAGTACCACCCAAACCAGCGGTTGCGTTGGCTGGAGCTGTCGTAATTCGCGTTGAATGTTCCAAGTGGTAAGAGCAAAAAGACCCAAATCACGGGGGATATTTTCGAATAACGCTCCGTAAGTTTGACCCACAGAAAACCAAACCCGCACACGCAGAGCATGGCGAAAATCCAGTTCGTGTAGGTGTGGTAAGGCATTTGCAGCCACCATCCGTCATTGGTGATATCGGCATCCTCCATCAGGGGCTGAAAGAAAGCCGCCAGAACGAAAGCGATATTAAGAAGGTAAATCCAACATCTTCGATACAGGTCCAAGCGCAGAATGGAGAAAAAAGCTGCGAAGAAAGCGAGAACGCACAAAGGGGTAAAGCTATGGCTTAACTGCAACCAAAAAAATCCGATCCATTGCTCTGCACGTATTCGCAAAGGCACTGCAGGAGGTTCAGACGGCCTTGCGCCGACTTTCTGAGGATCAACAGTGCCCATGGCACGACCAATAGTGCTTTGCAACAGTGATGAAAGTGTGCCGTTATACTGACTTCGGTTCAGGGTATAGTAAAACCCATCCATTTCGCGATCGTATCCCCAATTCATAGGAGGGTTAGTGGAAGAGGCGAAGGGCATGTACGCATAGGGCAGAAGTCCCAGCATCAATGCGATGGGAATGAAGGCGAGGAGCTTCCACTCCACGCGACTTCTTTTATACCACAGGAGAACACCCAGTCCCGCTAGACAGCACCAATTGAAACGCAACGCCGTTTTCATTAACGGAAGATCCGCAGACAAACTTGCGAAAGCCATGAAAAGAAGGGATGCGGCAATAAGCGAAAAAAGAATCAGGTCCCAAAGAATATCTCTTCTTAATAAAAGCGTAGGAAATAACAACAGGGGTGCCAGCGCCAAAGTGAGGTGGTGATTGCTGAACGCGAGACCGAAAAAGAAAAAGGAAAAGATAATGTGCCAGTCGGATTGCGGATCATGGATGAAGCGATAAAGAGAGAGAATAAAAAGTCCTATAACCAGAGAGTGTAATGCATAAACTTCGGCAATCGTGGCTTGTGACCACATCGATTCACTGAAGATTAAAAGCAGGGAAAAAGTCAGTACGATGACACTACGTTCGAAAACTTTTAAAGTGGGCAGAAGCCACCGAAGCATGTGACTTGCAATAAGGGTAAAAAGCAGCACGGCAAGCGACGCGCATACACCGCTGAAAATTCCGATCTGCCACCCTGTATTTCCCAGAGGGATGTGCAAAAACAGACCCGATAAAATTGTCCAGAGTGGATACCCGGTCGGATGAGGATTTCCAAAATGTTTGGCGGCTACCGTAAACTCGCCCGAGTCTTGTAGCGTTACATTCGGAGCGGCAGTCCATACGTATATAGAAAGCGCGATGAGAGTCGCGATGATTGCGCAAGTCCAATCAATTTTATTAAATCTTACTTTCTTCATCGGAGACGTCCTTTTGAAGCAAGTTGAATTACTCTGCAGATGGCTTCGATGGCGATTGTCAGGGTCATTTTACTTTGCCCGCAATTGCGTTCGGTAAAAGTTATGGGAATTTCCATGACCTTAAATCCTGCCTTCCATAGAAAATAGTGTAGCTCGATTTGGAAGCCATAGCCTTCGGATTTAAACTGGCTCCAGTCCAGCGATTTTAGCGCTTCGCTTTGTATCGCTTTAAATCCACTGGTCGCATCTGCGAGAGGTAGTCCCGTAAGGATTCGTACGTAGCTGGAAGCTCCCGAGCTAAGCAAAAGACGGTGTTCGGGCCAGTCAATCACACGGGTGCCGCCTACATAGCGTGAACCAATGGCTGCATGTGCGCCGTTATTTAATGCATCAATGAGCCGGGGAATATCTTCGGGGTTATGCGAAAAATCAGCATCCATTTCGATGCAGGCATCAAAGCCTCTCTCTATGGCCCATTGGAATCCTTCACGATAGGCGCTTCCCAGACCCAGTTTGGATTTTCTTTTCAGCAAATGCAGGCGGCTTCCATACTCTGCATGTTTCTCAACGAGAGCAGCTGTTCCATCAGGCGAGTTATCATCAATGATAAGGATTTGAATGGAAGGTGAAACTTTCAACGTTATATCAAGTATGCCGGGTAGAGTGTCTGCCTCGTTGTAGGTCGGGATAATTACCAATGGAGCAATTACTTTTTCGCAGTTGTTTTGTTTTCGTACAAAGTCGGGACGCAGATTTCCATAATAGGAGCATGTTGTGAGTCGTCGTTTTAAACGATTCGGGCATAGGGGAGTGACGACGAATAAGCTAAAAACTCCATAAGTCAGCCAGGATAAAGAGCAAAGCCATGCGCAGAGATTATACCACCACGGCTGCTCAAACCGAAACTCTACAGGAGAGGAGCCTCCCTTCAAATAAACGCCAAGTAGTCCTTCAAAAGCACGATGCACTTCGAGTGATTGCCCATTGCTGTATGCTCGCCAATCAGGATGATAGGCTTCGGTAGCAATCAGCCATCCCTTTCCGGATGGGGGTTGAATTGTAAATCGGTTGTAATGCGACGCGCCGACAAGAGAGGATTTTTTAAAAACAGGATAGTCTATATTTGAGGATAATTTTTCATCCATCTTTATTTTCTTGTCGATAATTTGCCCGGCCAGACCATCTGCATTTTTGGGCATGGGAAGGGTCTGAATGGTGGCGAGGTTGTAATTTGAAAGTGAAAGCGCGCACGTGGCAACTTCGACACCTTCTGAAGATGTTTGCACGAAATTTGACGACACAAAGGCAGGAGCGAGCGCATTTTCGTTTTTAAGAATAACGAAATCTCCATTTTCAAAATCCGCGGGAAGCATTTCGCGCAAAAATTTCTGATAATCCTGCGGGGTATCAGGATCATTTTTGTCGATCAAAACATAAGCAATGCCGCTAATATTAAGAAATGAATGGTAATCAGCAGGCATGCGTATTGCCGCGGATGAAAGGTTGTTTATTCCCCGTTGGCACAGGTAGTTGTTAAATGCTTCGGTATTCAAACCGCGCCCGGAAAGAAATGGCGTCAGGAGATAAAAATAACGTCCCGAGCACGGAAATACGCGTCCTGGAATCTTGCCTTTCGCGAGGTGGTCTTCGGCCTCCATGAAATGCGTGAAAACCTCCTTCTTCAGCGGGCTTATAAAAAATGGGCGAAAATAAGCAGAAACATCAAGGCTCATCAAAGCCATGCCGACAACTGCGATGACGAATTGATTTTTTCTACTCTTGATATTGCCAAGAAGAAGGGTTGCAGCAAGGCCTGCTGAAACGGCGACGCAAAAAATGCCCACGATCTGATAAAAGTCATGAGGTGCTCGGATATTGGAGTAAAAAGGTACCGCCTCAATCAAAAGAAAGCCCGGTACCAACAGATAGATGAAACAAGCTATGGTCGCAAAAAAATTCCTTCCCGGCAGGCCCCGAGGGGGAATGGTGAAGAGGAGCCACAACTGAGCTGCCAGAACTAACCATGCTATGGGAATCGATAGATCCGGTGCCTTGAGTGCCGAATTTAAAAACTCAAAGTGACCTTGCAAAACAGATCGTGGACCGAAAGACAGCCAGTGAGAGAAAAGAGCAAGCCCGATGAATAAACGACAGAGAGAGCCAAGATCATTTTTGTAAATTTGATTTCTGCGAAAAAGAAAAAGGATAAGAAACAAAATTACGGGAATCACTCCCATATAGGGCCCGCCGCGCGCGGTTGTGGGATTGAAATCTCCAGGAAGATCGCGGGTAAAAATCAGATCACGATCCAGCCAGAGTAATGCAGATTTACTCGCAAATGCATGTTGCCAGCCCTGTAAAGGAGCGAGATCGAAAAGAGCCATAAACCGCATTTCGCGCAGAGCGGGAAGATTGGGTAAAATGCCCAGTAGGATAATTGCGCCGAGGGCACTCAACAAAATGGCGACGCCAGGTAGCCGGAGATGAGAGCGAACGCTCCATACCCATAAAGCAAATAGAATCAGGACTGGTACGACAAGAATGGCGATTTTTACATAGGCCAATATAAGCGCACTCACTGCAGCGGCGCACGCAAGAGCGGAGAGTGCACAAGGAGTTTCGACCAGATATAATACTCCCCAAAATGCCAAGGGAAGGAATACAAATGCGCAAACGACATTCAAATGTTCCACATAAGCAAGACGGACAAAAATTCCTGGCAGGAACAAATAAATTACCCCGCAGGCAAAGGCCGCCCAATTGGATTTCGTCAAACGCTTCGCAAAAAGAAACATCGTCAGAGAAGCGAAGAATACACATAGCAGGCCAGCGATTTTCGGACCGTTAAAACTTCCGAAAGGAACAGACCACAAGTATATCCACAAACTGGTAAAAGCGGTGCCAAAAGCAGGTGCCAGGGAAGTTCCCTGCATGAAGCTCGGGCTCCACCATGGCCAACCGTGAACATCTGCTGCCGCTCTTGCATAGTCTGTGGCCTTGGCAAAATTTGCCAGTAGCTCCTGATTTGATGGGGGTTGATTTACCCATCCGTAGCCAAGGATGGCAACCAGCGCAAAGGCGAGAATGGCCAATGCAAGAAAAGCCCGATTCATGATAGAATTTGCAAGCTATTGACCTTCTTCAAATCTGTCGAGGAAAAGCAAATTAGAATAATGGTCATTTTTATCTTGTTCGATTCTTTTCAGTATGAGCCGATAAGGAAGTTATCAAATGCCATATTTTGAAGCTTCTGTCAGCAAACCTTTATGACTGAGTGCACTATAGCGAACGGCTGTAAAGTAGTGGTCGTCATGCCTGCCTACAACGCCGAAAAAACGCTTTTGCAAACCTATCATGAGACGGTGGCTTATGGTTTTGTGGACCAGGTGGTCATCGTGGACGATTGCAGCACAGATCGTACAGCTATAGTCGCCGCTAATTTGCCCCG
Source organism: Chthoniobacterales bacterium (assembly GCA_039935735.1). GTDB lineage: Bacteria > Verrucomicrobiota > Verrucomicrobiia > Chthoniobacterales > JBDTJR01 > JBDTJR01. Next base: position 3,242 of record JBDTJR010000044.1, on the reverse strand, counting down.
TACGGTATACCACCAGCATAAAAAAAACATGGGTTATGGCGCCAACCAGCAGAGTTGCTACCGTATCGCCCTTGATCTAGGGGCGGATATCGTAATCATGGTTCACCCTGATTACCAGTATACGCCGAAGTTAATTCCGGCCATGACCGCCTTGATTGCGCAAGAGATGTATCACTGCGTCCTGGGATCACGGATTTTGGGAGGGCATGCGCTTCGACAGGGGATGCCGTGGTGGAAATACCTCTCCAACAGGGCATTGACTTTCGCAGAAAACATTCTGGTAAATGCGAAACTGTCGGAATATCACACCGGCTACCGTGCCTTTTCCAGCAAGCTTTTAAAGCAACTTCCGATCTGGAAAAACTCCAATGATTTCATTTTCGATAACCAGATGCTTCTTCAGATATTATGGCAAGGTTTTGAAATCGCCGAAATTACCTGTCCCACGAAATATTTCCCCGAAGCCTCTTCAATTAATTTTTCGCGAAGCCTGGTGTATGGCCTGGGCTGTTTAAAGACAGCGGCCCACTACCGATTGGCCAAATGCGGGATAGCTTCGAGTGACTTGTTTGAGGCCTAAGGCTTCTTTACCTCAGCTTTTTCTTTGGAAACCCAGGCGGGATTTTCGAGGATGTAATAGTTGTCCCCACTCCAGACGAGCGGCCATTGTTTTAATTGAGGGAAAAAACCTGGTATTCCGGGCTGCGAAAATGTCCAGCGCTGATCAATGTCACCGACTATTGCGAAATGCGCCTTGGATAAATCCGCAGGGTAGCGGAAACGTTCATGAGGCATGGGCTTCTCATAATAACAGGTAGGAATTCCGTTCCATGCGGCAACTTGAAGATAATCCGTCGTGCGCGCATTAAGCAGCCACGCAATGTTTTGGTTACAGATAACCAAGTCATCTTTTTGTGTCTGGGTATTGAGCCACTGTGCGGCCGCAGTCACTTCCTCCGTCGATTGTGTAACCCAAAATTGATTGCGTGGAACAAGTGTTCCCTGAAGAGATTTTGCGGCAGATCTCGTCGACCAAAGTATGACAAGGATCAGCACGGCAAATTGAAACAACCTGAAAATATTAGCAGTTTTCCCGATTTGCGTTTTTCTCAGCCAGGTGGAAATTCTGTCAAATGCCGCAGCGATGGCGACACATAGCAACGGCAAAAATACAATGGCCTGGTAGTAAAAAAGCGGAAGATTTTGTCGATTTTGAAGAAGGAGAAATGAGACAACAAAACACCAAATCGCAATCGTGAAATAACGACGATTTATACAAAGTAAAATGGCGACGAAGGCCAGGATATGAAAACCATCATGCGTGAAAAAATTTATAAAATTGGATAAAATTTTCCCTTTGCCATTCTCTGCGCTGTAAGACGCGTAAAAGGAAGAGAGATAGTGGAGGTCATCAAGACTCCAGCGTATGCCCTTGTGGGCGAAGGCAACCACTCCGAGAGATATTCCAATCGCCAACGCAGGAGGCAGAAACAGCCGAAACCAGGAGCGAGGATGGCAGATACGACACAAAAAAGCCGCCAGGGTGCCGTGTACAAACAGCAAATGAGAAAAAGCCGCGAGTGCCAGTCCTACTCCGCACTTCCAATCCGTACCTCGGCGGCTAGGACGCAGGCACTGCATGGCGGCATAAAGAAATCCGAGCGCCACCATATTATGCGGGTAGACCCATCGAAAATGAATTACGGTTTGTTCATAACCCAAAAAGATCATTGCCCCCGTAAGGGCGGGTAATACTCCGAAATGTGAGCGTCCGGAAAAGTAAATGATCAGGCTGCAAATAAGCGCCAGCAATACACAGAAACACCGCGCGCCGAAGATATCGCCGTGTGCAAGTTTCGTGGCAATCCCAACCAGAAAGGCAAAGCCTGGCTGATAGTTATATGCGGGATGTAAAAAAGTCGTAAAGATTGCACGGTCTGCAAAAACTCCTTTGAGCATCTCTTTGCCGGCCAGGACGGTCTGTGTTTCATCGCCATACCATCCCGGATTAGTGCGCAGGTTCGGCAGGTAAAGTATCGCCCATGCTACGAAAAGAAGTAGTGAGGGGGCCCAGAGCAGAAGGCGTCGTAAATTTACATAACGCGAATGCTTTGCCGGGCTGTCAATATGTTGCATGGCCGAGAGGACTCTTTAAAAGAAGATCAGTTCCTATGCAGATATATTTTAGTTTTCTTTGGCAGCAGGCAAAGCAGCAAAGCCGATATTTGTTATTTTGGCGCCACGACAAATATCCAGCACCTGATACACATTTTTGTAATCCGTATCCTGATCCGCACGAATCGTTATGAGTTGGTGTGGATTTTGTTCCGCCAAACCGGACAGCAATGCTTTTAGGGCATCCGCATTCAAAGTGCGCTGATTGATGATAACTTCTCCGCCTTTGTGGATATTGACGATGACCTGTGTGAGTGCTGATTTTAATGGCTGTGCATTCTGGGCTTTTGGCAGCGTCAACTGAAGGTCTGATTCATTTTGATGCACTGACCAGGTAAGAATGAAAAATGCCAAAAGTACGAGGAGGATATCCACAAACGGCGTCACATGAAAGTGAAGTGACTTGGTCTCGTTTTTGGAGCGAAAGTTCATGAATACAGGATTTCGTAACGCTAGCACCGATTATACGGCGATAAAACAAAGAAGATGGCTTTCATTTAAACATTGAAGCGGAATTCCAGCACATCTCCGTCCTGCACGACATATTCCTTGCCTTCGATCCGCAGTTTACCGGCTTCCCGTGCTTTCCCGGTAGTACCGAATTCCAGAAGAGCGTTCCATGCCACGGTTTCCGCCGCGATGAAGCCGCGCTCGAAATCGGTATGAATGACACCCGCCGCCGCAGGGGCTTTGTCGCCCGCAAGAATAGTCCATGCCCGAGCTTCTTTCGGCCCCACGGTAAAATAGGTGCGCAAACCGAGAAGATGATAAACACCGCGGATCAGGAGACCTACGCCGCTATCCTTCACTCCAAGTCCTGCGAGAAATTCCGCAGCTTCTTCGTTGGAGAGATCCACCAGTTCACTTTCGATTTGTGCGCTGATGACAATCGCTTCGGTATTCAGGTGAGATTTTACGTAATCGCTCACAGCCTTTACATTGCGGGCCGCGACGGAATCTCCATCGAGCGTGGCGAGATCATCCTCCTGCACATTACATGCAAAGATCGTTGGCTTCGCGCTCAGCAGGAAAAGAGTTTTTAGAGTGGCTTGTTCCTCGGTGCTGAG
>JBDTJR010000043.1:0-6935 GCA_039935735.1 Chthoniobacterales bacterium | reverse complement strand
CACCGAAAGATGAAAATGAAAACTAGAATTTACCATGCCATTCTCGTGGCGATTTCTATACTGGCATTGGAGGCTTGCGTGCATCACATCGCACGCAATGCGCCGGGTATTTCCACGCTGGAGGTCGAGTCGAGTCTTTCCGCTCTTGATCATTCCCTTTCCGATGCGAAAAAGTATGCCAAAGCAAATGAAGATCATGTCTCGCGAGCAAAAACGCTTTCCCAACGCATTGACTACAAGGCGACCATTCTGGAGGAACACTGATTCAGAAAATGAATCCCTCGAAATGGAAGCGTCCGTAATTGGTATTTGATTATGACACGACCAGCGCTGGATATTATTTTAAAGAACGGCCTTTTGCCCGAAACACAAGCTTATGTTGTTGCGTCCGGTGTTCAGAACCGGAGGTGTGTTGATCAATTTATTCGCGGTTTAAAGACGCTGAGGTTGTGGGATAGCCTCATCGCCGCGTGGCCTTTGTGTGACTCGCAAAATGTCGGCGTAGGACTTTCTGCCTTTGGATTGAAGGGGGCTGCAAATAAGACGCTGCAAAATGGAGCAGCCGGAATTTCATGCGCACAGGCGAGCTCCCAGAACCTCACGACGCCGGGCACGAGTGCGTTACGGCTCACAAGCCAGGTCACTCTGATGCTCGTATTCAATGCCGTTACCCCTTCAAATTTCGCGGGGTTTGCCGGCGCTTTCACAAAAACTCAGGGAGGCGCGGCGTATACTCATAATTATCAATTTAACACCGTAGATTCCTCCAGAAATATCACTTTTGTCGCAGGAGACGGTGTGAGCACGGCCTCCAGTTTAAATGCAAACATCAGCCCAGATACCAGCAAGCATTGTCTGATCGGGTCTTGTCAAGCAGGCCGTAATACCTTTTTGAAGCTCGATACTGCCATCGCGTTATCGACGACGAACTCAATGACACAATTGGGAACGGCAACTGATCCTTTGAATTTCGGGAGAAGCGGCACGACAGGAACGTATTTCACCAATGCGGAGTATTCCTTCGGCGCGGTATTTTCAAACGCGGCAACATCCTCACAAATCGACGCCCTTTGTGCGCTCTATAAATCCACATTAGGAGACGCACTCAATCTGCCATGAATTTTGAACCCAAAGAACAGCAAACAGTATTCCCGGAGAAACGATGAAAAAATTTATTATTATGATCATGCTCGTTTTCAATCTTTTGTTTCTGCGCTCGCAGGCCTTTGGGTTGACTGCGGTCGAACGTAACAAAATCGTCGGGCAGATGCGCAATCTCGCCGCTGAGCAGCAGAAAGAGCTGGATGCTGCGAATGGCGAGAATGCGAAGCTCGCCACTTCCCTCGCACAGGCGCAGGGAATGATCGACGCTACAAAGGCTGAGCTTGACCAGGTAAACGCACAAATCAAAAAACTCTCCGACTGGGCCACCGCGCAGTCAAACCGCGCCGACATCGCAGAGGCAAATAACGCAAAGCTCCAAATCGAGGTCCACCACCTCTGGAAATGGAAAATCGCGGGCTGTATCCTCGCGGGAGCCGTGGCAGCGTTGTTGGTATTGCGCTTCATCATGCCCGCGCTCAGTGTGCCAAATTTCTGGATCGGCCTGCTAATACCCGCAGCGACGGGAGCCGGCGTCTTCTTCCTCGCGTTATTGCTATGAACTTCCCGCGAAATAATTTGTCTCCTCACCAGCGACAGTGGCTGCTCGCATTCGCTTTATTCGCATGGTGCTGGTTCGTCCTCCACTTCCTTTTATGAAAAACATTCCCATCCTCAGCTACTTCACCCGTTACTGGATACTGCTCACCCTCCTTGTCGGCGGGATTTTATTGTGGGTTTCGCCCGAGATTTATCAACACATCGGCGGCTTCATCGAGTTACCCATGCTTTATCTCGGCGCGTGGGTGATCGCATTGCTCGCACGGCATGTTTTTAATTTCGATACCTCCGACGCTGACGCGCATTCGAACTGGTTCTCCGATCACTGGAAGAGGCTTCCTGACGAGACCCGCATCCGCCTCACTGTTTACGAACGCATCGCCTACCTCCTCGGTGCATGCCTCATCGCAGCAGCCATCGCAAAATGATCCCACGCGCGCTCATGTTCCTCGTGTGCGCAATTTTCGTTGCTCTCACTTGCAATGCCCGCCCTCTTCAAGAAACGCGATGGCAATCCGCAAAATTGCGACCCGAGTGGATACTTAAGACCGATAAAGCCGTCTTCTTATTCCGCAGAAACCGCAGCCGTTACGAAGCTATCCAAAAAGCACGGCTCAATGGTGTCCCCGCCGAGATCATCTTCGCCCTCCACTATCGCGAGGCGGATAACGACTTCACCTGCCACCTCGCCAATGGCGATCCTCTCATCCACCGCACCTTCCATGCCCCCGCAGGACGCATTCCAGGGATAAATCCTCCCTATACCTTCGAGCAAGGCGCCATTGATGCCCTCTACGGTATCGACCAGATGCAATGTACGGACTGGCACAATCTCGGCGCAAGACTGGACGCCATCGAATCCTACAACGGCACCGGCTATCGCCGCTTTCATCCCGAAGTCCCCTCCCCTTATCTCTGGAGCGGCACCACGATCTATACCCGTGGTAAATATACCGCCGACGGTCGCTACTCCGCTACCGCCGTCGACGCCCAACTCGGCTGCGTCGCTATTTTAAAACGCATGGACGCCGTCCACCTTCCATTTCGCCTGGAATTTTAAATCGTTTTCAAAAAATGCAACCCACTCGCATCAAAGAAAAGAAGCTCGGTCGCGAACGCGCCCACGGCCTGCACCGTGCAGGCAGTCGGGATATCGAGATCGATCCACGCCTGAAAGAATTTCAGCGCCTCATGATCACGCTTCACGAGTGGATGCACCGCCACGATCTCGCATCCGTCGACACTCATTCGCGAATGGAAGATGGCGACATGGCAGCGGCACGCGCCATCGAGGAAGCCGATGTCGATATCCACAGCAAAGACCTCGCCCATATGCTCTGGCACGCCGGTTATCGCCGCGTGCATTTGTAAAAAATGAAAATTAATCCGCGATATTTCGTGAGATGAAATTTGAAATTTTTCCTGCAAATTTACGTAAATCGCGCGGGTTTTTATGGAATTCGACTTTTCTTGCACTTTACGCAGTAAAAAAGGGGCCATTTTATCAGAGTAACTACTCTGTAGATACGATACATAAATAGTCATTGATTCGCACCCGAAAGCCCCGCATCCTCCACCTTCTATATATGAAAATATTAGCCCTTGTGTCGGCAACGATGCTGATTGTCTCCTCCTTCACTGCCTCCGCACTCACCCTCGTGGAAAAAGGCGCACCCCGCGCAACGATCGTCGTTGCAAAGACCGCGCTCACTCCTGCGAAGGAAGACGCCGAGGCGCAAAAAATCCACATCGCTGCGCAGGACCTGCAGGCGTACATCAAGAAAATCTCCGGCGCGGAGTTGCCCATCGTCGGCGATGACGCGAAGACCTCTGGCACGCTCGTCCTCGTGGGGCCAAGTCAACTCACCACAGCGATGAAAGCCGCCATTCCCTCCGGTCTCACACCTGAGCGGCATGAAGAAGGCTTCCTGCTTCAGGCAAAAGGCAACCGCCTCGTGCTCGCGGGAAATAACGCCGGCCCCTACCACGGCACCGAGTATGCCGTTTACGAATTCCTGAATCGCCTTGGCGTCCGCTGGTATATGCCTTCGGATATTGGCGAAATCATCCCCAAGTTGCCGACAATCACCGTCGCGGATGTCAGCGTCACCGAGAAGCCCGACTTCATCCAGCGCAACTGGTGGGGCAATACCTCCGCCGAGATGGCCGTCACCGAAAGAGTCTGGAAGATCCGTAACAAGATGAACCCCGACTACATGTATGCGTTGCCCACGGACGGATCGGTTTCGAAATACACCGCCGATCCCGCGATGGCGAAAGATCACCCCGAACTCTTCGCAAAGAGCTTCGACGGCACGATCAATACTCTCATGCCGAATCTCAGCAATCCGGAGACCGTCAAGATCGCCGCTGACAAAGTCATCGCGTATTTCCAAAAAAATCCCACGGCAAATTCTGTCGGCATGGCCCCTTCCGACGGTCTGCCACGTGACTTTAATCCCGCGACCGTGAAGCTCAACCAGGGCTTCTCCGAACTCGCAGGCCGTGAAGGCGTCGATGCCGAGATGAGCGGCACGGAAGAGTGGATCGAGTGGGTTAATGCCGTCACCCGCGAAGTTAATAAAGTATTTCCCGACCATATCATCACGACGAATGGCTACGCAAACCGCACCACGCCTCCCTTCGGTGTGAAGATTGATAAGAACGTCAGCATCATGTTCGCCGCGATCTGGAGCGACACACTGCACGCCTATGATAATCCAAGAAGCTGGCAGATGATTCGCCAGGGCGAGCTTCTCCAGGCATGGACCAAGGCATGCGACAAGGTGTGGATCTACGCTTACGACTACGAGATGATCGTCTCAGCCCTCACACCCGTCCCCGGCGTCCGCAAGCTCGTGCGTGATTACCCGCTGCTCAAGAAATGGGGCGTCATCGGTTTCATCAATGAGTGCCGCAATACCTGGATGGAGCGCGGCATCGCCACGCGCTATCTCAATGCGCGCCTCATGTGGAATGCGAATCTGGATGCCAAAACCCTCGTCGATGATTTCTACAAGGACTGGTACGGCGCCTCAGCAAAGCCTATCCAGGCATTCTGGGATGACCTCGACGTCACCATGGAAAACACGCCGATGCTCGGTCACGAAGACCGCATCATGCCATTCGTCTATACACCCGAGTTGATCGCGCGTCTGGAAACCGACATCGCCGATGCCGAGAAGCTCGCGACCACGCCGACCGAGAAGCTGCACGTGCAGATTGATCGCTACATTCTCGAGCACCTCAAGCTCTACATGGCAATGAGCACTGCCGACCTCACCGGAAACTACGCCGAAGCCGCAAAGCTGGGCAACGCGATGATCGAAGTTCGCAAGAAACTCGAAGCCGTCAGCTCCTTCTTTGTGGTATCCGCAGAGAAACTTCCCGATGGCAATATCAACTACGCTTCCGGCATCTTCGGCGGTTGGGGCATCATGGATCGCGTCCCGTATTACCAATCCCTCGCGGATAAAATGAACGGCAAGACGGGAACCCTCGTCACGCTTCTTCCTCAGGACGCGAACTTCACGCTCGATCTTCAGGACGACGGACGTTTCCAGGGCTGGTATCTTTCTGATTGGAAATTCAAAACTGACAAGACCGTCACCACCGCGAAGCCCTTCTACGTGCAAGACCCCACCTACCTCGATAAGAACAGCTATCCGTTCTTCGGGCTCATGTGGTACCAGTTCAAGGTGCAGGTGCCTGCGAGTGCAAAGGACCAGAACGTGCGCCTTCTCATCCCCATCATCGAAGCCGAAGCATGGGTGTGGGTGAATGGCGAATACGTCGGCCACCGTCCATACAAGGAAACCTACGAGCGTCCAAATGACTTCGATGTCGACGTCACCAAAGCGCTGAAACCCGGCGCAGAAAACGTCATCAGCATCCGCGTCACCACAAGCATGAACCGCACCGCCGGCGCAAGCGGCCTGCTCGCACGCCTCTTCCTCTACACACCAAAAGCCGGATCAGCAACCGCCCCCGGCGCTGCAAAACCCGCAGACGGCACCGCGCCCTTGATGTAGAAAAAGTAAAATTAACTCACAGAAAGCGGGGCATGCGAAAGCGTGTCCCGCTTTTTATTTATTAAGGGACCAATCTAACGGTTGCCCTGTTTGAGGAAAGGACGCGACGGAGCACGTCCCTCCACCTAAGCCCACAATTGAAATTACGGGATGTTTAAAGATAACGTCTCTTATGGAGGGACATCCTCCGGCATGTCCCATTATAGGTCGAATGCCAGGACACCAACTACAAATAATGGGTCAAGCCAGAGGTTGACCCTCCATTAACCAACTCAACTAGAAGCGTTGAACTTCAATTAGTCATGTTGCAGCTCGTTTTGATTGGCTGTCAGCTAACGATATCTTCGTAGCTAAAAATCGACCGTGGACGTTTTTTAATGGCATGAAAAATCTCATCTGCATCGGGGAACAGTCCTCCATCTGAGCAGGTCACCTCGTAGGCAACTCCGTCGACAGCGATAATAACGGCCGGCCAGGAATAGGAAGTTTCGCGACGGCGTGTGACTGCCTCGCAAATATAGGGCAGTCCATGCTCGTGAAACTGTCGTCGAAGACTTTCACTCATTAAGTCAGATCGGACAGACAGCACACGAATATAGCTGGAAGAAAAAGTGACCAGGTAAGGAATATCGGACGACATCTTTGGACCGTGCATGGTCTGGAAAGCAAGAAGAGGAACGTCCGGACAAAGAGCGCGAACGACGCGAGTGGCAGCTTTCTTTTCCACGACATAGAGCTCGTCACCGGCGGGGACTGTATAGGCGACTTTCATGATTATTTATAGGAGCCGGGCTTCCGACTGATCCTGCACCGATTAGTCACGAGATTCGAAAATTCGGCGAAAGCATTTCGCTATCTCTGCTTTCGTCATGCGCTTTTCCGCGATGGCGATCATAGCCTCGTAAAGCTGCCCGTCATCCTTCCAATAACCACAGCCATTCACCGCAAGAAAAGTTAAGGCAGCTGCGATTGCGGTTCTTTTATTCCCGTCCAAAAATGCCTGTGCTTGTGAAATATGAAACGCATAGCTCGCGGCGATGTCGTAATAATCGCCATCCGCATAAAAATAACTGCTTTGAGCGGCAGTCAGAGCAGATTCCAATAGCCCTTCATCGCGCAGGCCCATTGTACCGCCAAAATGCAAAAATGGATTTTCGATGCAGTTCATCCAGAACTTCCCGTCCAATGAACTTTGGTTCCCGCATTCCGCTATTCGGCTAATTTCTTAAAAAGCGGCGCATT
>JBDTJR010000042.1:0-36756 GCA_039935735.1 Chthoniobacterales bacterium | reverse complement strand
CTTGGGAAAAGCATTTCGAAAACTTCCGGGTCTACGTTCCCTTTACAAAGGAATCCGGATTCAAAGGCATTGTCCTGACCTCATGGTCCACCTCGGGTGAATACGGTTATGAATGGGAAATCTATGGTGACGTGCTTGATATGCTTCCCATTCGCAGAGTCTATCCTCTTTCCGGATACCGGATGCTGCTTGCAGCCCACATCGAAGCGGTAAAAAGCAAAAAGCCACTGAATACGAAAGCATTTGTCGTGCGTTACGCTCAGGAACGCTTCGGATTGAATAATCGCCAGGCCGTGCTGTTTCAAAAAGCCCTTTGGCTCAATGAGACACTCCTGCAACCTAAAACGCCGAAGAAAGACCGGGAAATCGCATTTGAGGCAGCCGTGAAGACAAGCCGCATCCTGCATACCCTCACTCCAACTCGTAATGTGAAGGAATTAAGTCATTTCATATTAATGGCTGACTTGCGCGAACTAAGCACGAGATGGCGACGCATCGAGGCGACTATAAACTCCAAAGACTTCACGCCCGCTCAAGCTCCTGCTGCCGTAAAAAAACTCTCCTCACTTATAAAGGAGAGCAAAAAACAGGATCGCCGCTTTATCCAACTGAATAAGGATTACCTTTATCCACAGCAGTTGGAGGAGGAAATCGCCTACCGTAATAAAAAAATGATGATGATTTATCAGCGTCTTTCGCGGGCAGGACGGAAATAATCCGCTTAAGTGGGTTTTTCCCACTGCGCCGCGCGCCAGAACGCGGGAGAAATTCCGACGCGCTTTTTGAAATCCTGACTGAGGTGATACGGAGTATCATAACCCAGTCTCTCGGCGATTTCCGAAAGGCTCAATCGCGTCTGACGTAACAGATCCATCGTCCTGCGCAGGCGGATCTCGAGGACATATTGCTTCGGCGACATACCCGTACGTTTTTTGAAAAGACGGCGGAAATGTACTTCGCTCAGGGTCGAGTCCTTCAACAGTTCGTCGATTTTAATGGGCTTGGACGATGCGTCTTGAAGCTTCTGCTGAAACTTCCGGATTTCCAACTCCGTATAGGATTCCTTTTCCCCCTGCGATTTTCGAAGCGATGCTGCACGCAATGTCAGCAGGAGAATTTCCAACCCGTTTAAACCCATCTGTTGTTCGAATCCCCACTGCCGGGTATCCGCAAGCCGCTGACATTTTAGAAAGAGTTCAAATATTTCCGGCGCTTCTTTCACCGAAAAAAAAGGCTTCCGCAATGAGATGGGATATTCCTTAAGCACCTTTTTAGGAAGATCACCACTGATCTCCAACCAGTACTCCGTCCAGCCCGTTTCACTGTTTGGCCGATACCGATGCCATACTCCCGGCACTACCAGAAATACCGTACCGGCTTGAATACGATGAGGCGCATTTTCCTTATATTCCAGAATCCCTTCCCCATCACTTATGTAAAGAAGCTGGAGATCCTGCAGGATGCGTCCGCGCTGCCACGTGAAATCATGATCGGCCGGATGCGGTGGTATTCTTGGAGGGTAAAGTTGATGAGGAAGGATTTGCCAGTGCCCCATCGCTGTACAACGCACACCCCAGGGTTCGTCACCCGAAGGCACTGGAAAGTATTCAAAATAATTTTTCAAATATGGTTGTTTTTTATATTATATGAACGTTCTGTCGATTCTCAAGCCTGATGCGTCCTCGTAGGCTGTGGGTATGCATTATCCAGGGCGGGTTGACAACCCTGCAAAAACACTCCCTTACCCATTAATTTTACCATGAGCTTAAAAACCATCGAATCCTCCTACAAAAACGCAAAGGAGCAATATGCCTCCCTGGGTGTCGATACGGATAGTGCACTGAAAGCCATGAAATCTATCTCTATCTCTCTTCACTGCTGGCAGGGCGACGACGTGGCCGGCTTTGAATCCGATGCCGGTCTGGGCAGCACAAGTGGAATCATGACCACAGGCAACTATCCTGGCAGAGCACGGACAGGCGATGAACTCCGTGCTGATCTCGACAAAGCACTTTCGCTGATACCGGGGAAACACCGTGTTAACCTGCATGCGATCTACGCGGAGTTTGAGGGTAAAGCCGTGGAACGAGATGCTCTGGAAAGCCGACACTTTGTGCGCTGGCTCGACTGGGCAAAGCTGCAGAACTATGGACTGGATTTCAACCCCACCTGTTTTTCACATCCAAAAGCTGCGGCGGGATTCACTCTTGCCAGTCCGGACAAAGGAATACGGGATTTCTGGATCGAGCATTGTCTTCGCAGTCGAGAGATTGCCGCGCATTTTGGGAAGAAACTAAAATCCGCTACCGTCAATAACGTTTGGGTCCCAGATGGCTATAAGGATACGCCCTTCGACCGCATGGCTCCGCGCAAACATCTTAAAGAGTCTTTGGATAAAATTTTCCAGAAACGATATCCTCGTACGGAACTTATCGACAGCGTCGAAGGAAAACTTTTTGGCATTGGCACAGAGTCCTACGTAGCGGGTTCGAATGATTTTTATCTCGCCTATGCGGTTTCCAATCAACTCGCGGTTTGCCTGGATGCAGGACATTACCACCCGACCGAAAGCGTTGCGGACAAGATTTCCTCCGTCCTGTTATTTGTAAAAGACGTACTTCTCCATGTCAGCCGTGGTGTCCGCTGGGACAGCGACCATGTTGTGACCCTTACGGATGATTTACGCGCCATCGCAGAAGAGATTACACGTCACGACTACGGAGATCGTCTGCATCTTGGACTCGATTTCTTCGACGCAAGTATCAACCGCATCGCGGCTTGGGTGATTGGAACACGCAATTTCCTAAAAGCGATACTGATCGGGTATCTGGAGCCACGTAACCTCCTGCTCCGAGTTGAGAAAGAAGGAGATTACACCGCACGGCTTGCTTATCTTGAGGCCTTAAAGACCATGCCCTATGGCGCCGTATGGGAGTATTATTGCGCAAAAAATAATGTCCCCTCCGATCTCGAATGGCTCAAGGAAGTTAAAAGCTATGAACACTCGGTGCTGGAAAAGCGCTAATACCTGAGAGGATGAAAAGAAACTTTATTGCCTTCGACCTCGGCGCGGAAAGCGGACGAGTAATGCTGGGAACCCTTCATGAGAACATGCTCTCACTCGATGAAATTCATCGCTTCTCGAACGGGCCGACTGAAATCGACAATACCCTTCGCTGGGATATATCGCGCATTTATGGCGAGTTGAAAAAAGGACTGAAAATAATCGCTGGCCGACAAATCCCGATCTCAGGACTCAGTACAGACTCATGGGGTGTGGACTATGTGTTATTGCGGGAAGGCAAACCGATCCTCGATGCCCCCTATCACTATCGCGACACGCGAACAGATGACGGGTTTGAGCGCGTTTTTAAAAAAATCGAAGCCGATGCCATTTTTGCAGAAACGGGAATCCAGTTTCTGCCATTCAATACGATTTATCAATTAAACCATGATGTAGAGCAGCGCAGCGAGCTGCTCGAAAGCAGCAACGGCTTTTTAAATATCGCGGATTATATTAACTACTTATTTTCCGGCGTACGCAGGAGTGAGGCATCCCTTGCCAGCACTACCCAGCTTTACAATCCGAATACGCATGAATGGTCCACAATGCTTGCGGACAAGCTGGGAATGCCATCTGCTATTTTTCCTCCACTCGTGCATGCAGGAACAAAGCTCGGGCCTCTGTTGGAAAACGTCGCAGAGGACGTGAATCTCAAAAATGTGGAAGTCATCGCAACCTGCTCGCATGATACGGCCGCAGCCGTAGTCGCCGTCCCCGCTGAAGGGCAGGGCTGGGCTTATCTCAGTTCTGGAACATGGTCGCTTCTCGGAGTGGAGCTCACCTCGCCTCTAATTACCGAGAAAAGCCGTCAGTTGAATTTTACAAATGAAGCGGGCTACGGAAAAACCATCCGATTTTTAAAAAATATCGTTGGCTTGTGGATCCTTCAGGAATGTCGCCGCATATGGATAGCGGAAGGAAATGATTACTCCTATGCAGACCTCGCGAAGATGGCGGAGTCCGCAACGCCGTTAAAGAGCATTATCAATCCGCATGACCTACGCTTCATGAAAGCCGGAGCTATGCCCGATAAGATCGCCACCTTTTGCAGGGAAACAGAGCAACCCGTACCCGAAAAGCCGGGCGAATTCGTTCTCTGTATCCTTGAGAGCCTTGCACTGCTTTATCGCAAAACTCTGGAGGAACTCGAAAGCGTCACCGGAATGAAGATCGAACGCCTTCATATTGTCGGCGGTGGCAGCAAGAATCACCTTCTTAATCAATTATCCTCAAATGCCACCGGGAGAAAGGTGCTTACCGGTCCCGCAGAAGCAACCGCGCTGGGGAATGTGCTGGTACAGGGATTAGCATTGGGCGACTTAAAATCCATTACGGAAGCCCGAACCGTGGTTCGTAATTCTTTTGCTGTCGAAACCTATCTTCCTCAGAATCCCGATCTTTGGCAAGCTGCTTATGATCGATTTGAAAAGCTGAATAAACCTATGAAAAATCCATCCTGCGTAAATTATCTTTGGGACAACGCCGTTGCTACGAAACTGGATGCCGTCGAACGTCTGGTCTATCGCTCAAATTGTCTTGGCGCGGACCAACGCATTATCAACACCGGCGGAGGTAATACTTCATCCAAAATCATGGAAAAAGATCCCCTTACCGGCGTGAGCGTCGAAGTTTTATGGGTGAAGGGCTCAGGCGGCGATCTACGCACTTCCACACGTGAAAACTTCTCATCCCTTTACCAGCCAAAGCTCCTCGATCTTCAGCGCCTCTACGCGACACGCGCCGACAAAGGATTAAAATCCCCCGCGGAAGATGAAATGGTCGGAATGTACAGTCACACGACGTTTAATCTCAACCCCCGCCCCCCCTCCATCGATACCCCACTGCATAGCTTTCTTCCGGGAAAACACGTTGACCATATGCATCCAAATGCCGTGATCGCCATCGCTGCAACGAAGCGTTGCGAAGCACTTACCCGTGAAGTTTTTGAAGGCGAGATGGCATACGTCCCCTGGATGCGGCCTGGTTTTGAACTCGGCCTTGCGATGCAGGAAATTTCGCGTACCAACCCAAAAATCAAAGCAATCATGATGGGGCAGCATGGGTTTATCTCCTGGGAGAATGAAGACAAAGCATGCTATGATCTGACACTTCGTCTCATCGAAAAAGCCTCCATCTACATCGAGAAAAAATATGCAGAAAAAGGGGGCGATGTCGCCGCATTTGGTGGCGTACGCTATCAGACACTGCCCATACAAAAGCGTGAAGAAACCCTTACTCGAATACTCCCATGGCTGCGCGGACAGATCGGACAGCCAAAGCGCTCCATTGCCACTATTCAGAATGACGAAAAGACTCTTCGTTTCATAAACTCCAAAGACGCGCCACGTCTTTCGGAACTTGGCACAAGTTGCCCCGATCATTTCCTTCGCACAAAGATCAAGCCACTTTATATCGACTGGAATCCACAAAGCGAAGAGTTTGACGCGCTTAAAAAGAAGATCAGCGATGGCCTCGCGAAATATCGCACGGACTATGCCTCCTATTATAATACCTGCAAGGCGTCCAACTCCCCCACTATGCGCGACCCGAATCCTACGGTAGTTCTCATTCCCGGAGTCGGAATGATCGCATGGGGCAAGACAAAATCGGAATCCCGCGTTACTGCGGAGTTTTACAATTGTGCGGTAGAGGTGATGCGCGGTGCCGAAGCTATTGATGAATATGTCGCGCTGCCGCAGCAGGAAGCTTTTGACATCGAGTATTGGCTGCTTGAGGAAGCAAAGCTCCAGCGCATGCCCGCAGAAAAAGAACTAGCCCGTCAAGTCATTGTGGTAATTGGCGCAGGAAGCGGCATTGGAAAAGAGACCGCCCATCGCCTTGCCAAAGAAGGAGCACATATCGTTTGCGTCGATCTAAATAAAGAGGCTGCAGAATCTACGGCCAAAGAAATTACCGACAAGCTCGGCTATGGAATCGGAGTGGCAGGCAGCGGCATCAGCAATTGCGGGCCGGCACTTGGCCTACAGGCGAATGTCACCGATCGGGAAAGTATTCGTAAAATGCTCGATCAGGTTGCTCTGGCATATGGCGGCTTTGACTCCATCTGCGTGACAGCGGGCATTTTCGTGCCCTCCGATGCTTCCGGGCATATTCCCGATGATAAATGGAATGCAACTTTCCAGATCAATGTAATGGGAAGCTATCTCGTAGGCGACGAAGCAGCGAAAACCTGGAAAGAACAAGGCCTGAAAGGAAATCTCGTCCTCACCACTAGCGCCAATGCCGTTGTCGCGAAAAAAGGCAGTGTCGCCTACGATACTTCGAAAGCAGCGGCAAATCATCTCGTGCGCGAACTCGCCATCGAATTATCACCGCTGGTCCGCGTCAATGGCGTAGCTCCCGCGACCGTCGTGCAGGGAAGCGCGATGTTTCCACGAGACCGCGTAATAGGTTCCCTTGCGAAATACAACATTCCTTATACCGACGACGAAGCTACCGAGTCTCTTGTTTCCAAGCTGGCGAGATTTTACTCAGACCGTACACTGACGAAAGAACCCATCACGCCCGCAGACCAAGCCGAAGCCTACTTTCTGCTGGTAGGCAATCGACTGAGCAAGACGACCGGACAAATCATCACGGTAGACGGAGGACTTTTCGAAGCCTTTCTCCGATAACCTGTTCGTTAATTTTTACTTCCGCTGCTTCGCAGACGCAAATACTTCGCGCACGGCTTTCACGCCCTGCTTGGGGCGACGAAATTCGTCCCACGATCCTTTATTATTGAAGGCGCGAGGTCGACCAATCGTGCGAGACCCCACATACGTTCGTCCGTCGCAGAACTGCCAGAGCGCCACGCCACAGAAGCGGGAGTTATCCCGAATAGCGCTGCACGCTTCGCGCAGATAGTCTGCCTGGTACTCTTCCGTCCAGAATCCGTTGTGCGGATCTTTCCATCCGTAAAGCGCACCGGCACCGATTTCCGAAATGAGCACCGGTTTGTTTTTTAATTTCTGCGTACTGAGATGTTTCTCAATTTTCTTTAAATGCTCCTTAATTTCCGACAGCGGATGCGGATTATTATAATCCTGCGTATACCATGCAGGATAAGTATTAATGCTGATGAGATCCGCGATGTCGTAGTTAATATCCTTGAAAGGACGAGCCGAAGCATAGGTGACCAGTCGACTCGGATCTTCCTCACGAATCACCTGCGCCAGCCGTTTGTAAAGAGGACGCGCTTCCTTTGAGTCGCTCACCCCTTCATTGAGAAATCCAAAACAGATAACACTCGGGTGATTAATGCTGCGCTGAATCATCCGCCGCATTTGATCCTCCTGCAAAGCAAAGAACTTTTTATCCTTCGAGTGGTGTGCATTCTGCCAGCCGAGTCCTTCCTCGAATACCATCAGCCCCATTTCATCGCAAAGATCGAGAAACCGTGGGTCCTGTGGATAATGCGCACCGCGAACAAAATTCGAACCCACGCTCTGCATAAGTTGGATATCCTGCACGAGATTCTGAAGGGGTAATCCTGGTCCGAACTGCGGATGCGCATCGTGACGGCAATATCCCCACAAGCGAACAGGAGCACCATTTAGAATAACCTGCCCCTTTTTCGCCTCGACGGTTCTTAACCCAAATCGCTCAATCACTTCTCCATGCGGTGTCTTGACGTGAAGCGTATGCAGCTCCGGACTTTCCGGAGACCACGGATTCACGCGCGCAGGAAGATTTAGTTCAAACTCCGCCTCTCCCTTGGAGTTCACCATCGCCACGACGGATGCTAAGGGATTTTTTTCATCCAATGTGAGATCGATGGGAATCGATCCTCTTTTAGGAGCGGGGTTAAACAACAAGCGGCAACGAATTTTACGACGTTTCAAATCCGTGGTAAAAATTTGCGTGCGTTCGAGCGAGGGTCCAGTCTGACGCTCCTCCCAAATCACGGAACGGTAAAGGCCACCGTATGCGTAAAAATCAAAGTAGGGTTCAAAGAGTGGTGTGCGTTTGAAGTCAAAACGATTGTCGACAACAACCACCAACTCCCGCTTCTTCGCGGACGACGCAGGAATATCAAATTGCAACGGACAGTATGGCAACGCTGCTTCGCCAATCGCTTTCTCATCGACGAATACTTTAATCCACAAGCCCGTGCCCTCGAGGTAAAGTCGCCCCGGAAGACCCGGCGTCGTTTCGATAAAGGTGCGATAAGCCGCCGTCCCGCGTTTTCCGGCATATTTAGGATACGCATCAAACGCCGACGGCACAGGCATACGCTCCGTAAAATTAAATGATGCGGGCTTTAATTTTTCCGGCGCCGCGGTTTCACCCTTCCAGGCAAAGTCCCATATTCCGTCGAGAATATGGGTAGGGCGATCAGGATGTAATGGATATGAATTCATATAAAATATTTAAAAATCAAACGCGTGAGGATTTATCGCCCAAGGCGGACACGGAAAGATTGTTGATACGATAATTCTCCACCGAAAGTCACCGTCAAAACCTCCAAATACAAAGGTCGCGACCTACCCTCCCTGCGCGGCCTTTAATATACCCGATGCTTTTTCCAGCGTTTCCACCCACTCACGCTCCGGTTGCGAATCTGCGACAATTCCCGCACCGACATGAAAGGAAGCTTCCTCTCCATGCACCACCACCGTGCGAATCGCGATATTGAACTGACTCTTCCCATCAAAGCCAAAATAACCAATCGCCCCCGTATAAATTCCACGAGGGAAAGGCTCCAGTTCCGCAATGACTTCACAGGCCCGAATTTTCGGCGCACCGGAAATCGATCCCCCAGGAAAACACGCTATAAGTGCATCCAGATGCGAACACTCCTCCCGTAGTCGTCCCTCCACCGTCGAGACCAGATGAAACACCTGCTGAAAACTTTCCAGCGCCAGCATTTCCTTCACCTTGATCGAGCCATATTCGCAGACACGTCCAAGATCATTTCGTTCGAGATCAGTGATCATCACAAGCTCTGCCGCTTCTTTTTTCGAAGCCAGTAATTCTTTTGCCGAAGCCGCATCGCGCGCCGCATCTTCGTAACGCGCGCTAGTACCCTTGATTGGTCGTGTCGCAATCACCCGATCGTCAATTCTCAAAAATGTTTCCGGCGACGCGGAAAGAATTTCATACCCGTTCAATCGCAAAAATGCTGCATGCGGCGCTGGAGAAACTTCGCGGAATTTTTCATAAAACGCCCACGAATCCGCCCCCCATCTCGAGCATACAAACGGATGCGACAGGCATACCTGGTAGATATCTCCGGCCGCAATGTATTCCCGGGCTTTGTCCACCATTTCGCAAAAAGTCTCCCGTGCCATACGCAGCTCAAAATCCACCGAGCTGTGCTCGCTCGCGGTTTCGGGATGAAAAAAGTCTGCGAGCGTCCCCATTCCCTGCCAGAAATCCGTATCGTGGCTATAAATAAGAAGGTGGCGGTAAATCCCGAAAACGAAGTTCCCATCATATCCGATCCACCCGATCGCCGCACCAGACCCGCCTCCTGCCGCAAAATTGGCCAGTTTTTCTCTCAGCGAGGTAGGATCTGCGAGGTTTCCCACAAGAATTTCCTCCGGTCGAGCCCCCAGAATGGAAGTTGCACCTGGTCCGGAGAGGCTACTATCAAGAAAAACGAAGCCATCGTTTTTTTGCAGTTTTCTGGCCGCTTCCAGTGGAGAAAAAGGAAGAGAAACAGGCTGTAAAACTTGAGGTTCTCGTATTAACATTGGCTCATCGCTTGCAAACAAAACATAAACCTGCTTGGTTTTTCTCTTTAACGTCGAGCAAATCCCAGCATAAATCCCTATCCGGAATGAAGAATTTCTTGTGTATCGCTTTTTTAGCAACCGCTTTTTGCGCTCGCGCCTATAGCCAGGCCGACGCAAAACCCGCCCCGAGCGCCTCAGATGCAGCTCCTGCAGTGGCATCCCCTTCGGTTGCTATTCCATCGGCTTCCCCGGAGTCCTCTGCGCCTGTTCAGCCCGCAGCCACTGCGGAAAGCTCCCCGGCAGCCGCAGCAGTAAGCCCAGCTTCCGCCAACTCTCCACAACCCGCGGCCGCTACAGAAACATCAGCTCCATTAATCCCTCCGGGAAATGCGGCAGCTTCTATCGACCCGAATTCTGAAACCGGCAATGCCGCAATCAGCAGCGAACCCATTAAAGTCCCATCTCTTACGAGTGATCCGGGCTCCACGGGCGAGACCGCTGCTCCAGCAGATGCCCCCCTTCCTACCGGCCCATCGGATTCCTCCGAGGCACCCGCCGCACAAGGCCCTAAGAAAACGGACGCTGCCATGCCGGATTCCGCATTTACCGAACCTAACAGCTTCGTCCCCGAAGAAACAAAGGCTGCCGAAATCCCAGCCGCCACCGCAACGAAGGAAAATGAAGCGGAAAAACTTCGCCTGGATCGCCTTCACTACCGCAAGGCAAAAACTGAAGCGTTAAAGAATGCTGACATCCGCAGCCTTCAAAGTCAGGCGGAGAAAGCGACAACCGATGCTAATCGTCGTGCGGCTTACAGAAAATACTACGAGCTCTTGAATAAAAAAATCAGCGAACTTGATCCCTCGACTACGGAATACACCAAAAATATGTTTAATGCTCAGCTGGATCGCTTAAAAGAGGACCGCATCGAGCCCACCATTCCTCTCAATCCCCCGCCGACTCCCGAACCGCTTCACTAAATCGGCTCTAACAGCCTCTTCTTCAAAGCCTTAAAACCACGATGTATCGTCAAGAGCCCGAAACTCGAATCTTCAGCGGAAACGCCAATCCCGTACTGGCTCAACGAATTTGTGATTACCTTGGCCTTCCTTTAGGAAAAGCCACCGTCACCTCTTTCCCAGATGGGGAAACCTTCGTTAAAATTAACGAAAATATTCGTGGCCGCGATGTCTATATCGTCCAGCCCACCTGCCCACCGACGAACCAGAACTTAATGGAATTGCTCATTTTGGTCGATGCCGCACGCCGTGCGAGCGCCGAGCGGATCACCGCAGTTATTCCATTTTTCGGCTATGCCCGCCAGGATCGTAAAGATCAGCCCCGTGTGCCAATTACCGCCAAGCTGGTGGCCAATCTACTCGTAGCGGCTGGCGTTAATCGCTTATTGACAATGGACTTGCATGCGCAGCAGCTTCAAGGATTTTTCGATATTCCCGTGGATCATCTCTATGCTTTGCCCGTAATGATTCAGTATATTCAGGCCAAGAACCTCCAAAATCTCGTCGTCGTATCTCCTGATGTCGGCGGCGTAAAAATGGCCTCCGCTTATGCCCAGGCTCTGGGCGCTACTCTGGCAATCGTCGTAAAACGCCGCACTAATGCCACTCAGGTGGAAGCGCTGCATGTCATCGGCGAAGTAGAGGGCAAAAATGTCCTTATTGTCGACGATCTCACGGAAACCGCAGGTACTTTGACCAGTGCGGCTAAAATTTTGAAACAAAATGGGGTCAAAGATATTTATGCTGGTGTTTCTCACACAGTATTGACAGATTTGGCTCTTGAGCGATTGAAAAGCTCAGAGATCAAGGAGTTGATCACGACGGATAGCGTTCCGCCGCAAGCCGATCTGGATAGCAGGATCACGGTAATTTCCGTGGCAGAGCTACTCGGAGAAGGCTTGAAGCGTATTCACCAGGACGAATCCGTCAGTTCACTCTTTGAATTAAAACCTAAGAAGAACGAGTAATACTATCATGTCAAACCAAGCTAAGTTATCGGCCCGCCTGCGCTCTGATCGCGGCAGCAATGCAGTTAAAAAAGTCCGCTCACGCAACAGCGTGCCGGCTATCATTTACGGATCCAAGCTTAAAGCTCAGGAACTCGAAATCGACCGCAAGGAAATCGATCGTCTCCTCTCGAAAGCCATTGGTGAAAATCTTCTCGTTGATCTTCAGATTGATGAAGCTGGCAAGACCGTCAATCGTCTCGCGCTCATTCAGGAAGTTCAGCATCACCCGCTGAAGGACATTATTCTTCACGTTGATTTCCATGCAATTTCTGCAGACGAAAAGATCACGACCGAAGTCCCGATCGAAGCAGTCGGCGAAGCGGATGGCGTCAAGAATTTCGGCGGTATCCTCGAGCACAATATCCGTTCGCTGGAAATCTCCTGTTTGCCAAAGGATCTTCCTTCCGTAATCACCGTGGACGTTTCGTCTTTGAAAATTGGCGACGCTATTCATGTAAAAGATCTTCCGCTGCCAGCGGGAGTCACTGCGATTACCGAAGCAGACCTCACGGTCTTCCATGTCGGCGAGCCGACCGTTGCGGAAGTTGTTGCTCCTGTTGAAGGCGCCGTGACACAGCCCGAAGTCATCAAGGAAAAGAAACCCGACGCTGAAGCGGCTGCGGGCGATCAGAAGAAGTAGTCTTCTGCTGTTGAATGGAAAACCCAGGCGTATTCCGCATTCTTGCGGGTTTAGGCAATCCCGGTTCGGAATATGCCAATACCCGCCACAATGTCGGTTTTCTCGTTATTGATGAACTGGCATCCCGCTTCGGGGTGTCTTTTCAATTTGACGCGCAGTGGGATGCGGAAACCGCACGGCATGGCGATCTCTGGCTCGTAAAGCCCCGGACATTCATGAATCTTAGCGGTCAGGCCGTAGGCCATCTCGCGCGTTATCACAAAATAACGGCCGAGCAGATTTTGATCATTACCGATGATGCCGCACTACCCCTCGGCCACCTCCGACTGCGTAAAGAAGGCAGTGCGGGCGGCCACCACGGCGTGGAATCTGTGCTCATGCACATGGGCACCTCACACGTTCCCCGTCTGCGGATCGGCATTGGCTCTGCGGTAAATGACATGCAGGACCATGTTCTTGGGAAATTTCTGGAGGAAGAGGCTCCTCTGGTCAATACTGCCGTCAAGCGGGCTTCGGATGCCGTGCAGCATGCATTGACAAATGACCTCGAAGCCACAATGAATTTATTCAACCAAAACAGTAACTAATATGAAGAATCGATACGAAGCACTGCTCGCGCTGGATTTGCGCGGCAAGGAAGATGGAGCAAAGGAAACCGTTGACCGCCTTGAAAAAGAATTTCAGGCCGAAGGCGCGAACGTGGAACAAATTCAGCGCCTGGATAAACGCCAGCTCGCATATGAACACAAGCACAGCAACACTGCTTACTTTGTGAATTTCATTTTCGAAGGCGAACCCACCCTCGTGGACAAGCTCCAGAAAAAATTCAAGCTGGATGCCGCTGTCACCATGCAGCACTACCAGAAGCTCGCAAAAAAGAAGGCGTAACGTCTTTTTCCGCACCCCTCACCCGGAGCAAATCCCATGGCAAGCCTGAATAAAGTGATGCTGATCGGAAACGTCACCCGCGACCCTGAAGTGAAATACACTCCAAAGGGAAGCGCCGTGACTGACATTGGCGTGGCGCTCAATCGCGTCTATACAATGGAGAACGGTGAGAAGCGCGAGGAAACAACGTTTGTCGATGTTACCCTCTGGGGTAAACAGGCGGAATTTGCCGGTCAGTATCTTCACAAAGGCCG
Source organism: Chthoniobacterales bacterium (assembly GCA_039935735.1). Classification (GTDB taxonomy): domain Bacteria; phylum Verrucomicrobiota; class Verrucomicrobiia; order Chthoniobacterales; family JBDTJR01; genus JBDTJR01. Next base: position 23,201 of record JBDTJR010000042.1, on the reverse strand, counting down.
TTCGGTTTTCATCGAAGGCCGTCTCCAGATGGATACATGGGAAGACAAGCAGTCCGGGCAAAAACGCAGCCGCCTGCGCATCGTCGCTGATGGTATTCAACCCCTCGGCCCACGTTCTGGTGGCGCTGGAGGCGAATCCGAGCCCTCTGGAGGAAGTCAGGGAAGCCACGCTCCTTCATCGAGGAAAGAGCCATCCCATGCCCCGCATTCGGAAGAATTGGAAAACGACGACATCCCGTTTTAAAGTTCCCGAATTTTCGAAAAATAAACGTCGGCCGCTGGCAAAATCGAAGCGCTAGCTTCGATAGTTCCTCAATGTGGTAGGGCGCGTTGTCCCTAACGCTCCCACTATTCACCTTCCACATCTTTTTGGAATTCCGCACTCATATGTGCAAACTCCGCCTCCGAGGTAGGGCGTGCTCACCGAGCGCGCCGCAAAAGCAAGCGTTCTCTCTTTGGCACGTTCTTCTTCCTACTCCCCCCCTCCGCGCCTCAGCGGTTCAATTTTAAATGATTATCGCAGCAGGCTGCGCTTGATCTTTGCATGCCTGCCATCGCTGGTCTGGATAAAAACATCCTCTCCACTTCCGTGGAGTAAAAGCACCTCGTCTCCACGGGAAAGTAAGACTTCGCCCACCTGGCTTTCTCCCCGCGTGCTTTCCGAAATCAAATAAAGATTTTGCGCCTTCAAATGCGCAGGAGGAGTGGCCGCTGACAGTCGCGCTTCCTTCATCTGCCATTGTAATTTGTCGATTGCCTCCTTCAGCACGCGAGGTTTTCCCGTTCTCATGACATAATATCCCAGGCCGAAATTCGCAACGGTCAAGATAAGGCCGAGACTGCACAATATGGTCGCTATGCGTGCCATGGTTTTTCGCACCCCCTTGAGCGCACGAATGCTGAAAAAAAGCCCGAGCAACGACGTGGGAAGTCCGAGCGGAAGCATCAGCCATAAAAACATTCCAAAGACTCCAAAAAACAATCCCGCGATTGCGGAGGGACCGCCGGAATTTTCGGAAGGAGTGGCTTCATTCATCCCGCGATCCTTACCATTAAATTCCGCCATCCGAAGGGAATTTTTATCAATCCTGCATTTCCTGACGTCTTGCTTCCTTTCGCCTATCAGGTAATCTTGCTGCATGCAGGAGGAACGCTCGCTAAAAACCGCTCTACTTTACCTTAAGCGCGCGCTTTTTTTGCAATGTCCGACATGTGGCACCAAGCCGATTTTTCTCCCACTGAGTGTCACGCGAAATATGCACGACTGGTTTGCCCCTCTCGATGGCTGCCCACGCTGTGGCTACCCCTACGAACGTGAGCCGGGATATTTTCTCATGTCGATCTGGGCGATCAATTACGGCTTTGGCGCGGTCTTCGCCGTGGCACTTTACGGGATTTACGAATGGTTTTTCGCATGGTCGATCCTGAAGCTTCTCATGGCGACCATTATCCCTTTGGCGTTATTTAATTTTGCCTTTGCCCGCCACTCCAAGGCGATCTTTCTGGCATTCGACCTCTTTTGTGATCCGCATGAGAAAAAGGGCGGTGGCGATGACGGCGGAAACCGACTCGCAGTCCCACCTCTCGATGGCAATTCTCCTCAACGCGGGGCCCCTCTCCCTGCGTCTCCGGAGCCTCCAGTCCTCGTCGGACTCCGAAAAGACTCCTGAAAAGGGGCTTATTTTTGCTATATTTTTTAAAAGGTGAATAGTATCCGTATTGTCAGGCAGTTTTAGGAACAGGTCATTTTCTCCCAACTTGATCTCCCCCTCTTGAAATGCAGGCAGAACCCTAAGCCCTGAAGAATTTTATGAGCAGCAAAACCAAAGACCAGATCATCTATCTCGATAACAACGCGACCACGCAGGTCGATCCCGCTGTTTTCGAAGAGATGTTGCCTTGGTTGCGCGATGAATATGGAAATCCCTCCAGCGCCTACTCGCTTGGGAAACATGCTGCGAAAGCGCTCGAAACCGCACGCGATCGCGTAGCCCATCTCATCGGCTGCGAATCCCGCGAAGTTCTTTTCACAAGCTGTGGCTCGGAGTCCATTAACTCAGCTATTCGTTCCGCGCTTCTGATCGATCCCGACAAGCAGCACATCATCACTTCCTCCGTCGAGCACAGCGCCACGCAGAAACTTTGCGATCATCTCGCCAAGCGTGGCTATGAAATCACCTGGCTACCCGTGGACCATGACGGAAACATCGATCTCGAAAAGCTGGAGAAAGCGATCCGTCCGGATACCGCAATCGTTTCGCTCTTGTGGGCGAACAACGAAACAGGCGTTCTCTTCCCCGTCGAAAAAATCGCGGAGATTTGTAAAAGGAAACATACGCTTCTCCATATCGATGCCGTGCAGGCTGTCGGCAAAGTGCCGATGAAAATATCGGAACTGCCAATCCACTTTCTCTCACTCTCCGGTCACAAGCTGCATTGCCCGAAGGGTGTCGGCTCACTCTTCATCAGCAAGAAAGTCCGCTTTACGCCGTGGCTCATCGGAGGTAGTCAGGAAAACAACCGTCGTGGCGGCACGCAGAACGTCGCTTCCATCATTGGCCTCGGCAAGGCTGCGGAACTCGCAAGCCACCATATCCACGAGGAAACTACTCGCGTCCGTAAGCTTCGCGATCGTTTCGAAGCCGCCATCCTCGAAGCCGTACACGGCAGCAGCGTAAATGGAGACCTCATCCACCGCCTGCCAAACACAGCGAGCATCGCTTTCAAAGGTATCGAATCCGAAGCAGCGCTCATGCTTCTCGATGAAGAACACATTTACTGCTCCGCCGGTTCCGCCTGCACCACCGGCTCGGTCCACGCATCCCACGTGCTAAAAGCCATGGGCATGAGCGACACCCGCGCCCGCGGTAGCCTCCGCTTCTCCTTCGGTCGCTTCAATACCGAAAAACAAATCGACCGTGCCATCGAGATCGTCCCGCGTGTTCTTGAAAAGGTGCACCGCGTCTCGCATTCAAACAGTCCGGTGCATATGCACTGACAAGGATTAGGGCTTTTTGACTTCAGAAGCTTCGGAAGCTGTCTGAATTTCAACGGTAGGCTTTCCGGCAAATATAAGAAACCGAATTGGCGTCTTCGCTTCCAGTTCCTTGTACTTATTCCCTTTGCGTTTTAATATTTCTGCGCATTGCGTTACGGCTTTATCACGATCTGCTTCCGCGTCATATAATTCGATATGCGGAAATGTCGTTATTTTGGACAACTCCCATGCCCATAAATCACAGACGCGGAAGATTCCATAATTCGGAAGTGCGCTGGCGTTCGCATAGGAAGCAAGTTGCAAGTTATCTCCGTCAAGACGAACCATCCACAATGTTCCCGTAAGATAACCGCATTCTCCCGCGCGGGTCTTATCATTAAGTGCGGCCAGAATCATTTCCCGGCAAGGCTCCACGCCCAGCATGGGGGATATCAATAAATTTTGGTTCGTATTCCATCCTGACCCGCTATTCAGATAACTTCGCCACGCAGACTCATTTTTAGAAAAAAGATGCGTCGCCGCTTTTTGAAGACACGGAACACTTGAATTTCTCCACATCGGTTGAAACCACAGAACGCCAGCCGCTCTGGCATTGGGGCTTGCTATACAGTTCGGAGGAACAGACTCCAACCACCCCGCATAGTCCTCAAAAATCTCCGTATGTCCCGCTTCGATTAAACGAAGCACCACATTTATAAGCGACTCACCAAGCTCTCCAAATTTTGGATTCTTTCCGTAATTACTGACAATCGCATTGCATTGAGTCTGCACGGCCTTCGCACCACCCACCCCATCCCACTTCATGAGTGCCTCGGCCAGCGAAAGCGCCTGCTTCGGACGTTTGAATGAGGCATCCTGAGGAGGTGCATTCAATTGCTCCATACGCCGAATGAGGAGATCTGTGAGACTCGGGTTTTGTTTAGATCGCAATGGCTCACCGGCCAATGCATTACCAGCCGCAGGATTATTCGTAACCGTAGCGGCCATTGCCATGGTACTTGGAATGACCTGCTGCGATACAGGACGCACAATATTCCATGCAGCCTGGCCCCAATCATCGGGCGCTGCGTTATCATCCGCCAGAATATTGAACCATACCTGTTCCCGCGGTAAATCCTTAGTCTTATTCCAGTAATCCCGGATCGTCTGCGCTAGTTTGACGCGCTCCTCTGGTCCCTTGGATGTCAAATCCTCACCCGTCGAGCGCACATGCACGAAAGGCATCTCCATAATCCCCGCAAGTGCGGCATAGGCGGGCTCCTGTACACCGAGAACCGTTCGCGATGCTACAAAATCCCGCCAGAAATGAATGGAGTTGGTAAGTCGCGTATCTTTTTCGAGACATTCTAAAAGTGGTTCAACCGCAGGTTTACCTTCTTTGATGAGTGCTATTACAATGGGATCACGCCCAAACTCCACTCCGCCGGGCTGCCCTCCCTGCATGTCATTCAAACTTTCGAGACAGTGAATAAATGCCTCGATGCGCACTTTTTGATCCGGCGACTTAAGCAATGCTTCATCAAAAGGTGGTTCCGCTTTTTTACGTTCAAGATCAGCGAGGATACGTGGCACCTCTCTTGCAAAAGAATATCGCCACTTCATCTCTTTCGTATCTTCATCCGGCCATTTATCCGACTCTTTCTGAACGGCAGGTAATACAACCTCCAATTTCTGAAAACTCAGAATTGCCATCGTGAGATCCTTCCGCAGAATCGCACAGATCCCACGGTTGAAAATTTGAAACGTCCACTCTTTCGCCCACGCCAGGTAACTTTCTCCCGGCTTTTGTGAATAGGGATGGAAATGATTATTATATTCTTTTTCTCTCCACGCCGCGAAAATTTCTTTCGCGAGCTTCCCATCTCCGCCTGCCAGAATAAGCGGAATCTTTAGTGGCAAAAGCGTGTCGCAAGCAACCGCATCACTCTCGTTCACGACATCTCCTCTCCACTCTTTATTCTTCGTCGTGCTTTTTGCAATTAACTGACGGACATCCTCGCGCAGATCGCAAGGTTCGCCAACTTCGATGACCGGATAGACAAGACCATTCCAGCACACCGCAAAATTGCCATCGGCATTTTTCCGGGCAGGTAATACCCAGCCATGCACTTGAATAATTTGTGTTTTATTACTCCATAGACCGCCTATCCCAATCTTGATCTGCCGATACTCGCCTTGAGGCATCGCCATGCCCTGTTCAAATAAAAGCTGCGCAGGTTCTTTCCACTCACGCACGCTTTCGGGCAGATCTTTTATTTTACTAATATCCCCACGCGCTTCGGGAATGGTGGAACCCGAAAATTTATAATCTGTGTATTCAATGGGTTTTTCCGCCGCCACTCCTGACAGGGAAAGACTCAGTGTCATCAACAGGACTCCGAGCATAATGGAACGTAACGGCATGCAATGAAGGAACTTCCAAACATTAGCCTCTCTTAGAAACTTGAAAAGAGTTGATATTGGATCAATTTTAATCAATCGCTTGATTATTTTCAAAGCAGGGCTAACATTTCCTTATGAAGCCCGCTTCATCAACTTTACCTCCCTCCGCGACCAGTAAGGGCGACCTTGCCAAGACGCGCCTTCTGGAAGCCGCCCTCAAGGTCTTTGCGGAAAAGAATCTCGAAGGTGCTTCGGTCCGTGAAATTGCCAAAGAGGCAGGTCAGAACGTGGCCTCGATTTTTTATTACTTCGAGAGCAAGGAGAACCTATACCTTACCCTCCTGCGCGGCGGCATTCATGAAATCCGAAAAGGAATTGAAGAAATCATTTCCGATCTCCAGCAAAAGAAAAAATCTCTCTCCTATACTCCGCAGGAAGCGGTCGAAATTTTAAAGCGCGCCTTCCGCACGGCCCTCGTCGATAAAATGGCGAATCCGAAATTCGATGCCATTCGCCGCCTTATCGCTCGGGAACAAATGGAACCGACGCCCGCCTTCGAGGTGATTTATGAAGAAGGACTACGGGAAATGCATGAAAGTGTCACCCGGCTGGTTGGCATTGCTCTCGATGTAGATCCCAAAGCTCCGGAGACCATTCTCCGCACCTACACTTTTTTCGGCCAGGTCCTTATATTTGGCATCGCAAGAGCGACAATCCTTCGTCGCCTCGGTTGGAAAAATCTCGATAACAAAAGGACTGAGATGATTACCCGGATCATCGACGAAAACATCGATATCCTCTGTCGCGAACTCCGCAAATCGAAAACCCATAAATGAACAAGAAACGCATCCGCCTCATAGTGTTGATCGTCGCCGTCGTCGGAATCTGCGGCTACTTCCTCATCAATAAGATCATCGAAAAACGCCGAGGCCTCGTCCTTTATGGAAACGTGGACATCCGCGAAGTCGATCTCGGCTTTCGCGTATCAGGAAAAATAATGGACGTCCTTAAGGACGAGGGCGACTCCGTAAAGGCAGGTGAAGTCATTGCCCGACTCGACCCTGAACCTTATCGCCGTCGCGTGGACGAAGCCAAAGCACAGGTCACCTCCCTCAAGGCTCATGCCGACATGATGAAGAAAGGATATCGTGTGGAAGAGATCGAGCAGGCGCAATCCGCTGTGACGGAACGCGAGTCCACCTTCGCCAATGCCCAGAATGTCTTTGCCCGTCAAAAAGACCTCCTCGCGACGCGCGCCATTTCCCGCCAGGACTACGATGACGCCATCCAGCGCTTCAACGAAGCCAAGGCCCGCCTTGATTCGGCACGACAAAATCTTACGCAACTCAACGCAGGATACCGCCCTGAGGAAATCGCCCAGGCTCAAGGCGACCTGCAAAAGGTCGAAGCCGCCCTGGCCTCTGCAAACCTCGACTTAAAGGACACCGAACTCCTTGCACCGAATGACGGCACCATTATTACCCGGGAACTGGAGCCGGGCGCCATCGTCGCCGCCGGGACACCCGTCCTGACCCTTTCCCTGGACAAGCCGGTTTGGGTGCGCGCCTACGTCCATGAACCGGAACTTGGCCTCGTCCATCCCGGAATGATGGTTAGGGTCTTCACGGACTCCCAGCCCGACAAGCCCTTTACCGGCAAGATCGGTTACATTTCACCACGGGCCGAATTCACCCCAAAATCGGTGGAAACTCCCGAGCTTCGGACCATGCTGGTTTACCGCCTCCGGGTGGTCGTGGACGACCCCGGTCCGGGCCTCCGACAAGGCATGCCGGTGACCGTCCAGATTCCAAAAGCGCAGTAGCTTTTTTGTAGTAATTATGAAGCCGGAAATCGTCACCATCGAGGACCTCTCGAAGACGTTTAAGGGGATGGAAAGACCAGCCCTCGACACGGTGACTTGTGGCATCCGGGAGGGGGCGATTACAGGCCTCGTCGGTCCGGACGGGGCGGGCAAAACGACCCTCATGCGCCTCATCGCCGGCCTCATGGAACCCGCCTCCGGAAGCGTCAAAGTCCTGGGTCTTGACCCCATTAAGGACGTCTCAGCCCTCCGCGAAGTGACCGGATACATGCCCCAGAAGTTCGGCTTGTATGAAGACCTGACCGTCTTCGAAAATCTCACCTTACATGCCGATTTACGCAATGTTATAGGGGAAGAACGTAAAAAAGTGTTCACGCAATTACTTACATTTACGGATCTTACTAAATTTACTACACGTTTTGCGGGAAAATTGTCCGGAGGCATGAAACAAAAGCTCGGACTGGCCTGCGCCCTCCTCGGAAGCCCGAAACTACTCCTTCTGGACGAGCCCAGCGTGGGGGTCGACCCCATCTCCCGCCGGGAACTTTGGCAAATGGTCGGCGAGCTTGCCGGGGGTGGAATGGCCGTCGTTTGGAGCACCTCCTACCTTGATGAAGCCGAGCGCTGCGACGCCACCCTCCTGCTCAATGAAGGCAAACTTTTGTTCGCCGGGAAGCCCTCCGAACTGACCGATCAGGTGGCCAACCGGGTGCTCCTTCTACGCAATCCGGAGGGCAGCCGGAGGCGCGTTTTATCGCATGCTTTAAACGAGCCGGAAGTCCTCGACGGGGTCATCCAGGGGGATAGCATCCGGCTGGTTTTAAGGGACCAAAACAAGCGCCCGAATTTGACCAAAATCGGGGCCGGAGAGAAGGCCGAGCTCGTACCCGTAAAGCCCCGGTTTGAGGACGCATTTATGAACCTTTTGGGTGGTGGGCCGGGAGGCACCTCGGTCCTTGCCGGACACCTTGACCCCATCCCCCATGACGGCTCCGTCGTGATCGAAGCGGACAACCTGACCAAGCAGTTCGGGGACTTTGTGGCCACCGATAAGGTCACCTTCCAGGTCCAGCGGGGCGAGATTTACGGCCTACTTGGTCCCAATGGTGCAGGCAAGTCCACCACCTTTAAGATGATGTGCGGTCTTCTTACCCCCACTTCCGGCAAGGCCATGGTGGTAGGGATCGACCTTAAAAAGAGCGCCAGCAAGGCCCGACAGCGCATTGGCTATATGGCGCAGAAGTTCTCGCTCTATGGAAATCTGACCGTGGAGCAGAATCTCCTCTTCTTCAGCGGCGTCTATGGCATCGAAGGTGCCACCCAACGCGATACCGTGAAGGAAATGGTGGATATCTTCCACCTCACCCCCTTTCTGAAGATGAAAACCGACACGCTGTCGCTCGGTTACAAGCAGCGCCTCGCCCTCGCCTGCGCGATCATGCACGAGCCGGATATCCTGTTTCTCGACGAGCCAACCTCGGGCGTCGACCCCGTCACCCGTCGCGAATTCTGGACGCATATTAATGCCGTCGTTGAAAAAGGCGTCACCGTCATGGTCACGACGCACTTCATGGACGAAGCAGAATACTGCGACCGCATCGGCCTCGTGTTTCGTGGGCAGCTCATCGCCTCGGGCACGCCGGATGATCTTAAAAAGAGCGTCGTAAGTAAGGACCTTCCTGATCCCACGATGGAGGATGCCTTTATCGAACTCGTCACAAAGAATGCCCATGAGTGACAAATCTTCTGTAATTAAAAAAGGGGCTAATAGCCCCTCCCCTTCCCGCAATTTTTCGTGGCGGCGACTCCGGGCGCTTTGTCGCAAGGAATTTCTTCAGGTCATTCGCGATCCGAGCAGTAATGTCATCGCCTTCATCCTACCTGTGGTGCTGCTTTTCATTTTCGGATACGGCATCAATCTCGACTCGACAAAAATCCGTCTCGGTCTCGTCAGTGAAGATATGAGTAGCGAAGCCCGCCGCTTTGCAGACAGCCTCATCGGCTCGCCTTATCTCGATATCGTAAACTATCCCACTCGGAATGCGGTGGAGCGCGCGATTACCGATGGAAATATCCGCGGATTCATTGTCATCAGCCAGGATTTTTCAGAAAAAATGAAGCAACGTTCCGCGACAGCGCCCTTGCAGGTTGTCGCCGACGGAGCCGAGCCGAATATGGCAAACTTCGTGGAGGGCTACACCATGGGCGCATGGCAGACATGGCAGCAGGAACGTGCGGATGATCGTGGAGAAAATCCAGATCCCCTCATCTCCATCGAACCGCGTTTCTGGTTCAACCCCTCCGCCGAAAGTCGCAACTATCTCATCCCCGGCTCTATCACCATCATCATGACGGTCATCGGTGCATTGCTCACCGCGCTTGTGATCGCACGCGAATGGGAACGCGGCACCATGGAGGCGCTTCTCGCCTCCCCTATTACGACCACGGAATTTTTGCTTAGTAAATTGATTCCCTATTATGTCATTGGAATTTCATCTCTGTTCCTCTGCACCGGCGTCGCAACATTTCTGCTCGGTGTCCCCTATCGCGGTTCACCATGGATGCTATTCATCGTAGGCACCTTCTTTCTCCTAAGTGTGCTGGGAATGGGGCTCGCGATTTCGACGGTAAATCGCAGTCAGTTCAATGCCGCACAGGCAGCGCTAAATGCCGCGTTCCTCCCGGGAATGCTGCTCTCGGGATTTATCTTCGAAGTCGGCAGTATGCCGTGGCCAATCCGCATTGTGACGTATTTTATTCCGGCCCGCTATTTTGTAGACGCGATACAAACCCTCTTTCAGGCAGGCGACATCATGGCCGTGCTGATACCGGATATTTTATTCCTCATGGCCGCATCCATTTTCTTTCTCGGAATCACCGCACGTAATACCCGGAGGAGAATGGAATGAAAAACTTATTCGAAATCCTTCACCGTATCCGTACGCTTGTCGTTAAAGAATTGCAGGTACTGTTCAGCGATCCACAGGGAAGACGACTTCTCATTCTGCCTGTGGTCATTCAGATTATTCTCTATCCCGCCGCGGCAACGCTCGAAGTAAAACACGCAACCCTCGCGGTCATGAATCAGGACGGCGGTGCGGCCTCCATCGAACTCATGCAGCGTTTCGCCGGTGCCAAAGCATTCACAAAATTCATCATGCTGGAAAATGATGCACAGCTCACGCGTGTGATCGAACGACAGGAAGCACTTGTCGCCATTCAATTTCCCAATGACTTTTCACGACGCCTCGCCACAGGACGCCCGGTGGCAATTCAAGCCATTCTCGACGGACGCCACTCAAACAGCGCACAGATCGCCCTGAATTATGTAGAGCAAATGGTGCAGGACTACATGATGGATCGTGGAAATGCCGCTGGACACCCCCTTCCCTCGAAGATCGTCGTACGCCATTGGTTTAATCCGAATCTGGAATACATCTACTTCCTTATTCCAAGCCTCATCGCCACTATTACAACGATCGGCACGCTGATTGTGACTTCTCTTTCCGTCGCCCGCGAACGCGAGCAGGGCACCTTCGATCAACTCCTCGTTTCGCCGCTCACACCTGAGATGATCATGATCGGGAAAGCCATTCCCGCACTCCTCGTCGCCGTGTTCCAGGCCAGCATCGTTCTCATCGCCGGTGTCTTTTTCTACGGCATCCCTTTCGAAGGAAGCCTCTTTTATCTGTACGGCAGCATGATCTTCTACGTCACAGCCCTCGTCGGCTTCGGCCTGCTCATATCGTCCGTCTGTACAACCCAGCAACAAGCCTTCCTCGGCGTCTTCTGCTTCATGATGCCAGCCGTCCTCCTCTCGGGATTCACAGCCCCGATCGATAACATGCCCCAATGGCTTCAAGCCATCACCTGGATCAATCCGCTACGCCACTTCCTGAACATCGCCAAAAGCATTTTCCTGAAAGACGTCCCCTTCAGCTTCGTCGTACAAAACGTCTGGCCGATGATCGTGATTTCCATCTTCACCCTAAGCGGTGCGATATGGATGTTCCGCCGCAAAGCAGCCTAAAACGAATACTGTTTAATTCTCAATCCACGCTATCGCGATCGTGAAAGAGCCGCCGATTTCCCAGGTTCTTGACTGTCCTGCTGCGGTTGCTTTCAGTCTACCTCCGGTGACAACCGTGTTGTCCTTGAAAACGTAACGCTCATGTTTTGGATCTACATGCCATTTATTGCGATCCGGTGCCTCTGTATCCTTCACCGGCTGTATGCTGTAATTTTGTGCGTTTCCCAGATATCCGAAATTCTTTGAAAGTGCAAAAGTGACATTGGGCACGTTATCTACTTTCACCTTAAGATTCATTTTAGGGATAACCCTTATAAACTCCGGATTCCCCGTAATGTTTATCGGAGGTGCTGTAATCGTATAATAGGATCCCTTTCGCCAATCGTAGGTTACATATTGAATATACGATTTTGGTTTTCCCGTATGCCGAGATGAAATATTTGTCTCTTTAGCAAGTGGAGATGCGATAACATCCGCCGCATGGAGTTTTCCATTAAAACTTAAAGCAAATGCCACGCAACTTAGTGTGCCCAATGCCGTGCCGGACAAAGAGTAATATTTCGGTTTAATTATTTTATTCATTTTCGAAATTCTTTGAAGGTTAACTCCTGTACATCTCTTTCACAGAAGGCCGCATTAAAATAATGATCGTACATATGCCCAGCGCCGTTCCAAATGGTATAAACAGGCAATTGATTGCGGCCACGATCAAAGAAAATATCCCGTATTTTCTTTTCAGAAGAAAGAAACCGGAAATCACATTTAAAATGCCGTAGGATACGAGCCAGACACCAAAAATCAGATAGAACCAATTGAAGATGGCAAAGAATGCCGTCGGGGAAGGCCCTTGATAAGGCCCCTTCAACATATTCGGATTATCAAAAATGCTGTGGAAAATCATATAATGTCCGAAAAGAAAGAGAATCCCTAGACAGGTAAATCCCGCGATGACGAAATGAAATATCGCGAGTAGCTTCAGATGATCCTCGTCGGCTACATTTTGATCTCTTGAGGATGGGGGTAAATCACTCATTTTTAAGAGTTAGTTACTCGCAGTTTTCCCTGACTTTACCAAGACCAAAAATTCTTGCCGAACAGAGAAAAACCCTTATAATCTGCCCCATGTTCCTGGAAACCCTTGAAGACAGAATTGCGCCTGCTGGGCTGTCTTTTACAAATGTGGGGAAGGTCGATGACATCCACGCAGGAGTTTTCAAATCAACAGATGCCGCCCCTGCCAAGTTCCATGACGATGGAGACTCAAGCTCTGCTGGTGCTACCCTTTCCTTATCGGTCAATCGTACCCTGCATACGTCTGCAGATACTTCACATACCACCGATTTTAAAACCGGCGATGGAACAACATCCGGAAATGCCAGACTGGCCAGCCCCTCTTCAAATGTCGGGGCACTCTATACTGCTGGAAGCATGACTGTTCATAGCAGCTCGCACATGAACCTGAGTGCAGGAAGTCTTGCTATCTATAATGGGCCAACAACTCCACAGACCTTAGTTATTCAGTCAGGTTATGGAATCTCGGATACGAGTTTAAGCAGATCAGGAGCCATTACCTTAAACACTTTCAATCTTGAATTAAACTACGACGGCACGAGCTTGAGCACTGGCTCCGATCTTGTTTTATTTAACTACCCGGGATTACCCGCTTAAAAAAACTTCAAACCGAAGACCGGTTACTGAAGAAAGCTGAGATACTTCTTAATCTCACCCACCAGTCCCTTGAGTTCCGCCACAGGCTCAAGTCCTGCCGATAGCACCGTATGACAATGCGGGCATTGATACGAACGCCCCTCGCTTCGCACATCTCCCTGCCAGATCATTACCGACTGCTCCACGATGTGCGCCATCTTCTGGTCACATTTCGGACATTTCCCGGTATGGTGCGGATGCGTTGACATACTCTCGGATAGTCTCAACGCTCCGCGATGGCAAATGGAAACACCATAGTCCATCTATAAGAGCAGATTCAGGCTTTTCCTTTGATTTGGCGTGACATCCCAATCAGACTCTCATCCTCCCTAATCGCTCTTTCAAATACTTCATCCATGAATATCTCTGCACTCCAAAAAACTTGCAAAGGAAGTGTCGTTATCCCGGGTGACGAAAATTTCAAAAAGTTTGCGTATGACGGATTGTGGAATCTTTCGCGTCCTGATCGTGCGCCGCAGCTTATCGTGCGCGTGAAGGAAGAGGACGATGTTATTGAGGCGATCAAGTTTGCGCGCCAGAATAAATTAAAAGTCACCGTGCGCGGTGGGGGTCATAACTGGTGCAATCCTTCGCTGCGTAATCACGGCATGCTCATCGACCTCACGGAGTTGAATAAAGTGATCTCGATCGACGTGAAGGCACGCAAAGCCATCCTGCAGCCAATCATTAGCAACCGCGAAGCGCTCGCGGCAATTACGCCTCACGGCCTTGCTTTTCCGAGCGGACATTGCCCCACGGTAAAACTCAGCGGCTATCTTCTCGGCGGCGGTTTGTCATGGAATCAGGGTGTGTGGGGTCACGGATGCGAGAGTGTGGAAGCTGTCGAGCTTGTCACCGCGGAAGGAAAACGCATTACAGCGAGTAAGAATGAGAATACGGATTACTTCTGGGCGGCATGCGGTGCGGGCTCCGGCTTCTTCGGTGTGGCGTTGCGCTATCACCTGAAGCTGCATCCTCTCCCAAAGGCGATCCATTGCAGCGTCTATCATTACTCCCTCGATGATGCACCCGCGCTTGCCGCATGGCTCTCAAGCATTGCCCCCAGCCTGCCGGAAAAAATTGAGCTCAGTCTTTTTGTCGTTGCCGCTCCACCGGAACTGCGCGAAGCCTGCGCAGCAAATGGCGGCAAAGTCGCAATGATGACCGCCACTTCCTTTTCGGATACCGAACAGGAAGCAAAGGATTCGCTGAAGCCTTTCGAGGAAGGTCCAATGGTTTCAAAATGCCTTTCCAAAGCAGTTGCGTTTCCTACTGACTTTACAGGACTCTTCGATGCCTCGGGCGCATTATGGCCCGAACCGATGCGCAGCCGCGTGGAATCCACTTTTTCCAATGCAAGCTCGAAGGATTTTTTCACCTCGGTCACACCGCACCTCGCGAAGATGCCCTCACCGCTCATCGTCTTCCTATACATTTTCTTCTCTGGCCCGAATGTTCCAGAGAAACAGAATCCCGATATCGCCTTCTCGATGAATGCGCGCTACCTCGCCGCATGCTGGACGATGTGGATGAAACCCGAAGAAGATGCCGCAAACATTGCATGGCATGAGGAACTGCTCAAAATCATGAGACCGTTCCTATGCGGTAATTACATCGGAGAAAGCGATACCGTCACCTATCCCGACGATGTCACAAATTCCTTCTCTCCCGAAAACTGGAAGCGCCTCGGCGACCTGCGCGCGAAGCATGACCCGGACGGCGTATTCTTCGGATACTTCGACGGGTTTGAGAAATAATTATTTCGCAGGCGCGGTAGGCGTCGGTACAAAAACGTAATCCATTCCTGCGGCCTTTGCAGCCTGGATACCGAGCGGACTGTCCTCATAAACGATGCAGTCCTTCGGTTCGACGCCGAGTTTTTCCGCAGCGATCAGAAACGGATCAGGCGATGGCTTGCCATGCTCGTAATCATCCGCAGTAACGATCACCTCAAACCAATCCGTGATCTTTAATGCATCCAGTGTTTCCAAAACAAGGTGACGAAACCCTCCGGAAGCAACGGCCATCTTTACTTTTCCATGCAGAGCACGTGCGATTTCGATCACGGGAAGAATCGGCTTCGTCTCCGGAATCAATTCACGAAAATAAACTTCCTTCTGCGCCGCAGTAGCCTTCGGATCCATCGTACTGCCGAATTTTTCATTAAGTTGGCTCACGATCTTCACCGTCGGCGTACCACCCCAGGAGTAAAATAAATCCTCGGGAAAGGTGCCTCCAAACTCCTTCATTGCCCGCGCCCATGCCCGATAGTGCAGCGGCATCGTATCGGCCAATGTGCCGTCGCAGTCAAAAATATGGCCTTTATAATCTCTCGTCGGAATCTGTAGCTCCATTGCCCTGCGAACCTACTCGTTTTAGCCCCGCGCTCAATATCCTTTTAATTTCATCCATTCTTGCGCGACCTCCAGAATCAGTAGTATCTGCAGCTTGGTATATTTATGAAGGTGCGTTTTTATCAGCCCTCGGAAATCGCTAATCTCGCTAATATTTTCACGGATGCCGTGCGTTCGATTAAGCCGACGGATTACTCTCCGACCCAGCTTGCAGCATGGGCACCTATCCCTCCCGATTTCGAATATTGGCACCACCGTCTTTGTAGCCTCAATGTCCTGATCGCGGAGGAAGACTCAAAAATCATGGGTTTCGCGACCTTTGAATCTAATGGCCATTTGGATCATTTATATGTTCACCCGGAGTTTCAGCGCCGAGGTGTAGCCTCCGCACTATGTCATAGTATTGAGCAGGAATTATTATTCCTTGGCATTACCCGCATTTTTACCGATGCGAGTATAACGGCACGACCATTCTTCGAGTATGCAGGCTTTAAAATGATAACTTCCCAAACGGTTCAACATGCGGGGATCTCTTTCGTGAACTACCAGATGGAAAAGCACCTCCCTAAGCAGTCTCCCCCTGCCCTCTGAGCCCCCCTTAAAAACCTCTGTATTTCGGTTTGACGAATGCCCCGATTCCTAGCAGGCTCTCCCGTTTCAGCATGCGTCATACGATATCTATCCTGGTCGAGAATAAATTTGGCGTGCTCACGCGTATCGCGGGCATGTTCAGTGGTCGTGGTTTTAACATCGACACCTTAAACGTCGGCCCCACCCTCGATCCCACCACTTCGCGCATGACCATTGAGGTCCGCGGTGACGATAAGGTGCTCGAGCAGGTCACCAAACAACTCGAGAAGCTGGTCGATGTCATCAGCGTGCAGGATTTCCGCGACGAACAATACGTGGACCGCGAACTCGTCCTCCTGCGTGTGAACGCCGACTCGAAGACACGCGGCGACGTCATGCAAATTTGCGATATTTTCCGTGCCAAGATCATCGATGTGCAGCCTAAAAAACTCGCCATCGAAGTCACCGGCTCCGAAAGCAAAATCGCCAAGTTCCTCACCCTCATGGGAAACTTCGGCATCAGCGACCTCACCCGCACGGGAAAAGTCGCCCTCGCCCGCACCAAATAGTGCGGCGTTTCGATTTACAAAACCAAACACAAACATACCATGCCTGCTAAAATCTATACCGATAAGGATGCCGATCTAAACGCGCTCAAGGGAAAAACCTGCGCCGTCATCGGCTTCGGTTCCCAGGGCCACGCCCACGCACTCAATCTCAAGGAAAGCGGCGTCAAAGTCATCGTCGGCCTTTACCCAAAGAGCCCAAGCCGTAAAGTCGCCAAAGATTACGGATTCCCCGTTTACGATACTGCTGAAGCGGTCAAAAAAGCGGACATCATTTTTATCGCGGTTCCTGATATCCGTATCCCTGAAGTTTACGAGAAAGACATCGCTCCTTATCTTACCAAGGGCAAATCGATCCTCTTCAGTCACGGCTTCGCTATTCACTTCAAGACCGTTGTCCCACCGAAGGACGTCGACGTATTCATGGTCGCTCCTAAAGGCCCTGGTCACATCGTTCGTCGCCAGTTCACCGAAGGCAAAGGCGTTCCATCCCTGATCGCCATCTACCAGAACCCCAGCAAGCAGGCGAAGAAGATCGCTCTCGCATGGGCAAAGGGCATTGGTGGCACCCGTGGCGGCGTATTTGAAACCACCTTCAAGGAAGAAACCGAAACCGATCTCTTCGGCGAACAGGTCGTCCTCTGCGGCGGAACCTCGGCCCTCATCCTGAGCGGCTTTGAGACCCTCGTGGAAGCTGGCTACTCCCCTGAGATGGCATATTTCGAAGTGCTTCATGAGCTCAAGCTCATCGTCGATCTCATCAACGAAGCAGGCATCGCCGGCATGCGTTTCTCGATTTCCGAAACCGCCAAGTGGGGTGATGTTTCCGTAGGACCGAAGATTGTGGACGCCTCCGTCAAAAAGCGCATGAAAGCCGCGCTCAAGGACATCCAGACCGGCAAATTCGCCAAGGAATGGATCAAGGAACACAAGACCGGCCGCAAAAAATATACCGCCCTCCTCAAAAAAGGCGAAAAACACCCTATCGAAAAAGTTGGTGCCCGTCTTCGCTCCACGATGCCGTGGATCAAAAAGCGTAATATCAAAGGCGCTCAGGCTTCTTATAAGTAAGATTTGTAAGATTCCTCCCCGTCTCCCGGCATGGCATCCGAAACCCGGATGCCATGCTCGGGATTATTTTTTTCCTCCCGTCTCCCTCTCTCAGTCTTGCCATACACCGTATGCAGGCTAGATTTCCCCCATGCGGCGCATTTTGTATCCCCTCATTTTTCTCCTCATACTGGGAGGCATCGGTTATTACTTTTTCTTCACCTCTCATCCCCTGGGTGAAATACCGGATTTATCTAAATTAATCTCCACCTCATCCGTTCCCACGACGTATGCGGGCATTGTCGCTAATCACGCTCTCTGGCCGAAAGAAGTCACCCTTCGCGTTTCACTGAAAACCCCCATTATGGTGAATGGCAAAGAAGCCGGATTCTCCACAGTTGCCGCGGGAACAACCTGCAAAGTGCTTCATTTGACATCCGACGGGCGCGTAGAAATCCTCGTCAATGGCTCTAAGATGGCAATCGCTCAAAAAGATACAGATCTCATGGAACGCGTCGGCGGGGCAGCGAGCCAAAAGCCTTAAAGCTCCTCAATATTGTCGATACGATGCCGAGGTTTACGCCTCCGGCCCTATTGGCTCATTTGACATCTTGTGAAATGATTCATCTTGCGCTTAACTTGCCGTCCATGATTCGCATGCGTTCCCTACTCGTGGCGCTGCTCGCCTTCATGGCAGCAGGACACACCGTTCTTGCTCAATCCCCGATGCGCGCCGCATGGGTTGCCACTGTCTATAATTTAGACTTTCCCTCCGCTCCCGGCCTTTCCGTGGAGCAGCAAAAAGCACAGATCGCCCGGATCGTTCAGACCGCTCATGCCTGTGGCTTGAATGCCCTCATGGTCCAGGTACGCCCGGAGTGCGACGCTTTTTATCAGTCTTCCCTCGAACCCTGGAGCCGCTTTCTCACCGGTCATCAGGGGCAGTCCCCCGGCTATGATCCTCTCGCTACCTTTATCGAGGAAGGCCGTCGAAACGGCATCGCGATTCACGCATGGCTCAATCCCTACCGCGCTGCTACCAGCGGAGGCGGTGGACGTGCTCAGTCACACATAACCCATCGTTTTCCGCAGTTCACTCATGTCTGGGGAAGCCTGCTTGTGCTCGACCCTTCGTCCACGGAGGTACAGGACCATATCGTCAGCGTCGTGAAGGAAATCCTTCGTAAATACCCCGTCGCGGGAATTCATTTCGACGATTACTTCTACCCCTACCCCTCAGAACACGGGCATCTTGTTTTTAATGATAGCGCTTTTTATAGCGCTTATAAATCCCGTGGCGGTCTTCTCTCTCTCGGCGAATGGCGGCGTGATAATGTGAACAGCCTCATTCACAAAGTTCACGATGCCGTTCACCGGACACGTCCAGGCGCGATCTTTGGGGTCAGCCCTTTTGGTATTTATACAAAAGGCCAACCAGCAGAGGTTCACGCAGGGCTGGATCAGTATAACGAACTCTACGCCGATCCTGTTCGCTGGCTTCACGAAGGCTGGGTAGACTACCTTGCTCCACAATTGTATTGGCAGGACGCCGGTCCACAGAGCTTCTCGGCACTTCTTCGCTGGTGGCGTAGTCCGGCCGTCGATCCCCGGAATATTCCGATCTATCCTGGTATCTCTATTGAGCGACTGGTTTCAAGCGGTTGGTCCGCCACTGAAATCGCAAATCAGCTGCGGATCAATCGCACGATCGGGCCTGGTTCGCGTGGAGGATTTATATTGTGGAGTGTTAAGCCCCTTCTTACAAACGCCAAAGGAATTCGTAATGTCATATCCTCCGCAAGGTAAATAGAACCTCCCTTCAATACTTTATGAAGTTACCAGATCCTCTCCACCCCGCCATCGTTCATTTCCCCATCGTGTTGATTCTCTTCGGCACACTCTTTTCCGTAATCTGCATTTTCGTCCGTCGCTTTTCGCTGCCTTTGTTCGCCGCCATCCTTCTTGCCTGCGGTGCTGCGGGCGCGTTTACTGCAGTCTATACAGGCGAGAATGCGGCGGATAACACAGGTGATCTTTCCAAGTCCGTTGACCATCTTCTTAACGAACATGCTCACTACGGTGAAGTTACGCGAAATGTCTCGACTATCGCCGCTGTACTGGCCGTAGCCAGCGCCTGCTTTTCTCGACGTAATACGTTTTCCCGTTCACTGGCCATTCTTACTGCCGTAGCCGCGTGCTATGCCTCATGGAACGTCTATAAGGCAGGAAAGCACGGCGGCATGCTTGTCTATGATCACGGAGTAAGCGTTAAAAGCGTTCTACAAGGTGACGATGCAGCGCCCTCCCCATCCCCATCCACGACTCCGTAGTAAATTCAATTGCCTTACGGGGAATAAGTTATAACGATTGCACTCTCTTCGTATTTGATAAGCTGCGCCTTTAAGGCTATGAAAGACCCATGCGCCTTATCCTTTCGGTGCTCCTGCTCTCAGGAGTTCTTGCCCACGCTACCTTGAGCGATGATTTGACGACGGCTCAGAAAAAACAACTCGCCTCCGGTCAATCCGTTCAAGTTGTTAAGACTATCCCCGGCGCTATTTGGCCAAAAGTCACGATCTACAATGTCGTCGATGCCACTCCGCAGCAGGTTTATAATCTTTTTACCGATTACGCCAGCGCCCCCTCTTACACGCCAAATATGATTTCGGCGAAAGTCATCGCTACTCCGGATGCCAATACAAAGGATGTCCGATACACCGTGAAGTTCCCCGTGCTTTCCAAAGTGAGCTACACCGTGCGCAATTTCTATTCTCAAAAAGGCGGTAGCTACGAAGTAAAATGGCAGCTTCTGGAATCTCCACTCGCCAAAGAATCAACCGGCTCCCTGCGTGTCGATCCCTATGAAGATGGCCAATCCCTGCTTCGTTACAGCAATCACGTCGTCCCAAGCACGCGTCTCGCTGCCGGACTCAAAGGCCAGGCCCTCTCCGAAGCGCAAAAAACCGTCAATGCCATCACCGCCGAAGCCAACAAGCGCGCACAAACTCACGTCGCGGTAAAGACCCCTGCCGCTCCCGCCGCAGCGAATTAATGGAATAAAAAAGGAGCGGCAACCGACTCCCCTTAAGATTTTAAATTATTGCACGCCCGCTTTTCGTGCCATTGCGTCCGCACGTTTGTGGCGAATGAGCTTCACATCATCCAAAACAATATCGCCTGCGTCATTGCCCTTACAGCTTCCCTTAAGCACGACATTTTCATCAATGGCGACCAGGATATTTGATCGGCGAATTTCCTGAGAGCGCCGTCCGCGATGCATAAGCTGTGCCTGCGTTCCATCATCCGATACCGCGATCGAAGTATCTCCCGGCAGGGCATCCATTGTTACTTTGCCTTTAACATCCGGGGTCGGATGATTCCGGCGTTGAAGATAGACTACCAGCACATTGTTACCGCCACCTGTATTGAGCTTTCCTACACGCCCGAAAACAGCGATGCGCCTGCCCACATACTTTTTCTGAGCCTCGTTCGGCGCGTTATTAAAATCATCCGTAATCTCCTTCAGTGTCACAAAGCCGTTCAGAGGCAGTTTTTTAAGCTTTCCGGGGGCTGGCGCTGCGGTCTGCGCAAAGGCCGTGGATGCCACAATAAGGAGAAGTGCAGGGAGGATCAGTTTTTTCATAATGAGGTGATGTCTACTCTATCGAATCCTCTTGTTTCCGACAAATCCTCTTTCCAAAAACCCGAAAATTATCTGTTTGCCGCCCTCAGCGGATTCCGCTAGCGTCTCTACCTCCCCTCAAAAAGCCGACGTAGCACAGTGGTAGTGCAATCGATTCGTAATCGATAGGTCACGAGTTCGAGTCTCGTCGTCGGCTCCATTTTCTCAGGCAAGCGTTCCCTCCAATTGGAATGAATAGCCGCCGCCTAAGTTCTGCTACTATCCACAATCAGGCTTCACTTATCGTCCGCACGAAGTCTTCTGGATCGCCGGGCGAAATTACAATGGTCCGCTTTGGAAAATGCAATGCTACCGTTTTTCTGAGATCCGTTACAAAAGCCCGGTAGTTACCCAACGTGGAATTCCGATAAATGCCAGTGAAAGAAAATGCTCCACCATTCCCAAAAAGACGATAGCTGCTTCTCATGATATTCGGATCATATTTCGCAGACCTCAGCGTCTGTAGTGAAATGACCGTATCCCATAATAGACGATGAATGCGAAGCTCACCATTGCCGATGCTGTATCCGCGTATCATGAAAAACAACGAAAGGATCGGAAACAAAAATACTATAAGCGTGAGCCATGAGCTAAAAGATCGGACTTCAAAATGCATCAGGTAATAGAGCCGATAATAAACCACCAGTGCGCAGGCAATCACTGTAAAAACTGAAAGCCCCCAGAGCCACGGACTCCACGGAGCGGAATAGCGTTTCATAAATAGGACTATAGGAGCCATTTGCCCGCCACTAAAGAAAGATCATACATGAACCCGATATGTTTTGATTGACCTTTTCGCTTCAGCGCAAATGTCGCTGCGACGAAAGTTTTTGTCGCTTCGGTGGATTGTTTCCCTGTTTCTTTCTGATAGATTCACCGCGTTCAATGAACCTTTCACCTCCTCTCCGCTACGATTCGGAATACCTGAAAAATTGACCTCTCCGTCTTTCCGTTTAATCCATGAAACATCTGCTCGATAAAGTCATCGTAATAACCGGTGCCGGATCAGGGATCGGCAAAGCCTTCGCCATCCGCTATGCCGCCGAAGGCGCCAAAGTTGTCCTTACCGGACGCAGGGAAAGTCGCCTGAAGGAAGTTGCAGACCTCATTACCGCCAATGGAGGCCACGCATTTGCAAAGCAGCTCGATGTTACAGACAAAGATACTGTCGAAGCTTTCTTTAACTGGATTAAAAGGGAATTCGGCCAGATCGATATTCTTATTAATAACGCAGGCTCCTTTCAATGTCTCGGAGCCTTGTGGGAAATCGATCCCGAGGAATGGTGGACGGACGCCACCATAAATCTAAGAGGCCCTATGCTGACGATGCATTACGCACTTCAGTTGATGATGGAGAAAAATTCCGGCCTCATTATTAATATGAATGGTGGCGGCTCCACCGTCCCCCTTCCTGGTGGCTCAGGCTACGGATCGAGTAAAGCGGGTCTTTTGAGACTCACCGAAGGCGTCGCCGAAGAACTGAAAAGCATCGGCAGCAAAATCATCGTTCTCGCAATGGGTCCTGGACTCGTCCGCACAGAAATGACGGAACTCCAGGCGCATTCGGAGCTTGGAAGAAAATGGATTCCCTCCACGAAGGAATATCTGGAAAGCGGCGAAGATGCCACTCCTGAGGGTTCCGTGAATTCCATCCTCGATCTTATTAAGAACCTTGATCCGGCATTTGCCGGAAGAGTTTTTGTCAAAGGAATGAATTTCGCCCAGCTCAAGAGCGACCTTCCGAACGACGCCCATAAAGAAGCGTACAAGCTCCGCCTCATTCGCAAAAACCCCTGAGCGCCTTATCGCGCCCAGGAATAGTCAACACTTCCGACGCGACCCTTATAAAATTATGATGCTCCGCCCTGTTTTAAAATTCGCAACTCCTCTTGTCTGTTTTCTTGGACTGTGCATAAGCGCACTCCACGCAGCCACCTGGAAAGTAGAAGCTGAAAAAGCAGGGCCTGGTTCCATCGTAAAGATATTGGCCGATAAAACTATCGCACAACCGGAGACCTGGATTGTGGAAAAACTCGCGGA
>JBDTJR010000041.1:0-5614 GCA_039935735.1 Chthoniobacterales bacterium | reverse complement strand
GTGGGCTCGATCTTTTTTGCCTGCGCGTCGCATTTCCAGATGCCGCCCTCGCCGTTGAAGTAAACGGTGCCGTTCCGCGCGAGGGCGAAGTTGCGGTTCTGGGTGACGGAGCCATCCGGTGCCCTGTAGAGGGGCTTCCCGGTTTTCAGGTTGACGGCGTAGAGTTCATTGACGGCCTGTATCTTATCGCCGAGCGTGCTCGACTCCAGATTGCACCACCAGACGTAACGGGCCGTGTCGAGACGCGTGGTGGCGGTGCAGTGGCCTGCCGGGAGATTGGCGAAGACCTTTGATTTTCCGCTGCGCGGATTATACTGGTAAAGCTGGCCGCCGGGAATGGCCTCGGACCATTTGTTTACCGGTTGGTTCGCACTGTTGCCGTCATTCAGCGTCGCACTGAAGTAAATATTTCCATCCGGACCTTCGAGAATGCCCGCGTGTACTTTCGACCAGGTGGGCTCTCCTTTCGTGCGGGTGACGATGGCATTCACGTCGATGATTTGCTTGAGCGTATTTGTTTTTGGATTCCACGCGTAGAGATAGGCGTGGGATTTCCCCTTGTTATCCTCGCCGTGATCGCCAATGCCACAATAGACCATGCCGGTCGACGCGACAGCGATATCGCCCCATGCGGACCAGCCAGTGCCGTTCAATGCCTGATTGGGCAAACTGCCGTGATACGCAAAGTCAACCGTGGGCGCAGTCTTCGCGACGGTGAAAGGCGCCGCGCCGGGTTCTTTCATCTTCGCCGCGCATGAAGCGGGAATTTGGAGAAATTTATCCGTCGTCAGTGTGACCGTGCCCTCCTTCGCCCCGGGAAGCGCGGGTGGCCATGACTGATCCTCCGCAGCCGGTGTGAGATCGACTGCGAAAGATGATGAGAGACAAAGAAGCGCGAGACAGAGATGCAGGCGTGATTTCATTTTTTAGAATTTTATTTACCGGGCAGGACGAGATGACCGGCGGCGATGCTTTTCTTGCCGATCTCGATGAGTTGTTCCTTCGTGGTGTTTTTGTCACCCCAGATTGCGAGGTCGTAATCCACGCTGGCGGACATGTCTTTATCCGGCACACGGGGTTTTCCATTTGCATCGGGGAACGTCATGCCCATGTGGAAATCGACGTAGTTTCCGCAGATAGTGTAGTCCACGGGATTTTTTGGCTTAAAGTTTTTTGTCAGCATAAGCATGTTGCCGCGGTCGGAGCTGTAGAAGGCGAAGAAACCGCCTTCGGTGAGTCTAGTCAATGTCTTGTCGCCGTCGTAAGTGCGTTTCAGGGTGCTCATGGTCTTCCAGCGGCCGTCTGCGGAGAGCCACAAGACGCTGTCATACCACCAGTCTTTCGGCCAGACGCCGCGGAAGGGAAACACGTCGAAGAATTGCACGGCATCGTACGGCCAGCTTTTCAGGACGGTGAATTTCGCCGAGACATTCATCTGCATGCCGGGGGAATTCGCAGGAACGCGGACATCGAATTCGGATTCCACGCTCTCGGTGGCATTTCGACTCACGTAGCGGAACTCGGCTTCGTCCGGGCCGTTCTTGAGAATTTCAAAATCGCTCAACTGCTCGATCATCTCCTGCGGCGTGAAGCCGCAGACGGCGAACCAGTGGAAATAATTCTCGGTGAGCGCCCATTCTCGGTTTCCGTAAGCGCGGATATCGCGTGCGCGTCCGTCGACGAGGGAGAAGCGGAAGTTTGCCCAGCGTCCGCCGCCACGCGTGCTGAAGCAGGCGATATTCCGCCATGGATCGCGCGTCTGGTAGGCGAGCTGCACGCCAGGAACTTCACTGACTTCAAGCGTCTGCGGCTGCGCCGTAAGTGACACACTGAGGAATGCCATGTCCGCAGGGCCTTCGGGATGCTCGCGGATCGGCGCGAGAGGATCGTCGGCAATACCACCCTCACCCGTGAGGTGCGGTAGTACAGACTTGCCGTTTACTTTTGTGATGACTGCACCGTGACCGGAGATACCGATGACTTTCACCCGTGCGTTGCGACCTGAAGGATCAGCGGGAAGTGTAACCTTGAGGGGATTCGCCGTCTTGCGGATTACGTAAGCGCCCTCGTAATCGTTGTAACCACCCTGAGTTCCGTATAATTCACCGCCCTCGACCTTCAGGTCAATCGGGGCGTTTTCCCCGGCGACGAAATTCTTGACGGCATCCACACTCGCGGGAGTGGCCATGCGGAAGGAGGCGACAAAGCTGGGGTTCGGTTTCGCGGTGGTGTTGCTCTGCAGCCAGCGCAGATCAATACTATTATCCGTGATTGAAACATTATCCGGAGCTGGGCCTGCGTAAGCCTGCGGAAAATAGACGGGCCAGCGCTCGTAGGTGGGAGTATCTCCCTGCTTGCGAAAAACAAAATCCATATATATCGGCTTTCCTGCCTGCCAATAGAGCGCCATGCGGGGCTGCGCCTCGGTCGCGCCGAGCGTGATCTCATGTCCTGCGAGTGCGGCGTCCTTGAAGGCAAAACTTCCCGTCACGGTGCCTTTACCGGGGAGGAATGTCTTGAGATCGGCAGGGTGCGTGATGCGGATTGCGGCATCGGTCACGGATTCATTTTGTGGTGATCCTGGGTGTGGTGCGGCAGCGATCACCGTCGCGTTGCCGGTGGGAACGTTTACGGTATCCGTATCCTTCGATCCGTGATTGGGCATCATGCCTTCAAAACCTGCGGCGGCAGTGACAAAGATTTCTCCATTCGGATATATCCACGTCTCCGTGGTGCCGTGTCCGAGATAACGCTGCTTCGCATCGTATAATTTGAAATGCACACGCACACCGACGCGTTGTGAACCTTCCTCGATGACGATGATCTCCGGGCTGTGATCGTTCGATTGATTCACCTCGACTGGAACCGTCGCGCCAGCGGGTAATACCTTGAAGACCATTTCGACCTTCGAAAGATCCGTGAGCGAAGGCCACTCGCCTTCGACGACGGACATCACGCCACCTGCGTTCGAATTAAAAAGCACATGCGCCTTCCCTACCCTGCCCTCGTAACCGCCATTTCGCGGAAAGACAAGCGCCCCGTTCGGCGCAGCCCACGAGAAAGAAATCCCCATTGCACCAACGACCAGACCAAGAATGATACGTCTCATATAGGAAGGGATTTTTTAATGGAAATCCTCCCAATAGGAAATGGATAAATATAACCGCCTCTGTCGGGAGGGCGTAAGAGGGGAGAGGAATGAGACTGGGAGGATTAGAACGTGGCCAAAGAAACGTTCCAGGAGGACAATCCTCCCTGCTTTCAGATATGTGGGTAATTTTCGTTGTTGGAACCTGGAAACGACAGTAAGGGGATATTACTGCCATGTTTGTCTATGCGAACAAATGCCGGAACCCGAAGGGCTCTTGCTACCAACGAGCGCAAGGGCTTCCATTCTGGACGTTCGGTATTCTTTTCAAGGGATCGGCGCGGATTGGCTGCGGGGAGGAAACGTTTCTGCTGGAGGCGGGTCATCTGCTGCTGGTGGAGGCGAATACGTCTTACCGGACCGAGGCGTTGGCCGCCTGTAGCGAGATCCATGCGTTTTTTGTGCCACGGCTGGAGATCGAGCGTTTGTTAAACTGGCCAAACCCTGCGCCGGGTTTCCACCTTGTGAAATATGCGGGCACGACGGCGGCGAAAACAATCGTGGAAGCCTGCGAGGAAATGCTGCGCGATTCCCGATCGCCTTTTCCCAATCGCGACATCTACGCGGAGCATGCGCTGGAGCGGGCATTGCTCGCGGCAGATCGTCTCAACGCGAACCGGCAGACAGCGCTGGTGGATAAAAGAATCCGTGCGACGCTGAGCTATATCGACCGGGAGTATCTGGACGCGGGGATCACGGTAGGGAAGATGGCGAAGCGGGTGTTTCTGTCGCCGTCGCGGTTCGGGCATCTTTTCCGCACGGAGATCGGAATCGGGCCGATGGAGTTTGTAGAGCGGCGGCGGTTGCAGGAGGCGCAGAAGATGCTCGTTTCGATGAATGAAACGGTGGCGCATATCGGGGAGCTTTGCGGATTCAAGGATCAGTTTCATTTCAGCAGGCGATTCAAAAAGTTCTCCGGTCAATCGCCGAGGGAATACCGTCTGCATCCGGCGGTGATGGCCTCGCCTTCGGCTTGAGCATACCCTCTCGCTCGGGTGGATAGCCGTTTTGTACATATAAAACAGCGGTTGGGGCCATTCTTCTTTGGGGCGGATCAGGCTAAATGTTTAAAGCGGAAAATAATCCACCTGCGACATCCCAAATCCCCTAAAAATATCATGAAGACTTATCCCTCGTTTCATAATGTATCCCGAACCAGCCTCGGAGCCACACTGGCAGTCCTCCTGCTGGGAACTCTGCTCACCGGCGCGGCGCATGCGCAAATCTTCCAGCTTTACGTGGACTCCGCAGAGGGCGGGCACAAGCTGGGCGCGTATACCGTCGACGCCTCGAACGGAAGCGTGAGTGCGAGCAACTCTTCTTTCATCTCGTCGTTGAATGATCCTTACGGTCTTGCGCTGGATAGCTCGAACAACCTGGTCATCTCGACGCTCGGTGACTCATATGTCGCAAAATACAGCTCGGTTACCGCCAATACATCGATTGCGCCGAACCCGCTCGTAACGGCGGCTGCCGTGAATGTAACCGTGAGCGGAAATGTTTTGTATGTCCCGCTTCGCAATGGCAATGGCGTGGGTCTTTATAATGCCACGACCGGCGCAACGGGCAGCCCGGCCTTCCTCTCCGGCGGCACGGGTGGCGCGATCGGCACGAATGTCGACTCTGTCTCGCTTGATCCTGCGCACGATATCGGCTACGTCGTCTCCGAAAGCCAGGGTAACGTTTACAGCTTCACGATCTCGACGAATATCATCAACCCCACGCCTTTGATCTCGGGATTGAGCACACCGTGGGATTCGCAATATGACGGCGCGGGGCACTTGTTTGTTTCGTTACCTCTGAGCAACCAGATCCTCGAATATAATGTCTCGGACAGCTCGCTGGTCATGACAATTTCAAATTCCATTTCCGGCGCGGCGCTGAGCGGCTGCTATGACTTCACGCTCGACGGTGCAGGGCATATCTTCATCTCAAACTACACCAGCGGCGTGGTCGGCGAATACTCGGCCATCGACGGATCGACGATTAATAATTCCGTGCTTTCGATTCCAAATGCAATGGGCATCGTGTTGATTCCGGTGGCGGTGCCCGAGCCCTCAAGCATGGCACTCGTCGGCGTGGTCGCTCTCACCTTCGGCGCATGGAAGTTTCGCAGACGGCGCTGAGAGGGAAGTGGGAAAGCGAAGCGAGATCGTAATAATGGTAGGGAGGATTGTCCCTAATCCTCCCATTATTCACAAAAGACGAAGTTCCAAATGCAGTCACGAAATTCCAACAAGAGGTGAAAGCTGAATAATGGGTTGGTTAGGGACAACCATCCCTACCCCTTTAATGAAGGAAAAGCGGCTACCCCGGAGACAACTGGTGGACATCGACGAAGCGGCCGGTTGCGGCGGATTCTTTGGCGGCGAGGCAGGCGAAGACGCTTTGGAGGCCGGTCTCTATCGGGCAGAGCGAAGCGGCCTGGCCTTTTATCACCTCGAAAAAATTTCGTGCGAGCACGTC
>JBDTJR010000040.1:0-8786 GCA_039935735.1 Chthoniobacterales bacterium | reverse complement strand
TCCCGCTCGCCGCTTCTCTCTGGCATCCTACTCTCCAGCCAGACTCCTACACTCACCACCCCGCGCACATTGGCAATCAGTGCCATTAACGTCAGTGGATCGGCCTTCGTATGGACTCCCTCTACTTCCATGAATTTCACGCCAACCTCCTATGCTACGGCAGAGGGTGTGACTCCAGTAACCTTCGCAACCTCCGGTGGCAGCACGCTTCTCATGAGTAATTTTGCGCTTCCTCCAACCGCTACAAATCCACGTACCGGCGATCCAATAACATCACTTTACATAGGTCTATTCGACGCGATCAATAACTCCAACGCCGCAGCGAATTCTTCTGTAGCCAAAGCGACAACACCCATCCTCGTGGACGGATCAGCCATTTCATCAAGTGGCGTTGTTTGCGATGGCAACGGTAATGTTACTATTACGTTAAATACTGCGGCGCTTACCAATGTTCACATAACGGGAGGAGCTCCCACGCCCTCACCTTCGCCTTCACCCGCACCCCCAGCCGCACTCCCCATCACTACGCTCACCATTCAGGGTCAGGCGGCGGTGAATGATGTGACGGCGGATGGTTTGCCGAGCACTCTTATCGTCGTTGATCAGGTCGCTGCCAGCTCCCTCACGACGATTACCCTCACGCAAAACAATAGCCGTCGGTTTATGCTTGCCGTGAAAAGAGACAGTCTGGGTAGTAATCTACCCGTGCAGTTTACCACCTCCTCTGCAACATGGCGCATGCTGCTCGAAATCGAAAATACAAACGTGCAACTCACCCCAACAGGCTCCGCCACAATAAATGGCGGCATTCGTTCCGATAGTAACCTTACCCTCCCCAGCGGCACACTGAATCTGATACTCGAATCCGATCCTAAATATCTCGACCGACTTTCTTCGCGTGCGGCATGGGTAGAAAATTATATATATACACCATGAAACGCTTCTGTGCTGGTTATACGATTGTTGAAGTCCTTATTGCTGCGGCGATTCTTATGATAGCGGTAGGGGCAGCAGCGGCGCTCTCGGCGGCCTCTTCCACGCAGGAGGACACCAATACCCGTATCTCACGTTGCCTTAACCTGCAGGAACAAGCCGTGCGCCTTTATCAGCTTGGTATAAGTCCGGATTCCATTTCGGACATTTTACCCTCTGATCCGGACACCAACTCCCTTACCTTCACCACAAACAGTCTCGTCATAGACAATCTCGGCACCGTCGACGAGGCCAGTGTACAGCTCGTTTTCACCACGAGTCCATCGAGCGCCCGCTTTACGAATACCATGACAGCCATACGCCCTTCCATTCGTTGAAATCGCACGCATGTTAAAAAAAGTCTCCCTCACCAATCTCGCCACCCGTAGTACGTATCATGTCGTTGTCGATACGGATACCGATGCCAAGGCACTCATTGGCGCAGGTAAAGCTGCCAATGAAAGCGCCAAGATTACTCCCATCGGAGGAGCCGATGAGTTTATCCAACGCATATCGGCCAAAAAGCCGTCGCTGGATGAGCGCGTTGCTGTCTTCGGAGGTCTCGCCCGCTGTTTAAGCCGAAATATTTCCACGATCAAAAGTTTGGAACTTCAAGCAGGGCAGGTAAAATCACCCCGTTATCGCGGTATTCTCGCCGAGCTTGCCCATCAAATTTCCATTGGTGAAAAACTCAGCGACTCCATGGCCAAATTCCCGGATGCTTTTACAGACGATATTCTGGCATTGGTACGCGCCGGCGAGGAGTCCGGTCGGCTCTCTGCCGTGTGCTCACAGATCGCAAACTCCCAGCGTAAAACGCTGCGCATTCTGAAGAAGCTTAAAACGGGAATGATTTATCCGGCCATTGTGCTCGTCATGGCGGTGGCAGTTACGATCGCCATGAGCTTCACGCTCGTTCCCTCGATCGCCAAACTTTACAGCTCGATGCATGCTCAGCTTCCGTTCGCCACTATCGTCATGATGAAGTTCTCCAGCATACTTATTCATCAACCTTATCTTGCCGCTATCCCCTTCATCGCGTTGGGTCTTCTTTTCAAGAACTGGGGGAAAATCTATCGACAACCCGTCGTGCAAAGAACGGCCATTTCCATACCGACAATCGGGAATGTCCTTCGGAAATCAGCAGCCACCATGGGTTTCCGTACTCTGGCGATGCTTTTGCAGGCAAATGTCCGAATTTCCACCGCGTTGGAAATTACCGCTCAGGGCTCGACGCATATTTACTATCAGGAATTTTTCATGCGTGTAAGGGAACACGTTCTTGAAGGTCTCGATCTGCCGGAAAGCTTTCTCTTGGAATCTCACTGGCTTGGCGAAGATGGACGCGTTATTTCCGCGATCATGCAAATCGCAAGCGAAACGGGTTCTTCGACCGAGATGCTTGATGAGCTGGCAAGCGACTATGAAGAGGAACTCGATAATATCGCCGGACAAATTGATAAAATTCTGGAGCCCATCACCATTATTTTCATGGGGATAATGGTCGGCTTTCTCGTCTATGCCATCTATGGTCCAATTTTTGGATTGAGTAAGATAATTCTTCCTCCTAAAAAAGCGGCATCCACATCGTTACATCCCAAGTAACTGGAGACTTATATTTGTAATTTGTAACGGTCCGCCATTTACTTGCTCTTCGCATGAGTCTCCGCCTCAAAGCCCTGCTGGTCTTTTCGCTGACATTGGTTCTGCTCTTCGGCATTATTGTCATCTGGTCAAACGCCATTATTGACCGACAGTTCACTACCATCGAGAGAGAAAGAGTAATTCACCAGTCCCAACGATTTTCGCTCGATTTACAGAGCGAACTAGGGCTTGTCGCATCCGCAATCGGCGATTTGTCATTAGAAAACGGTCTTTATGAATTTTCCAATGACAGGAATTCCGGTTTTATAGAAAACAACTTGAATGAGCAGATACTGAATACCCTGCATCTCGATTTCATTGTCCTGCTGCAACAGAACAGCACTCCGATACTGACAAAAATCACGGCTTCCGGCACGAAGTACGGACTGACGCCATCTCTTCTTTTGAATGCCGTTTCTGACGAAAAAATCGTTCCTCAAGACGATGTTGATCATCCGCTTTCCGGCTTCCTTCAAATTGGCGACCAGATTGCCATGATATCGGCCCAGCCTGTCGTACACAGTTCGCGACCCGGGCAAGCCACAGCCACTCTCATAGGCGGTAAAATTCTTAGCGCAAAAATGATTACCGATCTTGAAAAGCGCTATGACTATCACGTCAAATTAACACCTCAGTCGTCCCCCTCCAAAGCTGGCATTAATCCCGAAGTGGCGGCTGAACTTCTCAGCGGGAAGGAAATATCCACCGTGACACCCATTCGCGATATTCATGGAAAATTCATCGCGACAGCGGAGATCATCAGTACAAACTCTCTGCGTGAGCAAGCGGTCAAAACCATTCGTATTTTTCTTATCGGTCTAGCCTCCTCTGCGGGAATTCTTCTTTTCGTAGTATGGTATCTCCTCGACTCCGAGGTGATCAATCCTGTCCAAAAACTCGCGGCAAAACTCGCGGTAGCAGCAGCAAAAGGACAACTCCCCTCCGATCTCGGGGTGTCTGGTCAGGACGAACTGGCGAATCTGGCGCATCGCATTGAAGATCTCGCGCGGAGCGTGGCCTATGCTGAAGCAAGCTATCGCGCCGTTGTTGAGGATCAGACGGATTTTATCTTTCGTTACCAACCCGATGGACGCATCACTTTCGTCAACGAGGCTTTATGTCGCTATTTTGGAAAAACCCGGGAACAAATTCTCAGCATGAATGCGAAGAGCTTTGTGATCGGCGAAGACTCCCAGAGAGTGGATGCGACGATAAAACGGCTCTCCGCAGAAGAACCCGTCATTTCCCTGGATCATCGTGTAGTATCTCTGCGGGAAGGCGTGACCTGGTTCCGGCGAACAGACAGGGCGATCTTTTCCGATGCCGGAACACTTCGTGAAGTGCAGTGCGTAGCCAGTGATATTACCCATGCCCATCTCGCACGCGAATTACTGAGAGCTTCGGAAGTTCGTTATCGTCGTCTGTTTGAGACCGCGACAGATGGTATTTTAATCATTAAAAAATCAAATCATGTCATCACCGATATCAATCCTGCATTATGTCGTATGCTTGATTGCGCGCATTCTATATTGATCGATCAGCAGATCGAATCCACTCCTCCCTTCCAGTCCTCAAAAACTCACCGCTCACTCGGCAAACTGCTGGATGAAAAATCCCCTCTTCAAAAAGATGAAATGGTTTTCCAGCTGGAAGCCGGGCCTCGTTATTTTGAAGTCACCACGAGTATCTATGAAGTGGAGGGGGAAAATGTCGTTCAGTTCAATTTCCGTGATATCACAACACGGAAACAGGTGAGCGATGAGCTTCGGGAACTTTCCGGACATTTACTCCGTTCGCAGGATGAGGAGAGGCGGCGCATTGCACGGGAACTCCATGACTCTACTGCGCAAAATCTCTCCGCACTCCAAATGGCGGTCACCAAACTCGAATCCTCTTTCCCTGACGCCAGTAAAAAAGCCGAGGCGATTGTTCAGGAAATCCGAAAACTCGCCGACCTGAGCTCCCAGGAAATCCGCACAATTTCCTATCTGCTCCACCCTCCGTTGCTGGATGAAGCCGGGTTGCTTTTTGCTTTGCGCTGGTATGTGGACGGATTCATCACACGAACGGAAATCATCGTGCGGCTGGATTTGCCAAGCGCGTTTGCTCGACTGCCCTCCGATATTGAGACCACGATATTCCGCGTTGTGCAGGAAGGCTTACGGAACATTCACCGACACTCCGGCAGCAGACTGGCATGGATTCGACTCACGATTGAGGAAGAGGCTGTTCACCTCGAAATCCGGGATGAAGGAAGAGGCCTTCTTGCAGACTCCACTAATGCAAACGAACCCTCCTACCCCATGCTGGGCGTAGGCATCACGGGCATGCGCGAGCGGCTGCGCCAGTTTAATGGCTCGCTTGAGATCGAATCGGGTCGCCAAGGCACGATTGTCCGTGCCATACTGCCGCTGAAGTTTGATGAAAACACGGACGATTAAAATTCTTATTGCCGACGATCATGAAGTCGTCCGTTGCGGAGTGCGGGAACTTCTCGCCGCGCAACCCGGCTGGGAAATCTGCGAAACAGTGGGCACAGGCCGCGATGCGGTAACCCAGGCCCAAAAGCATCTTCCCGATGTTGCCGTGCTCGATCTGAGCATGCCCGAACTGAATGGCATGGATGCCGCGAAACAAATCCGCAAAAACTCGCCGGATACCAAAATTCTTATTTTCACCATGCATGAGACCGAGGAACTGGTGCGGGAGGTTTTTCGCTCGGGAGCGCATGGTTATGTGCTCAAGTCAGACGCTGGCACGCATCTCGTCGCTGCCGTAAATGCAATTCTGGAAGGGCGGCATTTTTGCAGTTCCAAGTTGAGCGAACAGATTTTCGACGGCTTTCTCCGTTCGGCAAATGGCGAGCCACTTGAAGCGCCCAAGGAAGAAGCGCTAACCGCACGGGAGCGTGAAATCGTTCAGCTTCTCTCCGAGGGCCAGAGCAATAAGGAAGTCGCGACCATGCTGGGCATCAGTGTGAAAACGGTGGAAACCCATCGCGCAGTCATTATGCGCAAACTTCGGCTTCATGCCTTCAGCGATCTGGTGCGCTACGCCATTCGCAACCACATTATCGAGGCTTAAGCCTGCCTCTACAGAGGGAAAAGGGCGTTTCGACTGCGGGTTTCTCCCTAGGTAGTTTCCCCCTATCAATATACAAGATCCCCCCTATTGCTCATATCGGGGTAGAGAAAGCATACTGCGGCTCGTAAACCAAAAATCTATGACAACTCAAACTCAAGTCCCAACCAGATCGAAACTCCTCATTAAAGCCCGCAAGGCATTCAGTCTTGTGGAACTTCTTGTGGTCATCGCCGTCATCGGCATCATCGCGGCTATCGCCATTCCCAATATTTCAGGCATTACCGGCTCGGCGAATATAGCGAAAGATCAACGTAATGCCCAGAATATTGCATCTGTCTTTTCAGCGGCACAGGCTGCGGGAGATTTGACTGTCTATGCAGATACAGCCGCCGCTGTAGCTGCCGTAACAGGAAACAGCACCATATCAGTAACCAATGGTACTATTACGAATTTTTTCGCGGTACCGAATCTTACTCCTAATCCGGCAGTTCTAGGTTACCTCAACTACACTCCAGCAACTCGTCAGCTGTCCTACAATCCTGCTGCCCCAGCCCCAACCCCATAGCATATAATTTAACATGAACTCCTCCGCTTTCGAATCCAGGGAGCGGAGGTGCTTAAAAAAACAAACCATTCACTTGAGGATAGCCTCTAAATACAGCACACCGGCCTCGGCGATCACTTCACCGGGGCCGGTTTTTTTCCAATGAATAGGAAATACCAGGGATTCACGCTCGTTGAGCTTCTTTTGGTGATCGCAATCATTGCGATTATGGCGTCGCTCGTAATCAGCGCTTTTTCGAATGCCGCAGCCGATTCGCGTGGCGTGCTGGTGCGTCAGCAGCAGGCGGTCGTGCAAGAGGCCGTCAATAGCTGGATTTCCTATAACAGCGCAGGGACAAATTCCCTCGCCTCCGCCCAGGCGACCTATAATGCACAAACGACGGGCATCGCCCGGCTGGGGCTGGTTAAGGACTATCTCGACCAATCCACTTACGACCACCTGACAGCCAATACAACGGATGATAATCAGGTGGCCTCGAGTGC
Organism: Chthoniobacterales bacterium; assembly: GCA_039935735.1. Classification (GTDB taxonomy): domain Bacteria; phylum Verrucomicrobiota; class Verrucomicrobiia; order Chthoniobacterales; family JBDTJR01; genus JBDTJR01. The sequence continues at coordinate 2,039 of JBDTJR010000040.1, read as the reverse complement.
CATGATCAAGACTTCACAATACCTTCAGATCACCGACTGGCCGACAAGATCGTATCCGAAGGTCAACCTTATCTCCCAATGAATGTGCGCCGTCATACAGGCTTCTCTCTGGTTGAAGTGCTAGCCGCTGTTGCCATTATCGGCATCATTACCTTTCTTGCCCTTCCGAATATCGTGCAGATCAAGCATGACAGCGAGGATCACCTCGCCATTGCACGGGCCGAAGCGCTGAATCTCTCCATGGCATCCTATGTCCAGGCGCAGGGTCTGACGGGTGCCTCTGTGGGGTGGTCAGGTGCAGCGGACTCCGCTGCACGCTATCAACTACTCGCCCCTTACCTTGCTTATGCACCAACCAATATAACGGAGTATATGCCCTCGGGATATAGCGTCACTCTGACCAATACGATCCTGCCTCTTAAAAAAGCGGCACTCTCGGGACCAACTTTCACTAACATTACCAATTACTGATGTTTTTATCATGTGATTTTCCTGCTTCCATAAGACCGAATGTTGATAATTTCAGAAAGTTTTCCCGATGGCATTCGGGTATGACGCTTGTCGAAGTACTCACCGTAGTAACGATCATCGGCATTCTAAGCGGCGCGGCAATCCTGGGTTACAGTCATGTGCGCGAGTCGGCAGAGGAAACGGTAGCGCTCGATAATGTCGCCACTCTGAATCATGCCCTTGAGCATTTCAATCAGGCGAATTGGGATATTGTGCTTACACCCGGGCCCGGTGAGACTGCCGATGAACTTGCAGTGCTGCATACCCTCAAATGGAGAGATCCGACCAATCCTACACCGGGATCTCCCTACCTGGCGGCGAACTTCAGCGAATCGGTATCCACCTCATCGAGCGACTACCGGATACAGTGGAATGGCTACAGTTTCGAGTTACTCGAGCCCGGCACTGCCGGGGCGGGGCTGAAGACAGGCTTTGACTCCAGCGGCGGCGCTACTACATACTCGTTTCCGGACAACTACCAACCAATTGGTCCGGGACAACAATGAATGATGCTCAATGGAATGAACTCGCCGAAAACCTTCGCAGCCGCAATCTTTCTGTTCCCGCTTCCTGTCCCGACTCCGATCCGATAGCCGCGATAGCGCATCTCAACCACCACGACAGCGATTCCGCGCTGGAATGGATGGCCGGGCAATTCGAGATGATTCCTCTCCACTTGACCCGCGCGGCCTGTTCGACACAAGCCGAGGAAATCTTTCGCCGCCTGGCTTACGAAAAAACTTCCGAAGAGCCATGGCTGCCTTTTGGTACGCTGGGGCCACTGGTGCTTTTCGCCCATTACAATCCGATCACGATTGATTACTGGGGAATCCCCAAAAATTTTATTATTTGTGCGCTCGTCACAGAATCACAATATCGCGAGCTTCATGGCGACTTTACAGATCGTTTTAATTTCAACCCCTTGGTTCCGCCCACCGCTCCTCTCGAGGTTGAACCTCCTCCTGTCGGTGAAGGACTATTGACCATGACGCAATGGTTTCTTCGTAACTACCCATTGACGGAAAAGGAACGGGAGGCATTGACGGATAGCGAACGCGCATTTAATGGCAATGACTATCGCCGTATTTCAGATTTCAAACTTTTGCCAAAAAATTACGGCATTGCGTTTAATCACATTTCGAAAAACGAGCCGAGTTTCGCTCCCGATTACGCGCCATCCCAGACAGTATTTCCGGATACTCTGCTTGAGAAGCATGGCGTCTATCCACTCTACTGTGGGAAAAAGCAGGTTTATCTTCTTGTTGCGGAGCGGGACAATTTTGCGTTTGAAGATGAATGGCTCTCCACCGGGTCGGAAGAGTTCCATTTCACAAAACTCCTCGCCGACCGCACCAGCATTTTTGAAGCCATCGCACGCACTCGCGGGCGCGGTGTCCAGGCTGCCAAGGAAGTTGTCACGGGTGAGCTTAACTATTCGGACACCACAAATCTCGTAGAGATCGATGCCGCTGAAATGCAGGGACTAAACCCTGCAAGCATTCATGTCACCCCCGAGCAGATCATCCATT
>JBDTJR010000039.1:0-5847 GCA_039935735.1 Chthoniobacterales bacterium | reverse complement strand
CTCCACATCATCTGGAACTACGGCAAGCACCTCAAGCCCCAGGTCATCGGCAGCCGTGCCGAGGATTTACGCCGACTCCAGCCCGCACTCGCGTATCTGCGCCTGCACCTTGCCGAGTCTCCACCCGTGGGATTACTCGCGCGACAGTCAGGGCTTTCCGAGCCGCAATTCCGCAGGGTCTTCCACCGCGCCCTCGGCCTCTCACCAGTGAATTACCTGCGCAATCTCCGCATGGAGCGCGCGTGCGCGTTATTGAAAACGACCGACCTCACCCTCGAAGCCATCGCCGAGCAAATCGGCTACCAGGGCGCTTCATTTTTCGTCACCACGTTCCGCAAGCAATTCGGCATCCCGCCCGGCATCTTCCGTCACCAGCCACTTTCCTGATATATCCGTCCCATTCGGAGGTGCCTAAGGCTACTATTTAACAATAAAAGACCCTTGGGCTTTTGGAAATATTGGATTAAGTTGTTACTCTCTTATATCCCCAAGAATTCCCCCTTATCCGAAAGGACCTGATATGGCTAAAAAACTAAATCCCCTCGTAAAACCTTCTGCTGCACGCAACACCTTGTTAACTGCAATGCTTGCCGCTCTGCTTGCTGTATTGGCTACCCCCGTGCATGCGACCACTTCCATTTATTACACCATGGGCGATGCGACTACGGCCAATGCCGTCGGCGTGACCGTTTACAACCCGGGCACCAGTGCGATCACCAGCACGAATAACACCTTTATCTCAAATTCTCCGACCACGGTTTTCGGTAGTCCGTATGGTATCGCCGTGGATCAGGCAGGGAATGTCTACGTCGGCGATCTGAACCAGAACATCGACTTCCACTCCGGAGGCTTCAATGGCAACATCGGCAAATATACCGCCTCCACCGGTATTTATGATCCCAAATTCGTTTACTTTTTTAGCCAAGTCCATAACCCCTGGGCTCTGCTTCTAAACGGAAACACACTCCTCGCCTCCGAGCACACCTATAACGTGGTGAATACCTATAACTCCACAACAGGCGCCGTTATCGCGCAGCCTCTCATCAATAGCACGAATATCGACTACGCCATCGGCATGGCGCAGGATAGCTCGGGAAATATCTATATCGCGAACTATGGGGGAGGCACCGTCGCCAAATTCGACGCTTCCGGTAATTTCCTTTCCAATATCATCACCACGACCCACCCCGCAGGTGTAGCAGTAGTGGGATCGGATCTCTACGTCACAAACTACGATGCCAATACGATTAGCAAATACGATCTTTCCGGCAATCTTACCCCCGGAGAAGGGACATGGGCCACGACAGGATCTCACCCCATCGCCCTCATCTCGGATGGTACGAATCTCTTCTCCGCAAACTATGGAGGAGGCACGATCACGGAATACTCACTCGCCACGGGAAGTGAAATACTCCAGCCGGGAGGCGGACACTTCCTCTCCGGTCTCGGACATCCGATCGGCCTCGCTATTCTGTCCGTACCCGAGCCTTCGAGTGTCGCGCTGCTCTGCATCTGCGGAGGCGCCTTTGTCGCGTGGAGAGTGCGCCGGCGTCAGCCGCTTGCCTAATCCTGCGGGACATCAAGACCCTGCGAAGGCGCGTTGCGGAATTCGCGCGGGCTTTTTCCCACGTCTTTTCGAAAACTGCGGGAAAAATGAAACGGGTTTGCGTAGCCGAGCCGCTCGGCGATATCACCCACGGAGAGATTGCTCTGTAGCAGCAGCGCCTTCGCGTGCTCGATCTTCTGGATCTCGGCATAGCGGATGGGTGAGGTCCCTACTTCCTTTACAAACTGACGCATGAGATTCGGCACGGACATATTCACCATCTGCGACAGCTCGGCCAGCGACCAGTTGTGCCACGCATTTTTGAGAATGGCCTCCACGATTTTCTGGATACGTGGATCATGGGGCAATCCATACGTTCCCTTTCTCATTGCGGATTGCCCCAGCAGCAACACATGCTCCAGCGCATTCATGGCGAGGGTATCGCGCTCCGCATATTCCATGGTCATCCCGTCCACGAGCAACTCCATGGATTGATACATCAGATTCCAAAGCGCCTTATTGGTAACATTGAGAACCCGCCAGCCCGGAATTTTCTCCGGCCAGTTTAAAAGCGGAAGCAATTCCACCGCGGGAATGAAGAGCGCCCAGATTCCCTCGGTAATATCGGTCTCATACAAAGCTTTATACGGCGTATTCGGCTCCGTGAGGCGTATGGTCTCAGGCCCGAAGTGCGCAGGGGCTTCGTCTTCACACTCAATACTGAAACTCCCTTTCCGGTTCATCGCCAGTGTCCAAAATGGAAATTCCGGCTTCCGATAAAATCGATGCCCAGCCTCACTGTTCTCCCTGGCGGCGGTAATATACATCGTACCTCACCTCCGCCGACTGATCAGATTATATATATTATTAATAACCCCGGATATGGTCATTTGAGCGCCTCGGGGTAAGATATGGCGTATTCTAATCTGATAAACAAGGTTGAAACGCGTTTACTCGTTTAAGGAATACCCCTGAAAATTCCCAACTCCTCACCAAAATATATATGAATACTGGAACTTCAAAATCCCCGCTTAGTTTCTTGATCATGGCCTGCATCGCTCTCGTAAGCATGCTGGTCACCGCCACGACCTACGCCCAGATCTATGTCTCGCAATCTCCCGGCACCAGCGCGGGAAGTGTCCTTCAGTTTGATGCAGCGGGCCACTTCCAGGACACCTTCCTCAGCGGCCTGAGCATAAATGTCTACGGCTTGTCTGTCGATGCGAGCAATAACGTCTACACGTCGGATTTCGGCGGCTACACCGTTTATAAAAATGCGCCGGATAAAACGCAGCTTCTCAGCATCTTTGCGAATTCAACCTCTTCCTTTCAAGCGGTGGCAAATGCCACTAATATCTATGTGGCATACTTCGGCGCGACACAGGTCGATAAGTACACCAGCGCAGGAACGGGTGCAACGCTTGCCATTTCCATAGCCAGTCCCGCAGCCCTCGCATTCGATCCCACCGGCACTTATTTATATGCGGCGAGTTATTCCGCCACTGCAGGAGCTTCGAAGATTGTGCGCTATAATGTAGCTACCGGCTTCTATGCCGACTTCATCACCGGCCTCACTGGAGCGGCAGGCCTCGCCGTTGATTCTTCGGGAAATCTGTATGTCTCCACGATCAGTGCCGCTGGCGCAACCGATGTCGTCACACGCTATGATTCTTCCGGGCATAATGGCACCACCTTTGCCTCGTCCCTAACCGATCCTTACGGCCTGGCGATTGCGGATGGCTACCTGTATGTCGCAAACGCGGGCGCTAATTCTGTAGGCAGGTATCTTTTGTCGAATGGCTCCGGCTCGTCGACTTTCATCAACGGATTAACCTATGCCGACTACGGCGTTACCGTGGCGCCATCGCCGATTCCCGAGCCTTCCAGCATCGCCCTGCTCTGCATCGGCGGCGTCGCTTTTGCCTCGTGGAGATTGCGCCGCCGCAATTCCTGATTTTCTTAGTCCGCAGGTTTTCAAATTTCCCCGTCGATTGAGGCATTTCCGCTCAGTCGATTATTGACCAATTCACTCAAAGATTTATGACTTAGGGCATGTCCATGTTGAGTCATCGGAAAATCGCGGAAGCCCTCGGTATGCCCGCCTCCACGGTGACCAATATCCTGAACGGAACCCCGCGCTATAAACAGGAAACCAAAGACCGGGTTTTGCAGGCGGCGAAGGAACTCGGCTATCGCCCAAACCGCGCATCGCTCACTCTCAAGCGCGGTCGCAGCAATCTCATCGGCATCATTAACTTTGCCACCATGTATCAGGTGGGCCAGCAAAGAGTCTCCCTCCTTCGCAAGGCCGTGAATGAGCATGGCTACGACTACCTCGCCATCGATGTCGACTGGCACGACGGGAAAGTGGAACGCGTCCTCGACGAAATTATCCAGGCCCGTGTGGAGGGCGTCGTCCTGCTCGGCCACACCACGGAGTCTTTCGGCCCTGAATCCCTCGCGCTTATGAAGCGGGTCGGCATTCCCGTCGTCGCGATGAATGGCGATGACGATATCAATGCACCCAGCATTGCCACCGATGCCTTGCCGGGATTTTACTCTCTGGTTCGACACCTTCATCAGGTCGGGCACAAGAGCATTATCATGCCTGTTATCGCCTGCACAAAGCGTTCCATGCTTGAGCGTATAGACGGATTCCAGCTGGCGATGAAAAATACCGGCGATTGTTTGACGCTTGGCGAAAGGGAATATCTGAAAATCTGGCCGAAGATTCTCAAGGATTATAAAAATAAACCCGTGGGCATTATCATCCCGATGGAGGGGCGCCCGAACCAGTTGTTTTCCCAGAATGATCTGACCGAGCATCACTACGACTTCGGGAAAGCCCTTTTTCAGTCCGGCGCTCTTCCCGATGCCATGATGTGCACCAATGATGCCGCAGCCTTCGGTGTCTTTAACGCCGCTCATGAAATGGGAATCCGCATCCCTCTGGATCTTGCTCTCACCGGAGCGGACGATGACGAATATGGGAAATACCCGATGTTTTGCCTCACCTCGCTCCGCATGGACATGTTCAATATCAGTGAAGAAGCGGTGAATACCCTGGTAAACCGCCTTAAAACGGGAAAATTCAAGGAATCACGCCAGCACTTCGATTCCAATCTCGTGCTCCGAAAATCCTGCGGCCGCAAGATCAAGCAGGGCGAGCCCGCCACGCTCCTCGTTCCCGCGAAATTACCGAAACTCGCCGCAAACAGTAAATAGACTTCGCACATTTCGCGCTCTTCTTTCTTGCCTGAAAGCCGCACCCCATTACATTTCATATCACGATATTTCGGGTGGAAAAAATCGTTGAAAATCGAAAAGGATAATGGGGCAGGCCAGAGGCTGTCCCTCCATTGACATATAGAATAACTGCATTGTTTCAAATTACGTCTCAGGTGGAGGGTCAACCTCCGGCTTGACCCATTATAGATTTCTTTCCTCCACATTCTGAATCGCATGCAATTTAAAGATTTCGAAAAGTTCTCTCCTTCCGTCTGGGCGTACGATGTCCGCGACCAGCTGAAACGTCATATCTACGACCGCGCCGAGCGGGCGCTTGCACGCGGCGAGACGGAACGCGATGCGATCAGGACGCCCACACAACTCCGACGGCGGCAGACGGAAGTCCGCAACTATTTTACAAAATGTCTCGGCGGCCTCCCCTCCCGTACCACACCACTGAATGCGCAGGTCACTGGCGTGAACAAAGGCCGCGGCTTCACCGTGGAGAATATTATTTTCGAATCCCGGCCCCAGCACTTCGTCACCGCGAATCTTTATATTCCCACAGGCATTACGAAACCCCGCGGCGCCGTGCTCTACATCTGCGGGCATTGCCCAAATGGCAGACCGTCAAAGGGCTACCAGGCAATCTTCCAGCCGCTCGTGCAGGCGGGCCTGATCGTCATGATTCAGGATACCTTCGCACAGGGCGAGCGCTTTGCCTACCGCGATGTTCCCAAAAAGAAATCCCCTCCGGTTACTCCCAGCGGAGAGCACGAGTACGCGGGCAACCAGTGCCTGCCGCTCGGCGACGGAGTGGCGCGGTATTTTCTGCATGACGCGCTACGAGGTATTGACTATCTTTTTTCGCGTCCGGAAGTAGATACGAAACATATTGGCGTGACCGGGGAATCCGGCGGCGGTCTTCACACCACCATGCTCATGATGAGCGAGCCCCGCATCGCTGCTGCGGCTCCGGGTTTGTGTATCACGAAGCGCAGGGACTACATGCTCACCGGCGGCTCACAGGATGCCGAGCAAATCTGGCGCGGCTTCACCGCCGCAGGCTTTGA
>JBDTJR010000038.1:0-5015 GCA_039935735.1 Chthoniobacterales bacterium | reverse complement strand
AAAAAACTACGGATGTCGCATCAAAACCGTCACGATCTCGCAGCAGCAGTTTGACGAAGCCAGCAAGCGCATTCAAGAGGCCGGACTTTCCGACCGTATCGAAGTTTGCATGACCGACTACCGGCTTATCAAAGGACAGTTCGATAAAATCGCTTCCATTGAGATGCTCGAAGCGGTGGGTGATCGCTATCTGGAAACGTATTTCAAAAAATGCCATGAAGTTCTCAAGCCCACCGGCATGCTGGGCCTGCAAATGATCATTTGTCCCGATCGACAATTCCGCATCCTTCGCGACGGGGTTGATTTTATCCAAAAGCATATTTTCCCAGGCTCGCTGCTGCTTTCCGTCGCACGGGTTAATCAGGCAATCAACCGCACCGGCACGTTGAACCAGTTTGATTTTGAAGACATGGGCGTTTTTTATGCACGCACATTGAAGACATGGTGCGAACGCTTTGAGGAAAAGCTCGATGAAGTCCGCGCACTGGGCTTTGACGAGGCATTCATCCGCAAATGGCGTTACTACCTCTGCTACTGCGAAGCGGCTTTTGGAATGCGACACATCAGCGTCGTGCAAACGATCTATACAAGACCCAATAATAGCAGCATCAAGACCGCCGGTTATGACCTTACTCCTTAGTCCACTTTCGCTCCCTCAGGCAGTGGGAGTGGCTTTGGGTTTTGTAGTAATTTTAATGTTTGTGGTTTGGCTGATCGCCTTAGGCATACGAAATGCAGGGATCGTGGATATTGCATGGTCATTGGGCTTTTTGCCCGTTGCACTCATCGCGGCGCTGTTTGGAGCAGGGGCAGATTCCCGTAAATTACTGATCGCGACGATGGCCTGCCTGTGGAGTCTTCGGTTGGGAGTTTATTTATGGTTCCGGGTGATGAGTCATCACCCGGAAGAAGACGGACGCTATAAGACTTTGCGTGAACAATTTCCCAATCATACGAATCTGATGTTTCTCGGGTTCTTTGAGCTACAGGGCGTGCTGCTGATAATTCTCTCACTGCCATTTTTTATCATTTGCCGAAATCCAATCCCCACTCTCCATCTTACAGAATGGCTCGGCCTCGCCTTGTGGATCATCGCCATCTGCGGAGAATCGATTGCAGATTTTCAACTTCAACGTTTTCGTGAAAATAAAGAAAACAAAGGCCGCACTTGTCAGATTGGCTTGTGGCACTACTCGCGACATCCCAATTACTTTTTCGAGTGGCTGATCTGGGTGGCGTATTTCCTCTTCGCGCTTGCGAGCCCGTGGGGATTGGTCACCATTTATTGTCCACTCCTTATGTTGTTTTTCCTCCTCCGCGTCACGGGCATTCCTGCCACCGAAGCCCATGCCGTGAAAAGCCGCGGCGAGGAATATCTCGCGTATCAACGCAGGACGAGCGCCTTCATCCCCTGGTTTCCAAAAAAAGCATGAGTATCCTCGACGATCTTCTCGCCAAATGCCTCATGCCGGACTTTTTGGTCCGCATGGGGATTCGCCAACTTCTTGCAAAAAAAATCAAGGAAGAGACGGAATCCACTCCAGAAAAGCAACAGGCACGGTTTATGCGCTTTGTAAGCGATCTTGATTCCGCAGCAATCGCCGTCAAAACCGAGACGGCCAATTCGCAACACTACGAAGTGCCGACAGAGTTTTTCAAATTCGTCCTCGGCCCGTGCATGAAATACAGCAGCGGCTACTGGCCGAAATCGACGACGACCTTTGCGGAATCCGAGGAGGCAATGCTGCAACTCACCTGCGAGAGAGCAGAACTCCAGGACGGACAGGAAATTCTGGAACTCGGCTGCGGCTGGGGATCGCTCTCACTCTGGATGGCAGAACATTATCCTCAAGCGCGCATCACCGGCGTTTCAAATTCGAGAACGCAAAAAATTCATATCGATGCGGAAGCCACCCGACGAGGATTGACGAACCTGACGATCATCACTGCGAATATGAATACCTTTGAAACCGACGGTAGCTATGACCGCGTGGTTTCTGTGGAAATGTTCGAGCACATGAAAAACTATCGCCGACTCATGGAAAAGATCGCCAGGTGGATGAAGCCCGGCGGCCGCCTGTTCGTGCATATCTTTACCCATCGAAAATTTGCCTACCATTTCGACGGCACCGATCCGTCAGACTGGATTACCCGTTATTTTTTCGAAGGCGGCACGATGCCCTCCGACGATCTTTTGCTTTATTTCCAGGATGACCTGCATATTCGCAAGCACTGGCAGGTGGATGGCACACATTATCAAAAAACCTCCGAAGAGTGGCTGAAAAATATGGACGCAAATGAAGCCGCCATTCTTCCCATCCTTTCGCAAACCTACGGAGCGGAAAACGTGACAAAATGGAAGGCTTACTGGCGCGTTTTTTTCCTGTCCTGCGCGGAGCTTTGGGGATACCGGAATGGCAGCGAGTGGATTGTCTCCCACTATCTCTTTGAAAAATGAAGCGGGCGGTAACTTCTTTGATCTTTCTACTGGCAGCTTCCCTGCTGCATGCGCAAACACCTGACGCCTTGATCGAAAAAGGCGATCAAATGGACAAGGCACTTAAGAATGCCGATGCGTTGCAGGATTATCTGGAAGCCGATAAACTTCATCCCAACGATTCTCATACACTTAATCTCATTTCTCGGGAGTATGCATTATTGATGGCAGACGCTGTCACGCATCCGCAAAAAGCAGACTTCGCTAAGAAAGCACTGGATTATGCGGAACGCGCAAAGGCAGCGAATCCCAATAATGCCAAAGCACGACTCGGGCTCGCCATCTGCTACGGCCGTGTCGCGTATCTTGAACCTCCCAAAAAACGCATCGAGTTCGCGAAGAAAATCCAGGAGGAGGCGGAAGCCTCTCTCAAGCTCGACCCTACAGATGACTACGCATGGCACGTTCTAGGTCGTTGGAATTATGAGATCGCAAACCTCAATCCGGTAATGGCCTTTATCGTCGCGAAGCTCTACGGAAAGTTTCCGGATGCTTCCAATGCGAAGGCTATCGAATATTTCCAAAAAGCCATCGCGATCAACCCAAATCGACTCATTCATCATGCCGAACTGGGGCGAGCTTACGCTGCCGCCGGAAACAAGATCGAGGCGCGAAAGGAATTGGAACTCGCCCTGCACATGCCATCCAAAGAAAAGGACGACGAGGAAACCAAGGAGCGTACTAGAGGGGCACTGAAACAATTATAATTCGTAGTATTACCTCCTCCCTCTTGCCCGAAGGAGCGATGTGTGATTCACTCTATAAATCACACGCATGAAACCGCTACGACTCCCCCTCGCAAGCGTCGCTGCTATTTGCTTCGCGCTTTCTCTCCATGCGCAGGAATCATCTCCAACTCCCTCGCCATCTCCCACTGCGTTACCGTCCGCTAGCGTGGTGGAAGTTTCGCCGACACCATCCTCTACTCCAAATCTTGATGAGCCTTTGATGATCGCCGTTTCCGAAGGAAACCTGGCTGATGTCAAAAAACTTCTGAAAGAAGGCGCAAGTCCGAATGCCACGATCACGCATCCGGCATCGGATTACTGGAAAAAGAAATATTTCGAATCGAAACTGGATTTTTACATTCTCAAAGAAACGGGTTTTACCGCATTGATGCTCGCCTGCGCAGAGAAGAAGAATGATATCGTTAATCTGCTGCTCGACAGCGGTGCTGATCCAAATTTGAAAACCAAGCTGGATAAGCAATTTGCCCTCCAGTTTGCGGCCCGGAACAAAGAGATCGCAATGATGAAGCGGCTAATGAAAATCACGCCAGATTCCGAAGTGGGGAAAAGCTGGATTAAAGTAGATTTGACCGCTCAAACCGCTACGCTGTGGCAGGACAAGAAGCTTATCTATACGAGTAAGATCTCCTCAGGTAGAGATACGAAGCCCACGCCACCCGGAGAATATATCGTCACCGACAAAGAGAAGGCGTGGAAATCCACGATCTTTAAAGTGCCGATGCCTTACTACCTGAGACTCTCCTGCGCAGACTTCGGTCTTCATGCGGGTGTTGTTCCCGGCCATCCGGCTTCGCATGGTTGCATTCGACTCCCCGAAAAAGATGCCAAGGCCTTTTTCGAGAAGACTCCCGTGGGGACTGAAGTCACCGTTGAATAACGACTCGACCTCCGCTAGAACCAATGCGTGGGCAGCGCATTTGAAACTTATCTCGAAAACCAGCTGGCTGAAGCCGAAGAGTCAAACCTGCTGCGTCGACTATCGGACCGATCGAGCTTCACGGGAACGGAGTTTGCCTCCAATGACTATCTCGGTCTGAGTTCTCACCCAGCACTTATCGAGGCTGCATGTCGCGCGACGAAGGATTTCGGAGCGGGAGCCGGAGCATCGCGGCTTATCACGGGCAATCTCACGCCGCATCAGGAACTGGAGCGAAAACTCGCGGAGTTCAAGCGCACCGAAGCTGCACTTTCTTTTGGATGTGGATACGCAACGGCAGTGGGAACAATCTTCGCGCTGGCAGATCGTAAGTCTGTCGTGATTTTGGACAAGCTTTGCCACGCCAGCATCGTCGATGGCGCACGCCTGAGTGGAGCGGAGATTCGCGTATTTCCGCATAATAATACCGGCAAGCTTGCCGAACATCTGAAATGGGCACAGAAAACGCGTCCAGATTCGCGAGTGCTCATTGTTACTGAATCCATTTTCAGCATGGATGGAGACCATGCGCCACTGAAAGAAATCGTGGAGTTGAAAAATCGCCACGCTGCAACCCTGATGGTGGATGAAGCGCACGCGATCGGTGTGATCGGCGATCAAGGCCGCGGACTGGCGAATACGCTGGGACTGGGCGCGGAAGTGGAAGTGCAGATGGGAACCCTGAGCAAGGCGATTGGCGCGGCGGGTGGCTATATTTGCGGTAGCAGAAAGCTCATCGATTTTCTGACCAATCATGCGCGGAGTTTCATCTACTCCACGGCTCCCGTACCCGGCCAGGCAGCGGCAGCGTCGGCGGCTTTGGATATTTTAACCACTCCCGAAGGCGCAGAGC
>JBDTJR010000037.1:0-8471 GCA_039935735.1 Chthoniobacterales bacterium | reverse complement strand
GGCGCGGGATCGGTACCCCACTCTTCGATGGACTTGACGCGACTCCGTTTGCGGTCGGGCCAAAAAGCGATTTCATCGCCCACATTAATTCTTCCCGCTTCGATACGACCTGCGATAACGCGGCGCTCATCAAAGCGATAGACATCCTGCACCACGAGACGAAGCGGTAGACCGGTGGACAATGCAGGCACTTCGAAGCCTTCCAGAGCTTTCAAAATCGCAGGGCCATTCCACCATGGCGTCTTCTCACTCTTTGCAATGATGTTATGTCCGTGCTTCGCAGAAATCGGAATGAAATGCTGCGGCTTCACGCCGAGCTTGCTGAGAAATTCGGTGTAGTTTGTACGAACGGCGTCAAAAACTTCCTGTTTGAAATCAACAAGGTCCATTTTGTTCACCGCAACGACGACCTGCTTGATTCCGAGAAGCGAGAGAAGGTAGGCATGACGGCGTGACTGTTCCTGAATGCCTTCATTGGCATCAATGAGCAGGATCGCGGCATCCGCAGACGCTGCGCCGGTGATCATGTTTTTCAAAAACTCCTTATGACCCGGAGCATCGATGATGACGTATTCGCGATCTCCACTGCGGAAGGGGAGCTGCGTGGTATCGATTGTAATATTCTGCGCCTGTTCTTCGAGAAGCGCATCGAGAAGAAATGCGTACTCAAACTCCATGCCTTCCAGCTCGCTGGCTTTGCGGATCTGCTCGAGCTTTCCTTCGGGCAGCGAATCGGTGTCATGAAACAAACGGCCAATCAACGTCGACTTGCCGTGGTCCACATGGCCCACGATGACGATACGCAGTTTTGGAGACTGGATATTATTAACCTCAGTTTTTGAAATGGGTTCAGCGATGGTAGCGGTCATACGAGATCGAAAAAAATTATTTCAGAATTACATGAATCCCTTGGCGCGCAGCTTTTGCATGGCGTTGCGTTCGTGGTGATCCTGGGCGCGGCCAGCGCGCTCAGAAGTTTTTGTCACCATGAGTTCGGCGACAATTTCAGGAATGGTTAGCGCGCTGCTCTGCACGGATTTTGTAATCGGCCAGCAACCCAGCGAACGATAGCGCTGCATGGTTCCGTCTTCCGCTTTGCGGGCGAAATACATTTGTGGAATTGGAATTTTCTCGCGCTCGATATATCGCCAGATGTCGACTTCGGTCCAATCCAGTAGCGGCTGAACGCGGATGTGCTCTCCAGGTTCGACAGCGGTCGTGAACTGATTCCAGAACTCCGGCGGCTGATCTTTATAATCCCATTCGAAATCTGCATTGCGTGGAGAGAAGTAACGCTCTTTTGCGCGCGTCGGATCTTCATCGCGGCGGATGCCGGTGATTAAGGCGTCGAACTTGCGCTCGCCCATGACCTGCTGCAACGCCATAGTTTTCAATTCATGCGTTACAGTAACGGGGTCATGCGTTTCGTACCCGATCGATTCCGTGTAGGCGCCGACACCGTTGCGGGCGTCTTCATTAGTTTTGACGATGAGATCGAGATCGTAATGTTTTTGCGCCCAATCGCGGAATTCGAGCATCTCGGGAAATTCGTACGTCGTATCGATATGGAGGACGGGATAAGGGATTTTTCCGCAGAACGCTTTTTTGGAAAGCCATATAAGTACGTTGGAATCTTTGCCCATGCTCCAGGGCATGCACAGATTCGAGAAATGGTGATAAGCCTCTCTGAGGATATACACGCTTTGGGCTTCAAGTTCGTCTAGATGATCCATATCCTATAGGAATAGTAGGTTTTAAAAAAGTGGGTTAGGTTATGCGTGAATTTTTGAATGCGCAACCCTCAATTTTACTTAAAATGCACATGAGAGAACTGGCTAATTACAGTAAAAGCCCTACTCTATCCCTGGAAACGCATGAGCCCAAAAAGCATACAAGTTATTGGAAATGAACTAGGTATATCATGGGAGGATGGGTCGGAAACCTATCTTCCGCTGGAGTTTTTGCGTAAACATTGCCCTTGTGCGGGCTGTGGGGGTGAGCCGGATGTGCTTGGGGAGCGCGAAACTCCCAAGCTGAGCTACACGGATCAGAGCTTTCAAATGCTTTCGTGGACGCCGGTTGGCGGGTATGCGATTCAGCCGCGATGGGGCGATGGGCACAGCACGGGGATTTACTCCCATTCGTATCTTAAGAACCTGGCGATTGCCTTTGAGGCTTCTTAAAAGAGTTCGCCCTGGGCGCGAGCAGAGGGTTTGACCCCGAGCTTGGCGTAGGCTTTCGGCATGGCAACACGACCCTGTGCGGTGCGTTTAAGATAACCCTGCATGATGAGGTAAGGTTCGTGAACTTCTTCGAGAGTGCCGGATTCCTCACCGATTGCGACGGCCAGAGAATTTACGCCAACGGGACCACCGTCGAATTTATGGATGATCGCTTCGATGATGCGTTTGTCCATTTCGTCGAAGCCTTCGGCATCGATATCGAGCATGGCCAACGCATCGGCGGCAACGGTGGCGGTGATATGGCCCTGCGCGCGGACTTGTGCAAAGTCGCGCACCCAGCGTAGAAGATTATTCGCGATACGTGGCGTGCCACGCGCACGGCGGGCGATTTCGGCCGCGCCTTCGGAGTCGATTTTTATGTCGATCAATCCTGCGCTGCGTACGACGACATCTTTAAGATCCTTCGTGTCGTAATAATCCAGTCGGCAATTCATGCCGAAGCGGGAACGAAGCGGCGCGCTCACCATGCCGGAGCGGGTTGTCGCGCCGACGAGGGTGAACTTTGCGAGATTTAACCGGACACTTCGCGCGCTCGGGCCCTGGTCGATGACGATGTCCAACTTGAAATCCTCCATGGCGGGATAGAGGTATTCCTCAATCGCGGGCTGGAGGCGGTGGATTTCATCGATGAAAAGGATGCTGCCTCGGGTCATGTTCGTGAGAAGACCGGCGAGGTCACCGGCTTTTTCGATCATCGGGCCGCTGGTGCTTTTGACCTCAACGCCCATGGCATTGCCAAGAATGTAGGCGAGCGTGGTTTTGCCAAGTCCGGGAGGGCCGCTGAGAAGGATGTGGTTTAAGACGTCGTCACGACTCTTCGCGGCTTCCACGAGCAATTGCAGGCGCTCGCTGACGCGCTCCTGTCCCATGAATTCCTCGAATAACGGAGGACGCAACGAGATATCGAAAGGCGTATCCGGCGCTTCGAGCGTATCAGTATAGAAATCCTTTTCGGCCATGGGTTCTTCCAAGCACTCTTTAAAGCAAATCCGCTCTTAAATTACCAGAAAGATGGGTTTTGACGCCGCAAAACCCTCCAATTAAGGTATCTCTGTCGTTCAGACGGAATATACCACTGCAATTATTTGACTACTCCCGACACCGTTAAAGCCTCTTCGCCGTTGCGCCATATCAAGACGCGCAGTGCTTCGCCCGATTTGCGTTATTTCCCGGATTTTCTGATTCTCGGGCCGCAGCGAACGGGAACGACCTGGCTTTATTTTAATCTTTCGATGCATCCGGAAGTTTTGATGAACCGGCTGAAAGAGACGTATTATTTTAATACACTCGGGCAGGAGGATCACTCGCATTTTCGGTATCCATATCTGGAGGATTACCTCGCATCCTTTAAGGAGACTTTCGTTGAGCGTCTGCAAAAGCAGTATGTGTGTCTGCGAAAATCGTTTTGCCTTTATAATCCGAAAGTCATCGGTGAAGCGACGGCATCGTATGCGACGATTCCGGAAGAAATTGTTTCCGAGATTGTGCAGATCCGGCCGGATGTAAAAGGAATCCTCATGCTGCGAAATCCCGTGGAACGTGCGTGGTCGCATACTAAAAAATCGCTGGTGCGCGGCAAGCCTGCCGGAACGCCGATCTGCATGGATGAACTTCGCAAGTTTTTAAGCAGCGAAGGACAACGCCAGCGCGCGGATTATCCCACGATGATCGATCGATGGAAACGTCATCTCGCACCGGGGAATCTTTATCTCGGTCGCTATGATCGAATCTCGCAGGAGCCAAAAAAATTGCTTAATGAGATCGAAACTTTTCTTGGAGTGACTACAGATGCGCTCTATCTCAATCGACACCTCACCACGCGCGTCAATCCGACGGAAGAGTTGGATATGACTCCCGAGGTAAAAGAGCTACTGGAAGATTTTTACCGGAAAGATGTCGAATCCTATACGGAGATTCTCGTTTCGCTCGACGCGCAGAGCGTGAAATAAGGCTCAGCTTTTCGGCGGAAAAAGAAAGTTGCAATCGCGATCGAATTTCGCGCCTTTGCTCAGGAAAAAATCGCGCACTTCGTCGGAGCAGTAAGGCCCACCCGGTTTCATGGGATTCAGATTGAGAAAAATACGGCCGCCGGGTTTCAGATGGCTGTCCGCATTCTTAAGAAAATAATCCCACTCTTCAGTTCCCCACGGAGTGGCTTTGCTGTGGTTGTTGAAAACAATCGAAAACGCGGTGATGAGATCGTACTTCGCATCCATTTCCGGGAGTGGTTGGAAGTTTTCAACACGGTGAACGCCACGCTTTAGCCCAAAGAGGCGGAACATCTCTTCGTAAAGTTCCGGTTCGCGCAGATCGAGACCGTAGCCGGTATGCCCAAGCACGCGGCAAACGAATAGAAAGTAGCCTGCACCGGAACCGATATCGAGAATATGCAAAGGCTCGGACTTATCCAAAGCAAGTTCCTGCACGCGATGAATATTCATCTTAAGGAAGACATTTACATCGGTGTATTTGCGCCAGTTGCTCGCCTCACCCGGCTGGTCGTAGGCTTTCTGAATACGCGCAAGTTCGACGGGATCAATTTGCTCTAAAAATCGTTTTGTCGGGAGCGGACGAAAAGAAGAAAAAAGCGCACGCTTGAAGGTTTCGACGCGAGCAAACTTTTTGAGCTTATGGGTCAATTTCATGGCAAGTTTTGGTTAAGCTGCCGCAAATGCGGTTTCGAATCCTTTCAGGCAGGCGTGAATGCCTTCTTCATCGCGTAAAAGAGAAGTGCCGACGAGTGCGGCATCGAATCCATTCGCAAACTCGCGGATATTTTTTGGCGTAAGCCCGCTTTCCGCAACGCGGACGGAATTTTTTGGCAATAATTTCGCGAGATCGAAGACGGACATATCGAGCGTGAAATCTTTCGTTGCGGTTTCACCTTCTTTTAAAAATCCGGTATCAGATTTGAATTTGCGGCTGTTAATTCCGCAAACGCGCACTCCAGTCGGCAGCATTTCAATCTCTTCTGCCGTGTGAACTTCAAAAAGCACTTCCATGCCGAGATCGCAGGCGCAGGAATAAAACATTTTCAATTGATCGGCATTAAGAACATTCGCCATGAGCAGAATGGCATCAGCACCAAAAGCGCGGGCTTCGAGGATTTGATATTCCTCGAGGATAAAATCTTTTCGCAGCACGGGTTTGGAAACGGCAGCGCGAATTCTTTCGAGATCTTCAACTCGCATGCCGAAGTGCGTTCTGTTCGTGAGCACAGAAATCGCACGAACCAGAGACGAGGCTTCGTAGGCGGCGGCGGCATCCTGAACATTTTCAGGGCGCATGAACCCCATGCTCGGAGAGCATTTTTTAATTTCGGCGATGAGTCCGAATCCACCCGACAATGCGGCGGCGAAATCCCGTACGGGCGGCGCGGCGGCGATTTTAGCACGCAGGTCTTTTTCCGAGCGCAATGCCTTCGCGTCCGTAATCTCCGTACGGACGTCGGCCAGGATGCGTTCGAAAAAGGTCATGCCTCTAATGGAAGCGCAGACGGCTATCGCTTGCAAGACTCGGCAACCCATTCCGCGTATTCGGTAGAGGCTCCGGACACTGGAACGGCGATCATTTCAGGAACTTCGAAAGAGTGCAGCTCCTTGAGACGAGTGGATAATTCTTCGAGACGCTCTTCCGTGGTCTTGAGAATCGCTGCCCATTCGCTTTCCATGGTCACCGCATTCTTCCAGCGATATATGGACGTGGACTGCGGGTAGATATTTCCGCAGGCAATGAGTTTTTCGTCTACGAGGATACGGACAATGCGCTTGGCGTCCTCTTCATTCGGGAAGGTCGTAAAAATGAGCTGCATATCAGGCAGGAGCGAGTGCGGTTTTTCGACAAATCCAACCACCACCCGCGACCTGATCGCCATCATAAAAAACTGCGGCCTGACCGGGCGTGACGGCACGTTGCGGCTCGTGCATGCGAACATGGGCGCGATCACCGGGGAGCTTCGTTACTGTGGCTCCGATACCAGGATGGGAATAACGGATCTTCACGGAGATCTCATTCTCATCCTTCGTAATGGTGGGTGACCATGAAACGCGATCCACTTCGAACTCATCGCAAATAAGATCCTCTTCATCGCCAAGGATGACGCTGGAAGTTTCGGGATCAATATCCACGACATAGCGAGGCTTTGGAGAACCTCCGGGAAGTCCTTTGCGCTGACCAATGGTGAAAAGCTCAATGCCACCGTGATCGCCGATCACATTTCCGGCGGTGTCGTAAAATTTTCCGCGATGAAATTCTTTTTCTCCCAAATGAGACTGGAGGAAGGCTTTGTAGTCGTTGCCGGGAACGAAGCAGATTTCCTGGCTGTCCACTTTATCGGCGACTTTCAGACCGAGCTCGCGTGCGATGGCGCGGATTTCATCTTTCGTCATTCCACCAAGTGGCGTGAGTGCGCGCTGAAGTTGTTCCTGACGAAGTGAGAAAAGGAAATAGGACTGATCTTTTTTAGGATCAACGCCTTTGCGCAGCACGGAATGATTTTCTTCGTGGTCAATAATGGCGTAGTGCCCGGTGGCGATATAAGTTGCGCCGAGATCCTGCGCCTTTGTCCACAGATTGCCGAACTTCAGTTTTTCATTACACATCACGCAGGGATTTGGCGTGCGGCCTGCCTGGTATTCGCTGGAAAAATAATCGATTACCATGCGCTCGAACTGGTCGGCTTCATCGACGACATAATGCGGGACACCTAAAGAATGCGCTACGCCGCGAGCATCGGCAATTGCCTGAGGGCCGCAGCATTTATCTTCCGCGCGGGAGACACAATCCTGGGGCCAGACCTTCATGGTAATACCAATGACGTCCCAGCCCTGCTTCTTTAAAAGCCAGGCCGTAACACTGGAGTCTACCCCTCCGCTCATTCCCACGAGCACACGCTGTCCCTTACCATTCATCGCAATCGAGGACTATACCGAGGAAAAGCGACGGGTCAATGACCCATGCGGGAGGAGAATTAGTTTTCAGTGTTCAGGTGGCAGTTTTCAGTATGAATGGCTGAAAACTGAACACTAGTTTACCGGTTCCTGATTATGCCGGATATCCTCCGCCGTGATGGCGTAAAAGGCGTCTTCGGCAATATTCGTGGCGTGGTCGCCTACCCGCTCGATGGAACGGGCGATAAAGATCAAATTCATGTATTCGCGAACCGCTGCCGGGTGTTGCTGCATGCAATCCGTATAGCGATCCGTGATATCGTGGTTCAGCTGATCGAGTTCCTTGTCACGGGCCTTGATCGTCTTGGCGAGTTCGACATCGCGATCCGCGAAAGCTTTCATGGCGTCGGCATACATGGAGTTTGCCTTGGCAAACATGGCGTCGAGATAGTGCACTTCTGCAATCGCGGGCTGTTGATTCAGCTTACGAGCGCGACGGGCAATAGCGACGGACTGGTCGGCGATGCGCTCCAGATTCACACTGATTTTCATCGAGGAAACGACCTGACGAAGATCTTCGGCGACGGGTTGAAAGCGGAGCATGATATCGACGCCTTCGCGATCAATCTGCATTTCGAGAAGATCGATCTCTTCGTCATCCGCGATGGCGATATTGCAAAGATCATCATCGCGTTCAAACAGTCCGCGCAGGGCATTATTCATACCGCGCTCGGCGAGACTGGACATCATGAAGACGTTGCTCCTCAACGCATTGAGTGCATTTTCAAAAGGTCCCAGGGTATGACGTGTCTCGTTTTCCGACATTTTCTCTTAAATCTAATGGTTCATCCTACAGCAAACCACAAGTAGAACTCACTTATTAATGTGACAAATTTGTAATTTTTCCAATTAGTAAATAGCAGCCAAATTAGAGGATCGCCTCAAGAAGTCGGGCCTTTAATCCCGCAATCGGCACTCTCTCCTGTTGCATGCTGTCGCGGTGACGCAGGGTGACGGTATCCGCAAGCTCGGGGCCACTTTCGCCGATGGTGTCGAAATCGACCGTGATACCAAAGGGCGTTCCGATTTCATCCTGACGGCGATAGCGGCGGCCAATGGCACCAGTTTCATCATAAAAGACATTCATGTGCGGACGGAGGTCGGCGACGAGGGCTTTCGCTTTCGCAACAAGCTCCGGTTTGTTTTTCAAAAGCGGGAAAATGCCACATTTGACAGGGGCCATGCGCGGATGAAAACGCAGGACGATACGCGTCTCGGATTTACCTTTTTCATCGGTAACTGTTTCTTCATCGAACGCTTCGCAAAGCAGCGCAAGGAG
>JBDTJR010000036.1:0-3447 GCA_039935735.1 Chthoniobacterales bacterium | reverse complement strand
TTGTTTTCCTTCCGGGCTTTTTCAAAGGCTTCCGCGCCCCATGGGTACCAATCCACGGGATTCGTCTTATGCTGGAGCAGATAGGGGGATTTTTCGTGCGCAAGGTGGTTCAAAGTTTGGGCCTGAGTTGTCATGAGAATAAAAAATGCGGCGAAAAAGCTTAATGTGCGGGTAACAGGCACACAAAAAAGATGACATCACTTTGCGGAAGTGGCAATTGTTTGCCATGCAAAAGTCCGATGGAATGAGTTACGCGCCGCAAGGCAAACCGAACCCCGTTTGCAAGAAGGGCGAGTTTCGCATCGCCGCGGTGGCGCTGGATCACGGGCATATCTACGGGCAATGCAATGCGCTGACAGAAGCCGGAGCGGAGATCAAATGGGTCTACGATCCCGATCCCGCGAAGGTGGAGACTTTTTTAAAGACCTATCACGGCGTGAAAGTGGCGCAGAGCCTGGAGGAAATCCTGGATGATCCCGAGATCCATCTTGTGACCGCCGCCGCCGTGCCCTCCGAGCGCGGGCCGCTGGGCATCCGCATCATGCAGGCGGGAAAAGATTATTTTACGGACAAGACGCCATTCATCTCGCTGGAGCAACTGGAAGCGGCGCGCAAGGTCGCTGCGGAAACCGGTAAAAAATACATGGTCTACTACAGCGAACGGTTGCATGTGGAAGGGGCGGTCTACGCCGGACAACTGATCGAGCAGGGGGTGATCGGACGCGTGATCCAGGTGCTCGGCATGGGGCCGCATCGCTTGAGCGCGTCGACACGGCCGGCATGGTTTTTTGAAAAGGCGAAATACGGCGGCATCCTCACGGATATCGGAAGCCACCAGATCGAGCAGTTTCTTTATTACACCGGCTCGAAGGACGCGAAGGTCCAGAGTGCGCGCGTGGCCAATTTCGGGCATCCGGAATATCCCGAGTTCGAGGATTTTGGCGAAGCCTCGCTGATCGGCGACACGGGCGCGTCGAATTACTTCCGTATCGACTGGTTCACGCCAAATGGCTTGCGCACGTGGGGCGATGGACGGGCGTTCATTCTCGGCACGAAGGGATACATCGAGATTCGCAAATATGTAAACGTGGCTGCCGACAACGACAGCGATCATGTGTATATCGTGACCGACGAGGGTGAAAAACATATCAACGTCCACGGAAAAGTCGGCTATCCGTTTTTCGGGAATTTGATTCTCGATAGCCTGAATCGCACCGAAAAAGCGATGACGCAGGAACATGCATTCAAGGCGGCGGAACTTTGCATTCGCGCACAATTAGTGGCCGAAGGTAAGCGCCGCGAAGTGTGAAATTGACGGTCTGTTTGCAGGAAAATTCGGAGACGACGCCCTAAGTTTCTTATGGATAGACACTTAGGGTTTTCGGTAAGAAATTGCGAATAACTTTTCTTGCTAAATAATGTCGTTCTTTAGGCATTATAGCGTCGAATCACTTGCATGCCTTAAGCTTCAATTCTAAGGTAACCGGATACCCCAGAAAACTTCGATTTGAGGGCGACGGGGTGCGTTATGATTGCCAAATTAAAGCAGGACGATTTTGGGCTGACCGATCATCAAGCTTTGCTTCATACGTTTCCGCACGGCTTTGCTTTACACGAAGTTCTTTTTAACGGCGAGAAGCGACCATACGACTATCGCTTTTTAATGGTCAATGCGGCCTTTGAAAAAATCACAGATCTTTCCTCGGACGACATCATGGGAAAAACCGTGCGCGAAATTTTGCCGCGGATCGAGAAAAGGTGGAAGGCTTTTTACAGCCACGCGGTGATCACGGGCTGCGCGTTTGAGTTTGATGAATTCAACCGGAACCTGAGCAAACATTTTCGGGTTTATGCGTACAGCCCGGAGCCTGGGAAATTCGCGGTCATTTTTTATGATGTCACGCACGATGCGGAAGAAGACGTCATCCGCGCCTACAGTCAGAGGTGGTTTCAAGAGTTGTTTGATGCGGTTCCGGTGATGATGCTCAGCGTCGATGAGCGCGGCAAGGTTCAGAATGTGAACCAGACTTTTTTGGAAAAAAGCCATTGGCAGGATACGCAGGTTATCGGTCGGTCAGTTTCGAAATTTATTCATTTTACCGGAGAAGATTTGGAGGAAAACCCCAATAATGTGGGATTTTGGGCACAGCCGCAAACGCTGCATCTCCCGTGTCATGTCGAGTTTAAGGACAAGCAGAGCGGTCATTTTCTTGTCGATTGTCGGCGCATGCGCGATCCGGCGGGGAAGATACTCAGTATTTGTTCGTTCAAGGAATTGGATTCCGCAGGGGATCTCGGTAATATTCTGGAGGAAAGCGAGGAGCGTTTCCGCAGCGCCTTTGAAAATTCGGGAATCGGAATGGCGCTTATTTCTCCCAAGGGACAATTTCTCCAGGTCAATCGCGCGTTTTGCGGCATTGTGGGATATGACGTGGATGAGCTATTGAGCGTCCGTTTTCAGCAAATTACCTTTTCTGAAGATCTTGATCCCTGCCTTGCGCAGGTGAAGCGCCTGATGGATGGAGAAGTCGATACATTTACGCTGGAAAAACGCTATGTCCACAAGGACGGGCATCTGGTCTGGACGCATGTCATCGTCACTGCGGTGCATGACGAAAGAGGGGACGTCAAATACGGGGTAGTGCAGGTCCAGGAAATTACCGACCGGAAAACTTTCGAGGCGGAACTCCTCCGCGCGAAAGAAGCTGCGGAAGCGGGAAGCCGGGCGAAGTCCGCTTTCCTCGCGCAGATGAGCCACGAAATTCGCACACCGATGAACAGCATCATCGCTCCGGCAAATATGCTGCTGGAAGCTCCTCTGGATAAAGAAGCCCGCGATCTTGTGGAAATGATCCAGAAGTCGGCGGAACATCTCATGGATGTCATTAATGACATTCTGGATTACTCCAAGATCGAGGCGCACAAAATGGAACTCGAAGTGGTGCCGTTCCATCTGCTCGAACTGGTGCAGGACGCCGTGGATCATGGAAAAATCGCGGCGCGGGCAAAGCCGCTGGTCGTGGAAGCCCGCATGGAGGAAGGTACGCCGATCATCTGGAAGGGCGATCCTTCGCGCATCCGGCAGATTCTTTTTAATCTCATCAATAACGCCGTTAAGTTTACCAGCACTGGCAGCATTCAGATTTTCGCGGGGTGGCGCTCGTCAGCCAGCGAATCTGGCGATACTTTGATGTATCTCGCCGTTGAGGATACCGGAATCGGAATGAGTCCGGAGCAGCGGAAGCATTTATTTGAAGCCTTCCAGCAGGCGGATTCCTCGATTCATCGGCGGTATGGCGGCACGGGGCTGGGGCTCGTGATTTGCCAGAAACTGGTGCAGCTCATGGGTGGCACCATCGATCTTATTAGCGAAATCGGGAAGGGAACGCGCGTGGAAATCCTGATCCCCGCGAGCCTCGGAGAAGGCGGGGACATTTTCGAACCCCC
>JBDTJR010000035.1:0-40737 GCA_039935735.1 Chthoniobacterales bacterium | reverse complement strand
CTTGGGAAAAGCATTTCGAAAACTTCCGGGTCTACGTTCCCTTTACAAAGGAATCCGGATTCAAAGGCATTGTCCTGACCTCATGGTCCACCTCGGGTGAATACGGTTATGAATGGGAAATCTATGGCGACGTGCTGGATATGCTCCCCATCCGCAGAGTCTATCCTCTTTCCGGATACCGCATGCTGCTAGCGGCCCACATCGAAGCGGTAAAAAGCAAAACCCCACTGAATACGAAAGCATTTGTCGTGCGGTACGCTCAGGAACGCTTCGGATTAAATAGTCGCCAGGCCCTGCTCTTTCAAAAAGCGCTTTGGCTAAATGAAACACTCCTCCAACCCAAAACGCCGAAGAAAGACCGCGAAATCGCATTTGAAGCAGCGGTTAAAACAAGTCGCATCCTGCATGCGCTCAAGCCAATACGGAATGTGAAGGAGCTAAGCCATTTCATCCTAATGGCAGATTTACGCGAACTGAGCACGAAATGGCGACGCACCGAGGCGACGATAAATTCCAAAGATTTTACGCCTGCTCAAGTTCCTGCTGCGGTTAAAAAACTCACTACGCTTATCAAGGAGAGCAAAAAACAGGATCGGCGCTTCGTCCAGCTCAACAAAGATTCCCTCTACCCTCAGCAGCTGGAGGAGGAAATCGCCTACCGTAATAAAAAAATGATGATGATCTATCAACGCCTTTCCCGAGTTGGACGGAAATAACAAATTCTTAAATTCGCTTAAGCAGGTTGCTCGATATACCGGAAGAATTCCTATATTTTCAGCTATACTGATTGCGAATCCCCAATTTAACGAAGCGTCCTTTAAACACATCCTCACGAAGAAGATACCATTTATGAAAAACACGCCTACAAGCACCGCCATGAAAATTTTCATCATCCTGATCTGTCTTTTCGGGTTGGGCACGGACCCGCTGTCCGCCGCCGCCTGGAAGGTGGATGCCGCGAAAGCCGGACCCGGAAACATTGAAAGAGTGCCACCCGGAGGCACTAAGCGACCAGGTTGGAGCGTCGAAAAAGTAGCGGATGCCACGTCAGGCGTTATTTTAAGTGGCTTGGACGAAGGAGAAAGCAATCCGATACCGGTGGTAATACCCAAAGCGGGAACCTACCGGGTGTGGGTGAGGCATTACCATACCCCCGGCAAACACACGAGTTTCTATGTATTGTTCCGCGACAATATCGGCCAGGCCGTGGATTTTCATAATATCGATTTCAAACCAAATGTCGCTACCGCCAAGCCGGAGCCGGCTGAATCTCCCGCCGCAAAAGATGCAAAGCCGGGCTTCGTCTGGACCTCTTTCGACATCACTTTTGAACGCCCTATGGATGGCACCCTTTCCTTCGGGCCAACCCTGGGTTTGTGCGATGGCAAGATCGGAATCGATTGTGTGGTTATCACCGATGAAAAAGGCTTTGATCCTCTCAAGACGGATGTGGCAAAAATAGGAAGCGACGCAGGAGCAATGCAGACGCCAACTCCTCCTGCAGGAATGCAGCCTGCTCCTGTCATTACCGCACACTCTTCTTTTTTCGCGGGCGAATCTGATCCCGATAAACAATTTAGTTTTGCCTTCATTAATCAGGGGCCGACCTATCGCGACTATGCCTGGGCAGTAGAAATGGGAGGTAATTTTGATCATGGATGGCCAAACGCATCGACCAAGTACGGAATCGGCTTTAAAACCGTCGCTGAAGAAGCTTATGTGGATCGGGATCTCGGTCTTAAAATTCCGGCGCCGACCGGGCGATTCGTCAATTCCGAGGGGAAAGTAGGTAAGCATTTCAGCTATTCCTATGCGCCTTTTCGAAAAGCGTTTATCGAGGGCATGAAGAAAAATCTTGCCTGTTACAAGGATGATATCGAGGCCAAAACCTTCGGCGTCAGTGATGAGGGAAGTGGCTATTTTGACTATAGTGATGCCGCGAAAGCGGCCTTCCATAGCTGGTTAAACCAGCGGTTTGGCAGCATTGATAAACTGAACGGCCTTTGGGGATCGCAGTATAAGAGTTTTGACGATATCCCGCTGCCTCAGAAGCCAAAAGAAACGGACAATAAGGCCCTCTGGTTTGCTTTCCGGGAATTTTCCGGATTGGAACTTGCAAACTTTATCGCTGAAAAAGCAAAAATCGTCCGCGATCACGATACCAGACACCGCCATTCCACCAGCCAGTCAAGCTGTCTGGAAATCAATGCCCCGACCTTCACGGCAGGTGGCCCAATGGATTTTGAGGATGTCATCAATGTCGGGTTTGCCCACGAGCCGGAATTCGGCGTGGATGCCTACAGCACCGCAGACAGCTTTGCAGGATGCGACATAGATTTCCTGTTGAGCCTTACGAAGGATAAGCGTCTAGTCAATAACGAGTTCAACGTGCACAGCCAGGATCCGCGCAACATGTCGCAAGCTTACTGGGGGATGATTGGCAAGGGCGTCAAGGGCGTGGCGACGTGGGTTTTCCAGGGAACGCCAAATCTCTGGATGTATTACATGTGGGCATTGCTCAACGATAATGACACACCGCGTGATAAACTGGGGCCGATTGCGGATTCCAATCAGGAAGTCCATCGGCTGGAACGTATCCTCGGACCTGCAAAGCCTGAGACTTTTGTAAAGCCGGTGGCCATTTATTACAGCCGTTTGGATCTTTCGTTGCCGCAAACTACGCTGGGAATTTTCAGTGGATCGATAGACAGCCCCTACCGAATTTATGCGTTACTGCGTGGACTGGGCTATACGGTGCGCTGGATCACACCCAAACAAATTGTTGCGGGTGATCTCAAGGATGTCGGTGCGGTCTTCCTGCTGGGTGCCAACCATGTGCCGGGAGATGCGGCGAAAAAACTGGCCCAATGGGTCAAGGATGGTGGGTGCATGGCCGGCGACCAGTGGCCGGGTGGATTCGATGAATATGACCGCACGCAGACAACCCTGATGGATGCCTTCGGCATTCGCCCCGCGGTAATTGCCAATCCGTTGAATAAAGCCGCTGCAAAAAATGCGCTGGAGATGACGACGACGCCCGTGGGCGGTGGCATCGATCCGGAAGTATTGCGTACGCTCAGTGCGGATGAGCTCTTCAAGAGCGTCGAGGAAATGTGGGATCAATGGGATTCGAAACATCCCATTGCCAAGGCCGTTGGCAACTGGCATCTCTCCGGCTTCGAGCTCAAGAAAGCGGAGGTCATCTCTCCCACTGCGGAAGTCATCGGCATGAGCATGGGCCGCAAGGGATATCCCGGTATTGTGGCCAATGATTACGGCAAGGGTCATACGTTTTACACAGCCATCATGCTCGGCACACTCTACGAGTCGGGCCCCGTCGCTTTTGAGTGGGACACCGCCCGTGAAGGTCCGGGATTACCACATCTCCTCCAAGCGTTTTTGAACTATAGCGGTGTGAAGCCGTTTTCCGAAGTCGGCTTGCTCGAGCGTCTCGGATGGAGAATGCGCATTGAGACACCATTGGTGGATGCAAAGAAAAATATATTTGTCGGCGTGACGAGCCTTAACGAAACGCCAGTGCCGGCGTTTCCATTAACATTGCGCTGGCCGGTGGCTGCGCCAAAAATGGTATTGACTCTCACTGCGGGCTCACGGGAAATGCAGCAGATTCCTTTCGAACTTAAGGACGGAAAATTGAAGGTAACCATGCCGGGATTCGATACGGCGGCATCTCTTCTTGCCTTGACCGACAGCGATCCACTTGTCTCCCTGGATATTAGCGGAGCAGCACGGGGAATTGCGGGACTGCTTGATGTCACGCCCGGCACAAGACTGAAGGTTAAGGCAACGGTATGGAATCCCTCGGCACAGAAACTGCCAGCCGGAGAGGTGAAACTCTTTACCGCTCCAGGATGGTTCTGCGTGGCAGGTGAACAGAAAGTAGGAGCAATCGAGCCTTACGGTCATCAGGAAGTGAACTTCGAGGTGGCACCTCCAGCGCTCTGCACGAAGTATTCGCTGCGGCCAATCGTCTTCAAATACGCGGCTGGTAAGGTAACTTCCACGCCCTGCACCGAAATGGTGTGGTGGAACAATGCAAAAATTGAAACGAAAAGTCAGGTAAGCTTACGTAAGTAGAAAAATCGTCTGGTGGAGTGACCCTACGCCGGATAGGGCTGCAAAGCCCGTAGGCGCTGTTTCAAAAAACTAATATTAATAAAGGCGCCGCTCTCCTGTCATGAAAAACAGGAGAGCGGTAACCTGATACCAGTAAAGCGGTTCTGGCTCCAACGGAGAGGTGAGCATATTCGAACTCTTCCAGTCCCTGCTATCGCACAGCAAATGACTCTTTACGCATGTTGTTTGCAGCACCGGGACGAATAACGCTGACGATAGCAATCAGGTCATCAATGTTGTTCACCTTCACCATACGTTCCAATGTGTATGTATTCATCATTCCCTAGCCGTATGTCACGGTAGTCACGCAAAGCACAGAGAAAAATTTATTATAACGAAAATACAGCTATATAGATGCACGAAGCCACTTATCTCGCAACGAGCTTTTCTCCTAAAAAGGCCATTTCAGAATTGGTGGGGATAACCCTCCCTACCGCACATCTAATTTAAACGGAGCCGCAGGCAATCCATCGCCATTTACCAGATTGACGGAAGGGCTCGGCTCCCATGCGTAGCGCACGACTTTTGGCGAGGGAACTTCGGCGCATACCAGCGCGATGTCGTTGCCCTCGATTGTTGCCGTCGCGGGTTTAAAGACTCCGTTGGTATCGGCGACTTCAAAGGTGCGGGGAGGTTGTTTGTCCGTCGTTTTGAGACTCCTTGCGTGGTCGAATGTCAGATGCGTTTTTCCAAATTCGAATTTCGCAGTGCGGATCATCGGACCAGTAGATTCGATTTTTTGTCCGTAATCATTCACGAGCGCAATGCGTGCGAGCCGCTCGCCGATCGGGTGTTTATTTTTGGGATGCAGGTTATTAGCATCACCGACATCAATGGTGATCGCCATTCCTGTTTTTGGAACAGTGAGTGTCTTTCGTTGAATTTCGCGCATCTCCGGCCAGTGTTCGCATTCCTCATCTGCGTAATTCGGGAGCTGCACAAAGTAAAATGGAAGCTGGTCATTGCCCCAGTCGTGCCGCCAACTGGTAATCAGAGCGGAAAATGCTTTTGCATAATATTCCTCACTGCGCGCCGACCAGCCAAGGATTACAGAGCGTTCGCCCTCCACGGGGGAGATGCCATTGCCAGTGGCGTCGGATTCGCCCTGATACCAGAGAAATCCGCGGATGGCATATCCGAGAAAAGGGTGCACCATGGCATTAAAAATATTACCGGAGCCGGATTCGAAATCCACGCTTCTTGGAGGTTTTGGATGTGGCGGAGCGGGTTGGCCGGCGGCCTTTGCGGTTTTCGCGGCGGCTTCCCATGTCTGTAGGTCGGTTTTATATTTCGCATCCTGAGCAGGCAGCGTTTGCGTATATTTGCCCCACGCAATCAATTCCTCATTCGTGACAGGGTCGGCGGCCAGAATTTTCGGCTCGATCCAGCTCGCAATCGCGCTGCCATTAGACGCGGCGACAATCATGCCGATGGGATACCCCGTTGTTTCCCGCAGTTTTTTGCCGAAATAGTAGGCGACGGCGGAAAAGCGCGCGGCGTTTGCAGGCGTCGTCAGTTTCCATTCGCCCAAGAGGTCGCCCTGCGGTTCGTGGTTGCTCTGCGCCTTGACAATAAACATGCGCAGCTTTGGATCCTGCGCGGCGGCTATGGCTGCGTCCGAATTATCCGTCAGCTCCAGAAAGTACACCATATTCGATTGACCTGAACAAAACCAGACTTCGCCCCACAGTACATCGCGGATGATTTTTTGCGTGTCCGGCGCAGCAATCGTAACATCGGTATTATGGCCGTCCGCCTGCGGTGGCAATTCCACGCGCCACTGGCCCTTTGCATCGGCAGTTGCGGAAACCGATCCGCCATCAATCGTGATGGTGACTTTTTCATTCGGCCCCGCCGTGCCCCAGATCGGCGTTTTCACCCCGGCCTGCAAAACCATGTGATCCGAAAAAAATGCGG
Source organism: Chthoniobacterales bacterium (assembly GCA_039935735.1). GTDB lineage: Bacteria > Verrucomicrobiota > Verrucomicrobiia > Chthoniobacterales > JBDTJR01 > JBDTJR01. The sequence goes on along the minus strand of JBDTJR010000035.1, from coordinate 34,683 downwards.
GTAGCTTCAGTTCCGCGTGCGCATTGAAGGCAAATGCCAGCAGAAATACAAGCAGAGTAAAGGGGAATTTCATAAAACAAAATTAACGAATAAAAACTAAACGTCAAAAAAAGAATGGCAGGTCTAATCCGACTTTGATCATGGGTTTGTCAAAAAATGTAAATGAGGTCAACCGAGTTAATGCCCTGACGTGACTCCCTGAAATCAAGCCGGTTGAAGAGTTAGTCCGGGAGAGGAGCTTATCTGCTCTTCTCCATATCGTTTTTTCATGACGTTCGTCTTTTTCTCCGAGAACTCCATCCCCTTGAATACTAAAACTCCTATGGCTCAGCTTTACCGGTCAACGTCAGTGAACAGAAGGTGGCGGAGATCGAGCCTTATGGTCATCAGGAGGTGAGTTTCGAAGTCGAAGCTTCAGCACTCTGCTCCAAGTATTCCATACGTCCCATTGTATTCAAATACTCGGCGGGTAAAGTGACCTCGACTCCCTGCACTGAAATGGTGTGGTGGAATAATATCAAAGATAAAACGGCAAACCCACTTTAAGACACTGACACATTTCCACTAAAAAAAGCATAGATTGGGTGCAACTATTCCGAACGTGGAGAGTTTTATCCTGCTCAACACTCGAACAAATATGAAAAAATCCCTTACTTATTGGACTCTCGCTTTATCGGGAGTAACTCTGCTATCCATTTCCGGACTGCAAGCTCAGGCTCCTGCATCATCACCACCCCTGGCCGCACCACCTGCTCGAGACGTCAGCGGCATGCGAGGAATGCCAATGGGAAGCCCTGATAAGATAGTGAAAAAAATGAAAAAGGAACTCGATCTGAGCGACGCCCAGGTAAAGCTAGTGCAGTCTGTCATTGAAGAGCGTCAATCAGCATTGAAATCCGTCGCTAATGATCAAGCCTTAATGCCAAAGGAGCGGAGAGATAAGGCAGGCGCGATTTTAAAAAATTCCGCATCAAAGCTGGATGACATTTTTACGCCTGCGCAAAAAGCAAAAATCGAAGAGATGAAAGCTGCAGGAAAAGCACGCAGGGAAAAATTGCGGGAAGCCCAGAAGGCGAGCCAGGCGGTTGCTCCTGCGGCATCGGCTTCGCCAGTAAAGTAAAATTTGGTGGCGATTTTATGGACGACTGACTCTTTGAGATCAATCGTCCATATTCGTTCCTGGAGGCAGGTAATTCATTTACACTTCGGTCATGTAAGAATGGGGTCACATCTTGACATGTGACAATGCGAAACAGGGGGATCTCTTAAAATCTAAGGAATTGCAGGGTGAATTCCATGGATGACGCGACCGATACACGCAGCACCGACAACGTATTATCTTAGCGGCCTTCCGAAACCAGATCGCAACTTAATCCGGCATCCTGTGGTGCGTGATAAACTCCTGCGCTGACTCGGGCCGGATTGATAAAGTAATCGCGCAGATGCGGGATATATTCCAGGAACAAAGCTTCATGTCCCATGGCGATATGATTTACAAATACCAGATGTTGGTGAATTTGTCCCATGTCGCCGATGTGCGGCACCAGGCGGACATTGAATTTTCGCGCCATCAGCGAGACCGTTAAAAATTCGTCGACTCCGGCGACGCGTGTGGCATCCACCTGACAGACCTGCATCGCTCCTGCCTGGAGAAAATTTTTGAAGAGCACACGATTGGAAACATGTTCTCCAAGTGCAATCTGAGTGGGGTAAAGCGCGCGGGCGAGTGTTTGATGCGCGATGATATCATCGGGATGCGTCGGCTCCTCGATCCAGAAGGGATTCACGACTTTGATTAGTTCCAGACCGATCCGTAGCGCCTGAGGAAGTGTCCACTGCTGGTTTGCATCCACCATGATGATCGCTTTTTCTCCCGCAGTTTCACGTATGATTCGTGCACGGCGCAAATCACGCTCGGCTTCCTTCGAGCCCACTTTAAGCTTCATCGCGGTAAAGCCTTCGGCAGTCGCTTTCTTCACGTTTTCGCGAATCATGTCATCGGTATAATTAAACCAGCCGACGGAAGTGTCGTATCCTGGATAGCCACGAAGGAGGATGCCCTCGCGTTCATGACGGGTGGACTGTTGATTGCGAAGAATGGCGATGGCCTCTTCCTTTGTAAGAACATCTTCCAAATAGCTCAGGTCGAGCAACGCGACAAATTGCTCCGGTGTAAGATCGAGTAGGAGTTTCCAAAGCGGAACATTCCGCGCTTTCGCCCAAAGATCGAAACACGCATTGCTGATAGAAGACAGCGCGAGGCCAACGACGCCTTTGTGAGGTCCGAGCCAGCGGAGTTGAGGATGATTGGAAATACGGTGACTCGTTTCTCCCCATGATGCCATGAGTTCTTCAATTTCGCGCCCCACAAGCTCTTCCGCCAGCAACTCGATAGCGCGGCAAATAATTTCATTACCCAGCCCCATGTGGAGGGTAATGCCCGTACCTTTCAGATCTCCGTCAGAAATTAACTCCGTAACGGCGTAGGAATAAGACGGGTTTGTATGGACGGCGTCCGAGCCCGCACCCGGCTTAAGCGTGAAGCGGCGATCTACGGCGTGAATTTTTCGAATGGTGGTACTCATAATTAGGGTGACGGGCGTCGATAGCCAAGTTCCGCTCCGCCGCTGACGTGCATAATATGCCCGGTGACAAAACGCGCTTTATCGGAAATAAGGTAAGTGCAGGCATCGGCGATGACATCGCCTTCGGGGCAGTAACCGAGTGGATGAATTTCTGCCAGGTAGTTTTCCATTTCCGCGGGGTTCGGTTGGTCTTTCACCCACTGACGCAAAAGAGGAGACCAGACACCGGCAGGACAAACCGCATTTACGCGAATACCGTATTTGGCATAGTCCAGCGCCATGGATTTTGTCAGCGAATTCATCGCACCTTTCGTGCCGGTATACGCGGCGTGTATTTCCTGTCCCATCACGCCCACGAGGCTTGAGGTATTAAGGATGCATCCTTTCGATGCCTTCAGCGCTTCAAAGCCATACCGCGTCGTCCAATAGACACTTTTGACGTTGATGCTATAGAGAGCGTCCCATTCCTCTTCGGTGGTTTCGTGCAGAGGCTTGGAGGGATTTGCGATGCCGGCGTTATTGTGAATGGCATCCAGTTTGCCATAACGATTAAGAATAAAATCAATGGCCTTTTTAACATCATTCTCCAGGGACACATCACAGGCTATACCGGCATGCGCTTCGCCGAGTTCTGTTGCGGCTTCAATGGCCTTTTTTCCGTCGCGATCGCAAAGAATGACTTTCGCGCCTTCTCTGGCGTAGTCGCGCGCACATTCAAGCCCGATGCCTAGCGATCCTCCTGTAAGAAAAATAACTTTATTTTTTAATAGCATGACGTTTTTTTGGTAATGATGACGCGGATTTCTTTTTACTTAAAAGTTTTCGATAGTCCTCGATTGAGGAAACCAAATGATCATGCATCGCGTTTCCTGCGGTAGTTACATCACCCTGTGAAATGGCGCGATAAATCTGCTCATGTTCGCGGTATGCTTTCCGCATCAACGAAGTGGAGTCATAACTGTGACGTCCATAGTCTTCCCCCATCGGCTTGAGCCCGGATAGAATGATTTCGATGAAACGATTTTCCGCTTCGCGCGCAATGCGAAGATGCATCGCGATATCTGCGACAACAAATTCAGGCAGGTCATTCAAAGACACGTCCATGCGGGCAAGCGAATCTTTCAGTGCTGCTATGCACTGCGGATTTTTATTTGCGGCAGCACGCCTCGCGTTTTCGGGTTCGATCAAAAGTCGAAAATCCTGAAACTCCAAAAAAACATCTTCGCCGTCATTCAGCTTTGAAAACAAACTGAGATCACGCTCCAGAAAAGATTGTGTGAGCGCGCGCACAAACATTCCACGACCCGCAATGGATTCGATCAATCCCCGGCTCTTCAAATGCTGCAAGGCTTCGCGCAACGAAGTGCGGCTGACCCCGAAAGTTTCACAAAGCTTTGCTTCCGTAGGAAGTCGCTTATCAACTCCATAAGTGCCCTTCACAATCGCATCCTCAAGGACATGACAAATGCGCTGGCTCAACTTCTCGGGATTGGTCAGAGGGCCGAAGTGCGTTTGCATATTTTGTCATTTGTATTACAAAGTTTTAAAAACGCCACTATTTTTGGTTTTTGGTAAGAAGCCAAGGCAGAGCTACGGCAGATTTTGACGCCAAAACTACAGTTTTTCTCTGTAGGACGGGGTCATCAGATGAGAAAAATCCGGGCCAATCGGGATGATTCGCGTCGGATTGATATCATCGTGTGTATAGTAATAGTGGCTCTTGATGTGGTCGAAATTCACGGTATCGCGCACGCCGGGCCATTGGTAAAGATCGCGCAGGTAACCACTCAGATTAGGATAATCCAGGATGCGTCTCACGTTACATTTAAAGTGGCCGTGATAAACCGCGTCAAATCGAATGAGTGTGCAAAAAAGCCGCCAGTCACTTTCCACAAACTGCGCGCCAAATAGAAAGCGCTGCTTTGCGAGACGCTCATCCATTTTATCCAACGCGGCAAAAACCTGCTCCGCCGCACTCGCGTAAACTTTCTGTGAAGTGGCAAACCCTGCGCGGTAGACGCCATTATTGATATTTTCATAGATATATTCGCTGAGTGCTTTTTGTTCCGTAGCGATTTGATCCGGGAAAAAATCATAGGGACTCGATGCAAAGCGTCTAAAGACCCCACTGAGCATCCGGCAGATATCATCCTCCGAATTATTGACAATTTTGCGCTTTTTGATGTCCCACAACACAGGAACGGTGACGCGCCCGTCGAAATCCGAATGAGACGCCACATAAGCCTCCTGTAAAAAATGAAAACCATTTATCGGATCCTGAAAATCCCCCCCTTCAAAGCACCATCCCCGTCCATCACGAATCGGATTCACGATTGTTGCGCCAATGGCATTTTCCAGCCCGAGCAGTTTTCGCACAATCAACGTCCTGTGCGCCCAGGGACAGGCAAGCGACACATAAAGATGATAGCGACTGTTCTCCACAGGATGAGCGGCAGCCTCGTCGTCGCTAACCCAATCTCGAAAAGCATCCGCCTGACGTTTAAATGCGCCTTCATCCGTTTGCTCTTTTTCGAATTGTGCCATATTTTACGCTTACACGGAATTTATCAGGAGCGCTGCCTTTATTTAAATCACCAGTATGGAATAAGCCCTCTCTATTTTCTCGGCTTTATCCCTCAACCTCGTAAGATAACATCGTGGTTCAACGAGTGTCTGAATATAAACGCGAAGCGAATAAAGTAAGTGATTCTCGAATACTTTTGGAGATTCAGAAAAGTTTCATGAATTGAAAAATGGATATTCTGGAAACGGCCATTATTATTAGCTGTCTGCCTATTCTGGGGGTGGGATTGCTGGGTAGTAGAATTTTGAGACCCCTGGCGCTTCTTTTATTAATTCTGCCAGCTGCTCTTGTCGCAATCCACAGTCTTGTAGGTGGCCTTCGATCTTCGATGATACCGGTATATCTGGTAACTGCATTTCTCGGATTGCTTGGACTGATCGGGGCGTTTTCTCAAAATGCTTCCATGCCTCCTTCGTTTATGAAACTCGGAACGCTGTGCATTCTGTGTTTGCTGGCGATGGGAGTATTTCTCGCATGGTGGTATCCGATATTTGAACTCCCTAGACCGCCGGGAAGCTACCCTATCGGAAGTCGCATCTTTGAGTTGGATCGAGTCGGTCAGGAGAAGCAGTTGATGCGGGCATTGACGGTGCAAATCTGGTACCCTGCTACAAAGGATGCAGAAGGTAAACGCATGCCTTATTTGAGTTCCGGCGAATCATGGGGATTTGGTTTTTTTTCAAGTTTTAGAATGGCGCGAACGCACGCTTATACAAATGCGCGAATTTCAAAGGTGATGAAAAAATGGCCGGTGATTATCTATTCGCCGCCGTGGGAGGGAGGGACCTTTCAAAATACGATGCTGTTCGAATCATTAGCCAGTGAGGGGTTTATTGTGGTGGCAGTGGAATTACCCGTAACTTCTGCAACACTGCCGCCTTTGGATTTTGGTACGGAGGAGTCAATACGGCAATTTCAAATTGCGGCCCATCATGAGCTGGAGGCGCGGACCTCCGATGTTCTCCGGGTTTTTTCCGCATTGAGAGGTTTAAATGCCGGAACACTGGATTCGGGAATGTTCAAAAGCAGACTTAATCTTCAGGAGGTGGGGGTCATGGGTTATTCTTTTGGTGGCGCGGTTTCTGCCGAGGCGCTGACGCGTGAGCCGAGGTTGCGCGCGGGCGTTAATTTCGATGGTGCCTTGTTTGGCAACGCCGCACAGCAGGGAGCCAAACAACCTTTTTTGTTTGTCACGGATACCGATCCCACGCCGTCAAACAGGGATTTGCATTCTTCCGATCCGGCCATGCGAAGAAACGCAGAGTTCTATTGGCAAAGTCTTAAACAAATGAATGACTGGCTTGACACTCATGGAGGATGGCTGATCCAGATTCAAGGCGCACACCATACCACCTACTGCGATATTTCACTCTACGCATATCGCGGAAAATTTAATGAAGCGAAAAGAAAAAAAGCGACGAATATCCTCGAAAAAATCAATTCCTGCACGCTCGCATTTTTCGATCAAACACTTCGTGGAAACTCGCCTCCTCTGATGCAAAAGAATTTCTTCCCATGGCCCGATGTGGAGATTCGGAAATTTAACCCACGGCAGGTCAATACACCATGAAATGCCCTGCGATTTTGTGCGGTCCAAGAGTATTGATTTGCATCTTAACCAGAGAGGTTGAAGTATAAAAAATATGCCTCCCCAAGAGCCACTGCTCGCAGGCCGTAACGTAACGGATAGTAGCTCCTTCGATTCGAAAGAAATACGTGGAGAGGTGCGTCCGATCAGGGACTATTCCTTGTTGGCTGATTTTGTAAACAAGGCGAAAACGAATGGGCAAAAAATCGCGGTGCAGGATGAGGATGTCTCGCTAAGTTATGATGCGCTTCATCGGCGCAGTAATCAGCTGGCTCATACTTTGCAGGCATTGGGGGTCGGGCCGGGAGTATTGGTGGGGGTTGCAATAGAGCGGTCCGTAGATTTACTGATTGCGCTGCTTGGAGTAGTCAAAGCGGGCGGTGCTTATATTCCTCTTGATCCAAATTATCCAGAAGCGCGCCTTGCATTAATGCTAAGACGTGCGCAACCCAAAGTGGTTCTTTCTCTAAAGCGATATATTTCTCGATTATCGATCCCGGCGAACACTTCTCTGCTGTGTCTGGATGTCGAGAGTTTTGATGTCCAATCGGAAAATGATCTTCCAGAAACCGCGACGCCTGAAGATCTGCTCTATGTTATTTTCACTTCTGGTTCTACGGGGGAACCGAAAGGTGCAATGGTGCAGCGACGGGGATTTGCCAATCTTATCGAATGGTATGGTCGTGAATTTACCATTACAGGAGATGACGCATTTCTTCTGCTTTCCTCTCCGAGTTTTGACCTCACTCAGAAAAACTTTTTTGCACCGCTTGCGGCTGGAGCGACTATCGTATGCTATCCCTCCGGAAAGTTCGATCTTGTTCTTCTCGCGGATCTGATCGAGCGGCATAAAATCACTGTCATGAATTGCACGCCGAGTACATTCTATCCATTAATTGAGTCGGGTACGGAAAAGGCATTTTCACGTATTCAGTCACTGCGTCTCGCTGTATTGGGCGGAGAGACTATTTCAATTCCGCGATTGAGGACATGGATGGAAAGTTCGCTTTGTAATGCAGAGATAGCCAATACGTACGGCCCTACGGAATGTACGGATACATGCACTTCTTATCGCATGAATCGGAATAATTTGGATGCCTATTCCTTTGTTCCTCTTGGAAAAACTATTTCTAATGTGCAGCTTGCCGTCATGGATGAGTCCTTGCATACATTGCCACAGGGTGAGGTGGGGGAATTAATTATTGGCGGTACAGGAGTAGGTCCGGGTTATCTTGGAGATCCCGAACGAACTGCAGAGCGCTTTGTTGAAAACCCACTACCAGAGTTTTTCGATGGCCCAAAAGTTTACCACACGGGTGATCGTGTAAAGTTGCTTCCTGACGGGCTACTTGAATTTCTCGGAAGAGTTGATCATCAGGTAAAGTTTCGTGGCTTTCGTATCGAACTTCTTGAAATCGAAGCGGCGCTTTCCGCACACCCCGGCATCCGTGAGGCCGCGGTAATCATGATCGAATCCGGTGGCAGTCCGGAATTAGTGGCTTTTCATGTTTCTGTTGATGTTGCGGCGCCAGTGGATTCGGCGAAAATTCAGGCATTTCTTGCCGCTAAATTGCCGGACTACATGGTTCCAAAACGCTTTGTCGCACTTACAGTTTTTCCGCTTACGCCAAATGGAAAGGTAGATCGCTTGAGTCTGGCGTCGCTACAATCTGCTTCCGTTGCGAAAAATATCGTTCTCAATACGGAACTGGAAAGCTCCATTCACAAGCTATGGAAGGAAGTTTTGCAGCATGAAGCCATCGAATTAGATGATAATTTTTTTGATCTTGGAGGAGACTCCATTCAAGTTGCCCGTGTGCATGCACGCTTAATGGAACTTATAGACCGGCCTGTTCCGATTACGGATCTTTTTGCAAATCCTACGATCAGGACGCTTGCGAGTCACCTGGCGGGTACTGCGCGAGGTGGCGCAAAAGACGCTATTCAGGATCGTGCTAAAAAACAGCGACGTGCGCTTGCCGGCTTACGCACGCCTCCCCGTTCATGAGCGAAGAAGATCCCATCCTTGAACCAGTGGCCATCATTGGCATGTCCGGGCGTTTTCCCGGAGCCGCCGATATCGAAGAGTTTTGGGAAAATCTTGTTGCGGGAACCGACACGATCACACATTTCAGCGAGCAGGAAACTGAATTTTCCGTTGCCAGTGAAGAAGCGAAAGCACGAGGCGAGAAGTTTGTTCGCGCGCGTGGCATTCTTAAAAACGCGGATGAGTTCGATGCGGAGTTTTTTGGCATTCGCCCTCGCGAAGCAGAGATCATGGATCCCCAGCATCGGATTTTTCTGGAGTGCGCGTGGGAGGCATTGGAGGTGGCGGGCTACGATCCGGCAGTGTACGAAAAGCTCATCGGAGTGTACGCGGGCATCAGCTTAAATACCTACCTGCTGTATAATCTTTGCGGAGGAAATCATTTTTCCTCCCGTCTCGCGGGAGATTACCAGGTCGGTGAATATTCCACGACGTTTGGCAATGACAAGGACTTCATGCCTACTCGCGTTGCTTACAAATTGAATTTAAGAGGTCCGGCCATGGCCATTCAGTGTGCATGTTCGACTTCGCTGGTAGCAATTTCTCAGGCATGCACTGCGCTCCAGACCTATCAATGCGACATGGCGCTGGCGGGTGGTGCATCGGTTACCTTTCCGCAACGACGCGACTACCGTTATGAAGACGACGGTATGGTTTCTCCAGACGGAACCTGTCGCGCCTTTGATGCCGATGCGAAGGGCACGGTTTTCGGTCACGGAGCTGCCGTGATTTTATTGAAGCGGCTTTCCGATGCACAGGCCGACGGGGATACGATTCTCGCAGTGATTCGTGGTTCTGCGGTCAATAACGACGGATCGGATAAAATCGGTTATGCCGCGCCCGGGGTGAATGCGCAGGCGGAAGTAATCGGCATGGCTCAAGCGGCGGCGGGGGTTAGTCCAAACAGCATATCCTATATTGAAGCGCATGGTACGGGGACGCCGCTTGGAGATCCGATCGAGGTCGCGGCTCTTACCAAGGCATTTCGTGAAGGTGGTGCAAAAGGAAATGGATTCTGCGCGATTGGCGCGGGGAAAACCTATACCGGACATCTGGATGCGGCCGCGGGAGCGGCAGGAGTCATCAAGACCGTGCTTCAACTTCAAAACAATTTCATTCCGCCTTTGCTACATTTCAAAGCGCCGAATCCGCGTATCGATTTTGCGAACAGTCCGTTTAAACCCGTTGCAAATGCCATCCCCTGGAAGAAAGGTTCTTCGCCGCGACGTGCAGGAGTAAGCGCTTTCGGTGTCGGTGGTACGAATGTCCACGTCATTATTGAAGAAGCTCCGGCTGCTACGCCGACATCGCAGACAAAAGCTCCTCAATTACTTCTACTCTCCGCTCGCACACCTTCCGCGCTTAATGCGATGTGCGCGCGCCTCGCGGATCATCTTAAAAAACATCGTGAGCTTAATATTGCCGATGTTGCTTTCACTTTGGCAAAAGGAAGGCGCGCTTTCAAATGTCGTCGCGGTCTAGTCGTCGCGGATCGCGGAAGTGCGATCACTGCGCTTCGTGAATCGAAACATACGGCTGAAGATAGGCGACTGCTCGATCTTGCCAGTAAATGGACTACGGGAGAGTCACCGGATTTGGCAGAAGTATTCGGCAATGATGTTCGTCGACGGGTGCCATTGCCCACTTATCCCTTTGAACGTAAAAGTTTTTGGGTCGAACCCGGTGAAATTGAAAGAGAGACTCTCTCCGAAGCGTCCGAAGAGGATGTCGAAGGAGTTCCGTCTGTTTCTCAAGAACCACAAGATCGTCTTGCTGAATTGACCGCAGCACTTGCGCGTCTTATGGAGGAGTTGTCGGGTAGTCCTCTTGCGGACTACGATGCTAAATTTAGCGAGCTGGGATTTGATTCGCTGTTTCTTACCCAGGTCAGTCAGGCGGTCCATTCCCGCTATGAAGTAAAAGTAACCTTCCGTCAGCTCCTGAATGAGGTTTCCAGTGTTACGCTTCTCGCTGCACGTTTGAATGTGGTGCTGCCCGCGAGTGCGCCGATCAAACGACCTGCAAAATCGGTAAAAACGACGGGGACGTCCCACTTGCCGGCCATTCATTGGCCTGGGACGACACCGAATTCGGCAAAAGAGACGAGTCAAAAATTTGGTCCTTACAGACCCATTGAACGTGGCGATGATGGAGGACTTACCAAGAATCAGCGCAAGGCTCTTGATGATCTTATTTTTCACTACACGAGTAGAACAGGTGCTTCCAAACGCTATACGGAAGAACACCGGGCGCATTATGCAGATCCGAGGGCGATATCGGGGTTCCAGTCACTATGGAAAGAAATGGTTTATCCCATTGTTTCTTCGCGCTCAAAAGGTTCTGCAATCTGGGATGTCGATGGGAATGCCTACGTGGATTTGACGATGGGATTTGGTACCTACTTTTTCGGCCACTCACCGGATTGGCTTGTTGCTGCGGAGCAACGTCAGTTGCAGCAGGGGATCGAGATCGGTCCGCAATCGGAAATGGCTGGAAGTATCGCTCGGGATATTTGCGAGTTCACGGGCATGGAGCGCGCCACTTTTTGCAATACGGGTTCCGAAGCCGTCATGGCCGCAATCCGTCTGGCAAGAACAGTTACCGGACGTAGCCGTATTGTTTATTTTACGGGAGACTATCATGGAATGTTCGATGAAGTGCTTGTCCGTGGCTCCTGGGTGAATGGCGAGTATCGCGCACAGCCTATCGCGCCCGGTATTCCGCCGTCTCTTGTCGAAAATATGCTGGTGCTCGATTACGCAGCGCCGGAATCTTTGGAAATTCTTCGTGCGCATGCAGGAGAAATCGCGGCGGTATTGGTAGAGCCGGTTCAAAGTCGTCATCCTGATTTGCAGCCGAAAACTTTTATGCGCGAACTTCGCGCAATCACCGAGCGCAGCGGGACTGCGCTTATTTTTGACGAAGTGGTCACCGGATTCCGTTGTCACCCCGGAGGTGCGCAGGCTTATTTTGGCGTCAAGGCGGATATGGCGACCTACGGCAAGGTTGTCGGTGGCGGTATTCCCATCGGTGTTCTTGCCGGAAAACGGACCTACATGGATGCGCTGGATGGCGGTGCGTGGAATTATGGCGACGATTCATTTCCAGAAGTGGGGATGACATTTTTTGCAGGAACTTTTGTCCGCCATCCGTTGGCGATGGCGGCAGCACGCGCTGTTCTTGATCGTTTGCGCGAAGAAGGCCCAGGCCTTCAACTTCGCATGGGCGAGCGCACAACGTTGCTATGCCGTACTTTGAATACATGGTTTGAATCCGTCGGCGCACCGATTCGGATTCCACACTTCAGTGCATTTGCCGTGATCGAGCATGCACCGGATCTGCGGCATATCAGCCTGCTTTGGTATTACCTTCGCGAAAAAGGAATTCATATCTGGGAAAATCGCCCGATCTATCTGACGCTCGCGCATACGGACGAAGATTTTGATAAAGTGATTCGTGCATTTCAGGAAAGTGTCACTGAAATGCAGGAGGCCGGTTTTCTTCCGACAATCGCAGACAGGGAGTCAAAGATCGCACCGCTTGAGTTTCCGAGAATTGATAGCGCTCCCTCCACGGAGGCGCAGCGTGAAATCTGGGCCTCCACTCAAATGGGGGATGAAGCGAACTGCGCATATAACGAATCGAATGTCATTGAGTTAAAAGGTTCGCTGGATCGCGCTGCCCTGGAGAAATCGATTCTGCATGTCATTCAACGTCATCCTGCATTGCGCAGTACTTTCAGCGAAGACGGCGAACTTCAACTTTTCCAACCCGCGCCCGAGCAGTTTGCATTATCGGTGATCGATCTTTCCACGCTGCCTGAAAAGGAAAGAGCGGCGCGATATGCAAAGCTGCGAAGTGAAGGAACCGGCATTCCGTTTGACCTTGTTCAAGGGCCGCTGTGGCGGTTGCAACTTGTGGCACTTGCTCCGGATACGCATGCGTTATTTATTACCGCACACCACATGATCAGCGATGGCTGGTCTTTTGGCATGATCGTGGATGAACTTTCCCATAGTTATAACGCCTTTCTCGTGGGACACATTCCGATGCTGCCCCCTGCGCTTGCCTTTGGTGATTATGCACGAAGCCTGATGGGGCAAAGTGACGAAAGAGATGCCGCACGCGACTACTGGATTGCACAATTTCAGGAACCTGCGCCCGCTCTTGAGCTTCCAACAGACCGGTCGCGTCCTCCGTTAAAATCCTATGCGGGCGCAATGGAGACTCGCGTTGTCGACGCGGAGCGATTTGCGCGGTTGAAAAAAGCTGTTCCACAGCTTGGCGGTACGTTGTTTGTTAATTTGTTAAGTGTCTTTGCCACTTTGCTGCATCGTTTCTCCGGTCAGGATGATCTCGTGATTGGCGTGCCCTCTGCGGGGCAGACTTCGACGGGTTACGATGCGCTTGTAGGACATTGCCTGAATTTTCTTCCTCTTCGCGTTCACTGTACAGACGACCTCTCTTTTGGAGAGTTTGCCTCAAAAGTCAGCCACACCATCGTCGATGCTTATGAGCATCAAAGTTACACCTTTGGCAGTTTGGTCCGTGCGCTTAAACTTCCACGCGATACAAGTCGTCTACCGCTCGTATCGGTCATGTTTAATATCGATAACTCAGGATTTGATCATTTGCACTTCGATGGGCTCTCTTTTCGCGTTCTTACGAATGCCAAGCAATTTGTTAATTTTGACCTGTTTTTCAATCTTGTACAAAGTGAGAAAAATCTGGAGATCGAATGCGAATATAATACTGATCTTTACGATGCCTCAACGATCCGGCGGTGGCTCGCTTCTTTTGAGTTATTGATCGAAAGCATTCTTTCCTCGAATGAGAAACCACTCTCCGTGTTGCCCGTAATGACGGTGGAGGAAAAAACTACCCTGTTGAAAAACGGGGAGGGCACTGTCCGCGATTACGCTCGTGAGCGCCCCGTGCATGCCCTCGTTTCTGAAATAGCCGTCGCAAATCCAAAAAAGATCGCCGTTCGTTATAACGATATGACGCTGACTTATGGAGAACTCGAAAGTCGCGCAAATCAGCTCGCGACGCATCTCCAATCACTGGGCGTAACTTCCGGCAATTATGTCGGACTTTTTATTGAGCGTTCGATCGATATGGTTGTGGGATTACTCGGAATTCTCAAAACGGGGGCTGCATATGTACCGATGGATCCGGCTTTTCCGGCTGAGCGCCTGCAATTCATGCTTGAGGACGCAAAAATAGAAAGCCTGGTTACGCATTCCTCGCTGAGGGATCGGCTTCCTTCGAGCGCTGTAAAAGCAATACAGATCGATGCGCTGCCTTCGGATATTGCGAAAGAATTTACTCCCAGCGAACGAGGAGGCGAGCATCCCGTCTACATGATTTTCACCTCGGGTTCTACCGGACGACCAAAGGGCGTTATTGTGCCGCATCGGGCGCTTGTTAATTTTCTGTTTTCCATGCGCCGTGAGCCTGGAATGAATGCTGACGATGTGTTTTTTGCGGTGACCACATTGTCTTTCGATATCTCGGGACTCGAAATTTTTCTTCCTCTTACTATAGGTGCTACTGTGGTCATTGCTTCCGGCGATACGCTCGCCGACGGTAATCTGTTGCGTGATGCGCTGGAGCGTAGTGAAGCTACTGTCATGCAGGCGACACCTTCAACATGGCGTCTTTTGCTGGAGGCAAAGTGGCCAGGAAATAAGCGATTAAAAATCCTTATCGGAGGGGAGGCGGTTCCGCTCGATCTTATCAAACATCTGCTTCCCTGTTGCGCTTCCCTTTGGAATGTCTATGGGCCGACGGAAACAACCATTTGGTCCACAACGACGCGCCTTCTGCCCCGTGATGAGAGTGTATCGATTGGCAGGCCTATTGATAATACGCAGGTCTATGTTGTGAACGCTGAGCTTCAGTTGCAGCCTACCGGAATTCCCGGCGAACTTCTAATCGGAGGAGACGGTCTGGCATTAGGTTACTTGGATCGACCAGAGCTTACGGCCGAACGATTTATTCCAGACACATTCAGCGAGAAGCCCGGATCAAGGCTTTATCGTACCGGTGATATTGCCTTATGGACAGCGGACGGTCGCCTTGAATGCCTGGGGCGTCTGGACAATCAGGTGAAAGTCAGGGGATATCGCATTGAGCTTGGGGAGATTGAGTCATTTATTGAAAAATATCCTGGAGTCCAACAGGTTGCCATGATGGCGAAGAAAGATGGGCAGGGACATAGCCGTCTCATCGCCTATATTGTACCGGAAGAAAGCGAGAAAAACAAAGAATTGTCAGAAGGGCTCCGTCAATATATTGCTGAAAAATTACCAGCATATATGATTCCTTCATTTTTCATCTTTCTGAAGCGCATGCCTTTGACGCCGAATGGAAAGGTGGATCGTCGAGCTCTTCTCGCGCTGGGGCAGGATATGGGTGATCAGCCCGCATCTTCCACATTCGTTCCACCAGGAAGCAAAACGGAGAAACTTCTTGCGGAAATCTGGCGCCAGGTAATCGGAATCGAACGCATTGGTATTCACGATGATATTTTTGAAATCGGCGGCGACTCTATTCTCATTTTCCGGATTACTGCTCGCGCCAACCAGGCAGGTTTAAAACTTTTGCCGACGCAGATTTTTCAGCACCGTACGATTGCGCAGCTCGCAAATCTGGCGTCGATAGAAAATACCGATGCACCGAGCGCAAGCATCCAACGATTGGATCGTGATGCTTACCGCCGAAACTCATGAATTTCTTTCGATGAACGACGTAGATTCCTCACACATCGAAAAGCTTGAATCCCTGGAAAAGGGAGAATTGGCGTTTCCTCCGTCGATGTCGCAGGAGGCATTTTACTATCTCGAAAGGCTTCGACGGGATTCCGCGCCGTATAATATCGCTATTCGTTCTCGCCTTACGGGCGAGTTGGATTCCGCAATCCTTGAAAAAGCATTTAATGCCCTAATTGAGCGGCATGAGTCTTTGCGTACGCAGTTTGAGGAAAAAGAGGGCGAACTGCTTCAAATCGTTTTACCGGAAGCCAAAATTTCACTCGGATTGATTGATATCAGTCAGATGTCGGAAAATGAACAGGCTGTGGAAATCGAACGACTTGGCTTGTTGGAAGCGCGAAAATCTTTTCACCTGAGTATTGCACCGCTTATTCGTGCCGGTTTGTTACGTCTTTCCGCTACCGAGCACATCCTTCATATCACCGTTCATCATATTGTGGCGGACGGTTGGTCAATGGGGATAATGAATGATGACCTCTCTGCGCTTTACAATGCTATTGCTCAGGGCGTCCCTTCACCGCTTCCGCCTCTTTCCATCCAGTATGCGGATTTCACGGTATGGCAGCGTGAATTTCTCGAAGGCTCGGAACTGACGAGACAGCTTGAGTATTGGAAGAAACAACTCGATGGCTATTCCGAACCCGATCTGTCGACGGATCATCCGCGCTCCATTGTCAAGGAATGGAATGGCGACATTATCTCCGAGTTGTTACCTTCTGATTTGACGGACCGGTTGAATGTAATTGCACAGGAAAGCGGAGCGACATTCTTTCATGTTTTCTTTTGTGCCTTTAATATTTTGCTTTCGCGCTACACTGACTCCAAGGATGTTGCCATTGGCACGCCGATTGCTGGCCGTACGCGTGCAGAGTTGGAGCCCATTATCGGCACTTTTGTTAATTCGGTTATTTTGCGTACGCGACTTTGTGGAGATTCAGATTTTCGGCATTTGTTAAAGCAGGTGCGCGACACAGCGCTCGAAGCAATGGAAAATCAGGATATTCCTTTTGAGTCTCTTGTGCGTGAACTAAGGCCACACCGGGATGCAGGCCGTAACCCGCTATTTCAAATCAATTTTACCCACCAACGGGGATTTGTGAAACCGGTAATGCTGGGAAAAGCCAAACTTACGCCGATTCCTTCGCTTTCTCCGGGCAGCATCTTCGATCTGCATTTTTTCATGGTGGAACGTGAAGGCATTTGGCGAGCTTCCTGTGATTTTAATACGGATCTTTTTGATCGAGCCACTGCCGAACGCATGCTCGGCCATTTCCGTACGCTTTTGGAAGGTATCGCTTTTGCTCCGGATAAACGCCTTGATGAGCTTCCATTGCTTACTGATGGTGAGCGTAGGGAACTTGATGTTTGGAGCGGAAAAATCGTGGATTACGCTCGCGACGCAACCCTCGGATCTCTGTTTATCGAAACAGCAAATCGATATGCAGATAAAGTTGCATTAGTACAAGGAGATCGAAAAATATCCTATCGGCAGTTACATGCCTATGCGAGTTCGCTGGCCCAGACACTTCGGAGAAGTGGTGTCGGGCCGGGGGTTTTTGTCGCTATCACAGCAAAAGCTTCCATGGAGAGGATTGGTGCGCTTCTCGCAGTGAGCATGGCGGGAGGTGCATATGTCCCTCTGGATTTCAGGCATCCCAAAGAGCGCATCGAGTATCTATTGAGCGATACAAAGGTTCCTGTCGTTCTTACCTGTGCGGCGAGCGTTGAAAAGATTCCTGCTGGTTCCTACACGATTTTAACGCTCGCTCCTATCGACCCGAATGCAGATCCCGTGACTGTGGATGTCTCAGAGTTGACGGCAATGCATCCGGCCTATGTAATTTATACCAGCGGTTCCACCGGCGAGCCAAAAGGGGTAGTTGTTCCCCATCGTGCTGTTGTCCGATTGGTCTGTGGTACGGACTATATGGTTTTTGGTTCGGATGAGGTTTTTCTCCAGGCATCGACACTTATTTTTGATGCTTCGACATTTGAAATATGGGGTGCGCTTTTGCATGGCGCTTCACTTGTTCTTCCGGAGGTCGAAGCATTAAGTCTTGAAGCGATTGCCAATACCGTTCGCGAGAAACAGGTCACCACGCTTTGGCTCACAGCGGGATTATTTCAAGCCATGGTGGACGAACGTCTCGACGATCTTAAGAGTTTGCGCAATCTGCTTGCAGGAGGCGATGTTCTCCCGATCGCGCAAGTGCGTCGTGTGCTTGGGCATCTTCCGCATATCCGGCTCATCAATGGTTATGGGCCTACGGAAAATACCACCTTTACCGCCTGCCATACTATTGGGGTGGAAGATTTAAAAAAACTCTCCGTTCCGATCGGACATCCCATCGCAAATACAACGGTAAAAATTCTCGATTCATACCGACGAGAGGTGCCGGTCGGGGTGCCGGGAGAACTTTTCACCGGAGGAGATGGACTGGCTCTGGGCTATTTAAATAACGCTGTGCTGACCGATGAAAAATTTGTCGTTCACAAAGGTGAGCGATTTTATCGCACGGGTGATCTTGTACGCTGGCGTAATGATGGCACCCTTGAGTTTCTCGGACGTCTCGACAAGCAGATTAAAATACGCGGATTCCGTATTGAGCCCACAGAAATTGAAACGGTAATTTCCGCCTATCCAAATGTCGCACAATGCAAAGTGGCGGCGCACGGTAATTCCGCAGGTGAAAAAACGCTTATGGCATGGGTCAGTCCAGTCTCAGGTACTAATATCGACCGTCACGCCGTAAAAGATTATCTAGCGACCAAGTTACCTCCCTATTTATGCCCTGACGTCATTATCATTCTCGATGCATTCCCTCTTACCCTCAGTGGCAAGATTGATATGGATGCCCTTCCATCTCCAGGGGACAAGCCAGCTGCGCAGTTTTCTCCACCCGTCACGGAAACAGAAAAGGAACTGACTGCAATCTGGCAGGATCTTCTTGGTGTTTCGTCGATTGGACTAGATGACAACTTTTTTGATTTGGGTGGGCATTCTCTTCTGGGTCTTCGACTCTTCGCGCGTATTCGCGAAGCCTTTGGATTGTCTTTACCGCTCACAGCGCTCCTGAATGCTTCCACGGTGAGAACACTTGCGCATCTCCTTGCCGAGGAGCCCGAGGTACAAGATCAACAGGCAATCATCACCTCCGTTCAAACCGGGGGTCACCTTACTCCTTTCTTTTGTGTCCACGGGGGTGACGGTCGAGTCATGATTTACAGACACCTTGCCGAGCACCTTGACGTGAATCGACCGTTGCTTGGCATCGAATCTCCAGGGTTATTCAAAAATGACGCCGTTAAAGTTGGAGCCGTGGAGGAAATGGCAGTGGCCTATCTACAAGTACTTAGAAAGCGACAACCGCACGGCCCTTATTGCCTGGGAGGTTACTCCTTTGGCGGCGTCGTGGCCTATGAGATGGCGCGTCTTCTTACGACAGCAGGTGAGAAAGTTTCATTTCTCGCCCTCTTTGATACGGTAAACCCCGGTCGTACGGCCCGTTACGATATCATGGATCGAGTCAGTAGACTTTTGAAAGTGTATATGGCTGCGGGCCTGCCAGCACGCATCCGAGGAATGTCCAAACGAGTGGGAAGTTTCTGGGAGTCTCAGAAGGACAAGAGTCTTGTGGATCGTATGAAAACTTTAGTAAAGCAAACATACGTTTTCCTGCTTGGACGCATTAAGAATAAGGAAGGGGTTTTTGCTCCTCGTCCTGCAGAAGCACATTCGGGATTGCGTGGTTCTCAACTGGTGCGCGCTTATATTTGGAGTATGCGCAAGTTCCGGCCAAAGCCCTACCATGGTAAATTGACGCTTTTTAAAACGGCTCCTGATAAATCCCAGGAAAATACTTCCGAGGATTATGGGTGGCGAAAGCTGGTCGATCATCTGGAAGTTGTCGAGGTGTCGGGTGAGCATTTGACGATGTTTGATTCGGAGCATATTGCAAGTCTCGCCGCCTCTGTGCGCCAGCATTTGCGGGTCTCCGATGGATAAAACTGCAAAGAGAGAATCCTCGGTGGCTCTCTGGTCTGTTTTTCTTGACAGGAATCCCGAGGAACTTCGTCGGTTGACTGCGTTTCTCGATGAAGTAGAAGCGCGCCGAGCTGCGAATTTTCATTTTGAACTAGATCGAAATCGCTGGATTGTCGCACGGGCGACATTGCGTATTTTACTGGGGAAAGCGACGCAATCTTCGCCCGATAAAATTCTTATCTCCACAACGACGGAGGGAAAGCCTTATCTGGTAAATCCTATGGCTTCCATTTCCTTTAATCTTTCTCATAGTCGAGATCACGCACTTATCGCTCTTGCCGATGGCGCCCCTGTCGGAGTGGATATCGAGTGTTATGACCGTGGAAATGAGCTTGAAACTTGTATTCCAGAATTCTGCCATCCTGAAGAATGCAAACATCTTTCTGAATGCGTGTCTGCAGATGAAAGAAATCTGCTGCTAATCAGAATGTGGTGTGCCAAGGAGTCGTATTTGAAAGCAATAGGTGCCGGGTTTGCAATATCGCCGTTAGAACTGTTAATAAAATGGCGACCTGATGGCAACGCGGTTATTTCCAGAAATGGTGTTCCTGATACGGCATTCTTAATCCATTTTCCCAAGGCTTTATTGATAAACGATTTTTGTATCGCAGTATCGCTGTCCCCGGATGTTGCTTGTCCATCCGTTAAAAAACTAGATATCTGAACAACCTACTTCGGTAGATGCTTCTTGAAGAAGGTTGCGGATTTCGCATCATTCCAGGCGTGTCCGCCGGCGAATAAATTCAATTCCAGGTTTTCTCTTACACCTGCGGCTTCATAGATTTTTTCGACACGATGGAAGCACTCCATTGAGTTATCCAATTGAAAGCAGGAGTCATTCGCGCCGACATCCACCAGCAGTGGGGTGGGAGCGATGAGTCCTTGAAGATCGGGGACATCAATCAGCTGGTAAAGTCCGGGAGCAACCTGCATGCCGCAGTAGTTTAAGTCACGGATGCCGAATTTTGCCCACACATCACTGTAGCAAATCACTTCCACGGCCTTGAATCGATCATCGACCAATGGAGTCCATACCGCCATCGTTCCACCGCCGCTTAACCCCATAACTCCGAGGCGGGAAGCATCTATTTCCGGTAAAGTGCATATAAAATCTGTCGCCCGTTTGCCATGGGCGAGATTAATTGAAAGACTTGTCATTCCAAACATGGTGGCATGCAAATAATAAATATTGCACCAGTCGCGCTCTCCAAGGTGATTGAAGAAGTTCGGTTTGGCGGCATCATTCCGTTCTCCGCAGCCCATCCAGTCGATGGCATACGTTGCAAATCCTGCCTGCGCGAGCTGGAGCCCGTAATCGTAATTATAGCCACGAATATGAGCCTCTACTTCGGCATTGATCTGATTGCCCATCACCGCGTCTTTCCCGTACAATCCATGCCCGTGCCAACACTGGATAGCGGGAAGTTTCTCTTTCGTTTTTCCCTCCGGAAGATTGACTTGCAGAGAGGCAGAAATTCCCGGTGCCACATCAATCAGATATCGCCGTTTCAGCACGCCACGATCAATCCACTCTCCTACAAATTCCGGATTAAGATCTACCATATCAGGCCACCGTCCAAGGGTTTCCAACACTCGAGGCTTGGTCTTCGCTTTCCATTCCTTAAAATCTCCTCCTGTTTTTGGAAAGAGGCATTCAGGCGTATGTTGCTTTGCCATTTCCATGAACATGCGAAGAGGACTTTGGTTGCGTGTTGGGATGAAGCTCATAAAAGCAGATTGGGTGCAGAACGTTATTTACTCAAGCAAGTCCTCTTTTTGCTGCCAGTTTTCTAAAACATATAAATATCAACCATCTTCCAGGACATTTCTCACACGTGCAATCAAGGGAAGACAAAATTGGGGTTTACCTCGGAATAGCAAATTGTTTAACGTCACATCCCTTGATGAAGATTTTAACTTTGCGCAAAAGATTTTCTCCCCATTTTAAAAATCAAAGATCGCCAATCTTCGCCATTTTTCTTTTTGCAACGCTGTTGGGCTTTTTGACTCTGAACACTCAGGCCGGTGAGTCCGCTTCCGCTTCGAGGAAAAATGTGACGCTTCGTGTCGCGGGCCTTGCGGGTGCCAATCCCACGGCGAAAGACACAGCAGAGTGGCAGGTCGTTCAGGCATTTAACAAAAAATTTCCATGGATCACGCTGGAGTCCGCGCAGGGAATCAATGTGGAAGGAATTGGTGACGAAGTCGGCCCTCTTATGATGATTGCCGGTGGTATCGCGCCGGATGTGTTGAAGCTGAATTTTCACATGATGGATGGTTATGTCCGGCAGGGATTTCTTTATCCACTGGATTCTTTTATCGCGAAAGAGGAGGCGAAAGATCCTAATGCCTATAAGGATCGTCTTCCTGCGCAGATCAAAAAAACCGTCTCCCGGACATTGCCGGATGGTACGGTTCATTACTATGCATTGCCGAAAAAGCTCCTTTTTTCGGGTATCTATTACAATAAGGCTTTGTTCCAGCAGGCAGGGCTGCCAATGCGTGCCCCGAAGGATTGGAAGGAACTCGAAGATTTTTCACGCAGGATTAAAGCAGTTGTCCCTGATTCCTATGGGCTTGTGCTCCTTAAGGGTGAGCAGGCTTCCTGGCACTTGATGAATTTCATCTGGTCTGCGGGTGGCGACGCGGTGAAGGAGATTGCTCCGGGCGAATGGCGCGCGGTATTTAATTCTCCGGAAGCGGTCACGGGATATGAGTTTTATTACAAGCTCATTCAAGAGAAACTGGCGACACAACTCGACGAGCAGTATCTCTCGTTATCCGATCCACACAAGGAGGAGAAGACCGCTATGACTTTCGGGTATATCGGCGAAATCCTTTCGCTAGATCCGAACAAATGGAGTTTCGGTCCGGTGCCCGTAGGTCCTACGGGAATTCGTGGCGCGGAAGTAAACGCAAACCTTTATGGTATGTTTGCAGGTATTAAAGATCCCGATGTGCGTCAGGCTGCATGGGAATTCATTAATTTTGAGGGCAGCGACGAAGCGCAACGCATTCGGGTGAAAAGTTTCATTGAGCTTGGAAATGCCGCCATTGTAAATCCGCTCGATTTGGAACGCTACGGGTTTTCGGAGTATCTTCAGCTTTCGCAGCCGGGGCTTGTCGAGGAGTTCAAGGAAGCCGTCAAGACGGCACAGCCCGAACCAAATGGAAAAAACTGTGATGTTGCATATGTCGAGATGACTTATCCGCTTGATCAAATACTGGGAGATTCCGACATTTCCAAAGATTGGAAGGCTGGAAAAAAGACGGAAGTACGAGAGGAGATTCAGAAAATTTTGAATAAGGCCGTTGCCGAGACCAATGAACGAATGATCGGCATCATACCTCCCCAGGAAATGCACAAGCGCCGCATTGTTGCAGCCTTCGTGGTATTTGGTGTTATTTTTGCGTTCCTGATTGTGGGGGGCTTTATTTTGAGGACCTTCCACGCTGTGGGTGTGGCCACGGCACGAGTCAAAGGAAAGCAGGTTTATCTCGCATGGGCAATTCTCGCTCCCGCTCTTTTACTAATGCTGGTATGGAATTACGTGCCTCTGGTGCGCGGTGTTTTTATTTCATTGCTGGATTACCAGCTGCTTCTGAAATCAAGCTTTGTCGGCCTGGATAACTTCGCCATTATTCTTTTTGACTCGCGCTTCTGGGGATCCATGTGGGCGACGCTGCAATATGCCATGTGGATGCTTACTCTGGGCTTTTTCACCCCCATCCTCCTCGCTTATTTGCTGCATATCACGCCACGCGGTACTGTCTTCTATCGCACGATTTTTTATGTGCCCGCATTATTGACAGGAACCGCCGTTTTTGTCTTGTGGAAGGAATTCTTCGGCGAAACGGGCTTGATGAATTCTTTTCTTCATTTGCTGCATATTCCTGTTGAGCGTGCCTGGACGGATGATCCCCACCTTGCGATGCTTTCCTGTGTGCTGCCCACTGTCTGGGCTTCGGCCGGTCCGGGATGTTTGATCTATCTTGCCGCATTGAAAACCATTCCCGAAGAGCAGTTTGAGGCGGCAGAAATCGACGGTGCAGGATTTTTTGCGAAGACACGGGATATTATTTACCCCGCGCTGAAGCCGCTTATTCTCATTAACTTTATTGGAGCGGTCATTGTGACCTTCCAGACTTCACAGAATATTCTGCTCATGACCGCGGGTGGCCCTAACCGGGGCACGGAAGTTACTTCGCTCATGATCTTTTACGAGGCGTTCCTGCGTTTGAAATTTGGAACTTCGACTGCGATGGCATGGATCATTGGCTCGATCCTTGTGGGCTTCTCTATTGTCCAATTGAGAAAACTCAGCCAAATGGAATTCAAAACGGCAAAATAATATGAGTTTCTTTTCTCCAATCACGTCTCGGTCAACCAGCATCCGCTGGGTCTATCTGCTTGTTTATATCGTGCTGACGCTCGGTGGTCTTAGCATGATCCTTCCATTGCTCGTCACGGTCACGGGGTCTACCGCTGGCGGATATGACGCTGGTGCGATTTCCTTCTTTCCTCGTTTTCTGGTAGATGATCAGGAAATGTGGCGACGCTATCTCGATGCAAAATACGTCGGGCGTAATGAAATGCTGGGCGTAAGCTGGGGCGAGGAAAAAATTCTTCCATCCAAGTCGTCTCTGCCGGCAAATCCACCCGATGAGAAAAAAATTCAACTATGGGAGCAGTTTATAAAAGAAACCAACCCGCCACAGAATTTTTTCCTCCTGGGCTTTACCCGGCTGAATAACAAAGAGGCGGTTTACTATAACCGCGAATATGTCCGGTGGCTGTTAAAGCAGAACGGCGGTTCGCTTGATTCCCTGAACGCTGCCTTTCACACGACATTTGCCACGACGCGGCAGATTCTGCCTCCCATTGTCGATATTATCGGACCTTTCTCACCGCCGACGCCCATCACTCTCGCTTATGAGGCGTTTTGTAAAACGGTTCCTCTGAATCGTAAAATTGCATGGAATGTAGGGAACTATTACCGCCTCTTTTACCTGCCGGTAAAATTTGGCTGGGACATCAAGGCTTACAACGCCAAATATCACACTTCCTACGCGACTTTCAGTGCCATTCCTTTTTCGCCGACGCTGCCGAAGGAAGCTGCGGATTACTGGACGACGTTTGTTAAAAAAACATTATCCACCCGTTTCATCGAACTCACGGTGGAGGGAGAGGCTGTTCGTAAACAAAATGGAATGGATAAGGCGACTTTCATTCGCACCATCGCAAAGCCCGAGCATCTGAGGGTAAGCTCCATTGATACGCTATTCGCCGCATGGGCCGCCAAACATGGAGTGCTCAATGCGCACATCCCGCAGCAGGATCTGGATTATCAAGATTATCTCCACTCCAAGGGTTTCTGGAAAATGCAGTTCATTACGCAGAACTATATGTATGTCCTGAATGAAATTGTTTTTCAGGGCGTCGCACTGCGCAATACTCTCATTCTCATTGTCCTGACGGTTGGCGGCGCATTGATCGTCAATCCGCTTGCAGCATACGCCCTGTCGAGGTTCAAGATGAAGCAGTCTTACACGATTCTGCTTTTTTTCTTGCTGACGATATCCTTCCCGGCCGAAGTGCGCCTTATCCCGAACTTTCTGCTCCTCAAGGAACTTGGCTGGCTTAATACCTTTGCCGCACTTGTCGTGCCGGGACTCGTCAATGGATTCTCCGTATTTTTGCTTAAAGGATTCTTTGACAGCCTTCCCCGCGAGCTTTACGAGGCCGCTGAAATCGACGGTGCTAGCGAATGGGTTATTTTCTGGGGCGTCACCATGAATCTCTCGCAGCCGATTCTTGCGGTCATTGCTCTTGATGCCTTCACTGGAGCTTATGGTGCTTTCATGTTTGCGCTTATCACGGCTCCTGATCCGAAAATGTGGACGCTCATGGTTTACATCTATCAGCTCCGCCAGAGCGTAGGACCGGCAATCGTGTACGCGTCGGTTATCCTTACGGCTATTCCTGTGCTTGTTGTTTTCCTGTTCGCGCAAAATATCATTCTTCGCGGTATCGTGGTGCCTTCGGAAAAATAAGCGACGGTCGAAAAAAGTATTAGATCACCGGATTCATTTCGAATCCGGTGATTTCTTTTATAGCCATCCCTCGGGATATTTCAGGTCGAGGCCTTGAGTGCATTCGATCACTTCTTCCTGTACGGCTTTATCCACCATGATGCCGTTTTCTTCGCATTCCCGGATTGATCGCGCAGCGCGTTCGCCCGGCAGCAGGATCTCCGACGCTTCTGGTGCCAGCGGTCTACCCTTCAGGTCTTTCATAAAGACGTTCATGCGCTGATAAAATTCAGCCAAAGGCATGAAGTTCTCGATATTGATCGCCATGCAGCACTGGCTTTCCGCATTTTCTTTTTGTTGCCGCGCTTCGGGTGCAAGCAGATCGCTTAAAAAGGCGCCGCCCCCGAGGACGCCTGTCAATACTTCCACCAATATTGCCAACCCGGCTCCTTTGTGGCCGCCGATGGGTAAAGCGGTTCCGGTCATCACCTCTTTCGGATCGGTGCTGCGTTTTCCTTCAGCATTGAGTCCCGCGAGTTCGTCGGGAATCGTTGCGTTCTTTCGTGCCCATTGTCCGAGTTTCCCCATGGAGGTGGTAAGTGCGGTATCCAGTACCAGTGAAAATTCGTTTTCCGTAGGGATGCCAAATCCTACAGGGCTATTCGAAATCGCCCGCGTGTGAGTTCCGGGATATCCCATCGAGCCCATGGTATTCGAAGCGCAGATTCCGATCACTCCGGCTTCTGCCGCCCGGGTGCAATACGGCGCTGCGGCTAAAAAGTGATTACTATTAATGACGATTCCAAATCCCACGCCGAATTCACGCGCCTTGCCGATTGCGCGATCCATTGCCTCCATGCAGCCGGGCATCCCGACCCCATTATCTCCATCGATTACCATGGTTGACCCGCTTTCGCGTAGCACTTTTCGCTCTGGCCGGGCATTGATCATGCCTTTACTGAGCCAGATGATATTTGCCGCAAGGCGCCGTATCCCATGCGTGTCCGCCCCTCGCATTTCCTGAAGCACAAACGCTTCGGCACAGGTCTGCGCATCCGCTTGTGTGACGCCGAGTTTTAGAAAAACGCTTTCTACAAAATCCGTTAATTCCTTGCGGGACACAGCGATTTTCATCCCGGAAGTCTTTCTCACCCGTCCGGCATTCGCAATTCCTATCCCTCACTCCGCTTGTTTTAGTTCTCGAATCCCATCCGATTTGGGGAAATTATCGTGTCGCATGGAATTTAAAAAACTTCCCTTCGATCGGTGCGCGGAAGCCGAGGGAGTCATCGTCGTTATCGATGTCTTACGGGCTTTTACCACTGCGGCTTATGCTTTTTCGCGCGGTGCGGCAGGGATTATTCCTGTTGCTACACTGGATCAGGCCTTTGCCCTTCGGGAAAAATGCCCCGATCTGCTTCTGATGGGGGAGGAACAATGGCATCCCATTCCCGGTTTTAATTTTGGAAATTCCCCGGCGGCGCTTATGCAGGCCGATCTGGATCGCCGGTGGCTTGTGCAGAGAACCAGTGCCGGGACACAGGGACTGATGCAGTTTCCTTCCGCGGAGGCTCTTTTTGCCGCCAGCTTTGTTTGCGCAAAGGCGACCGTTCGTGCGATTACCGCCCTTCAACCCGAGGTTGTCAGCTTCATCCTTACGGGAACCCTTCATGGAGCGCCTGCTGAAGAGGACGAAGCCTGTGCGGACTACATGGCAGCCCTTTTTACAGATGATTCCTCTGATCCCACCCCCTGGCTTGCCCGGGTCGGAAGCAGCTATGCCGGGCAGAAATTTCTCGATCCAGAAAGCGGCCATTATGCCCCTCAGGATGTCGCCCTTTGTGCCACGGTGGATCACTTTCCCTTTGCCATGCGCGCCGTTTCCGTAGAGGGAATCATGGCTTTGCAGGCAGTTTCGGCCTCCTGATCCCTTTTCGGGTGATACGCGTGGATAAACCATTGCAAATCGGGCTTGTCATCACGTGTTTGTCCCCGTAGCGTCCAATTTCTGTCTTAACCTATGAATTTGTCCAATCTGCTTGCGGTCAATCAGATTATACCTGAGATGAAAGCAACTGAGCGGTGGGCCGCGATCGTCGAAGTCGTCGATCTGTTGGTCTCCGTCGGTCGTATCCAGGCGAAGGATCGGGAGTCCGTTCTTTCTGCCTTGAAGCAACGTGAGGAAACGATGAGTACCGGAATCGGTTTCGGTATCGCGATCCCCCACGCTTCTTCGGATTGTGTCGATGGTGTAGTCGCCGGCTTCGGCCGCTCAACCCAGGGAATCGAATTTGACTCTCTGGACAATGAACAAGTCCACTTTATTGTACTGTTTATTGTCCCGAGGGACCAGTTTCAAACCCACCTCCGCACTCTTGCGGCCATCGCAAAGTTTCTCAATGACCGCGTGGTTCGTGATGAACTCCGTACCGCACAAGGGGCCGAAGCGATCTATCGCGTTTTTGAAAATCGCGGCCTGAAGGGATAAGGGAGGGTAGGGGACATGCCCACGTTCGCCGAAATCCTTTCCGTGCGCCTGCGTCCGGCCGTTGCCGATATTGCGCCAGCGGATTTTGCTCCTGAAATCGTTATCTGTGATCCGCGCTTTGGCGATTACCAGGCGAACGCCGCCATGGTTCTCGCGAAGCAGCTCAAGAAAAATCCCCGTGAGCTTGCTGCGGCCATCCTTGCAAAGCTTCAGGTCGAGGATATCTGCGAGCCTCCCAAAGTAGAGGGCGCTGGATTTATTAATTTCAAGCTGAGGCCCGAAGTCCTCGCCGCTCATACTAAAGAGATCCTTGCCGATGACCGTCTCGGTGTTGCTCTGGTTAAGCCGAAGACCATTGTCATCGACTTCAGCGCCCCGAATGTCGCCAAGCCGATGCATATCGGGCATATCCGCAGCTCTTTTATAGGGGACTGCATTTCGCGCATTGCCCGCTTTCTCGGGCATAATGTGATTACGGATAATCATATCGGCGACTGGGGTACTCAGTTCGGCAAGATCATCTATGGCTGGAAAAATCTTCTTAATAAGGAAGCGCTCGAAAAACATCCCATCGAGGAACTTGTCCGTCTTTACCGCGAAATCAACGAACGCGAAAAGACCGATCCCGCCCTCGCTGACGCCTGCCGTGCGGAGCTTGTGAAGCTCCAGCAGGGCGATGCCGAGAACCTTGTCATCTGGAAACAAGCCGTTGCAGCATCATGGCGGGAGTTCGATCGCATGTATGCGCTCCTCGATATCACCTTCGATGAGAAGCTCGGCGAAAGTTTTTATAACGACCGCCTCGCTCCGCTTGTAGAGAAATTGCAAAAGCAGGGTATCGCAGAGATCAGCGAAGGAGCGGTATGCGTTTTCTTCCGCGATGTTCCCGACATGCCAGATGAGCCATCGATTATTCGCAAACGCGATGGAGGGTTCCTTTACGCTACGACAGATCTCGCGACTCTTGAATACCGCACCGAGAAATGGAATCCGGATTCCATCTGGTACGTAACGGGTGCTCCGCAGCAGCTTCACTTCCGTCAGGTTTTTGAGATCGGTCGCCGCCTTGGTATTCGCGCTGATCTTCGACATATCGCCTTCGGCAGTATCCTCGGTGAAGACCGGAAAATGATGAAGACCCGCTCAGGCGATAATGTCTCTCTCGCCGATGTCCTCGCTGAAGCCCAGGAGCGTGCGCTTGCCATCGTCTCCGAAAAAAATCCCGATCTCCCTGCTGCTGAGAAAGAAAGCATCGCCCGCACGATTGGCATTGGAGCGGTCAAATACGCCGATCTCTCCCAGCATCGCATGACAGATTACGTTTTCTCGTGGGAAAAAATGCTCTCCTTCCAGGGAAACACCGCACCGTATTTGCAAAACGCCTACGTGCGTATCCAATCTATTTTTCGCAAACTGGAAACTCCCTGGAGTAGCGATCAGGCGCAGAAAGCGACAATCACCCTTTCTCACGATGCCGAGCGAAAGCTCGCGCTGCATCTCGTGCGTTTTGGCGAAATTCTTCCCCAAGTTCTCGACGATTGCCGTCCGAATTTATTGGCAAACTATCTCTTTGAGTTGGCAAATGCTTTCCATGCCTTTTACGAACACTGCCCCGTTCTGAAATCCGAAGCCGAAGTTCGTCAGTCGCGCCTTGCGCTCTGCGATCTCAGCGCTCGTGTCATGAAGCAGGGCCTCGCTCTCATGGGTATCTCCGTTCCTGAAAAAATGTAGCGCTTTAAAGATGAATACCCTGCGTTTGCTTCCCGCTTACCTCGTCGTATTTGTTGGTTTTGTTGGCTACAGCATGATGATCGCGGTTTTTACCCCGATGTTCCTTCAGGGCTACGGGCATCTTATTTCTCCCGACATGACGACGGCGAATAAGACGATTCTGCTCGGTATTGTTCTTTGCATGTATCCACTTGGTCAGTTTTTATCTTCTCCGGTCATCGGGGAGTTTGCTGACAAATATGGACGCCGCCCCGTCCTCCTTATCTCCCTCGCACTGTGTGTTGTTTGTTACGTCCTGCTTGCCTGTGCGATCAAGATGGAAAGTATGACGCTCCTCATCGTCATGCTGGTGGCAACGGGATTGACCGAAGGAAATATTGTCATCGCGCAAAGCACCATTTCAGATGTATCCGATGCGATAAATCGCGGACGCCTCTTTGGTTACATCTATATGAGCGCAAGTCTCGCTTATGTCGTTGGTCCGCTGGCCGGGGGAAAGCTCGCATCGCCCGCTGTCGTGTCGTGGTTTTCTTATGTCACTCCATTCTGGGCGATGGCGATTCTACTCTTCCTAACATTCGTCGGAGCCCTTCTGTTTTTTAAGGAAACGCATTCACCCGAGCCTTCCGAGCCCATTCGCTTGGGCGTTGCCCTTACGGGCCTGACAGCCGTATTTCGTCCGGGGCCATTACGTATTCTCTATATGATAAATTTTGCCTGCTACATGGGTATCTTCGGTTTCTTCCGCTGCTATCCCATGTACATGGTCGATGAATTTCACATGAACGTCTCTGAAGTTTCGGAATTCATTGCATGGCTTTCAGTTCCCATCGTTATCGCAAATCTCGGTCTTGCGGGTTACTTCACTGCGAAATTTCCACCGCAGAAAGTTGTTATCTGGAGTGGTGTATTGACAGCCCTCGCAATGATTCTAATCGTCATTCCATCGTCGCAGGGTTTTCTGTGGGTTACGCTTTTCCTTGTGGGCCTTCCACTCTCCGTGTGCATGACGGCATGCGCGACGCTTCTTTCCATTTCCGCGCCGGCCAATGAGCAGGGACGTGCACTTGGAAATAATCAGGCGCTTCAGGTATTCGCCGAATCCACCTCCGGTCTTGTCGGAGGTCTCGTTGCGGCCATTCTTATTAAAGCGTCGCTTCCTGCAATGGCTGC
This sequence comes from Chthoniobacterales bacterium, assembly GCA_039935735.1. Classification (GTDB taxonomy): domain Bacteria; phylum Verrucomicrobiota; class Verrucomicrobiia; order Chthoniobacterales; family JBDTJR01; genus JBDTJR01. The sequence continues at coordinate 3,633 of JBDTJR010000035.1, read as the reverse complement.
TTTCATTTTGATCGGAGTTGCAGTTCTCCTTCTTCGCAATCGCTCCCGTGTTTCCACAAAATAACATAAAAGCAACCGCAGGTTCTCCTATGAATCCTCTGCGTTTACTTCCTGCCTACTTCGTTGTTTTTGACGGGTTCGTTGGGTACAGCATGATGGTCGCCATCTTCGCGCCCATGTGTCTGAATGGCTATGGAACACTTGTTCCCGCAACGATGTCCATCGCGGCAAAATCGCTTTTGCTGGGAGTTGTGCTCTGCATGTATCCGCTCGGCCAGTTTCTTTCCTCTCCCGTCATCGGCGCACTTTCGGATAAATACGGACGCCGCCCACTGCTCATCGTTTCCCTCGCGCTCTCGGTGCTGAGCTATGCTGGCGTGGCAGCGGCGATCCAATTTCAGAAACTCCCGCTGATGATTATCATGCTCGTGGCAGCAGGCTTGACCGAAGGGAATATAGTCATTGCACAAAGCACCATTTCCGACATTTCCGATGCTACAAACCGTGGACGTTACTTTGGCTATATCAACCTTAGTGGCGCTCTTGCCTTTGTAGTAGGCCCTCTTGTGGGAGGGAAACTTGCTTCACCTTCCGTTGTCTCCTGGTTTACGTATGCCACCCCATTTTGGGTGATGCTCATTCCTCTTAGCCTCACTCTCGCAGGGGTCATCGCCTTTTTTCCGGAAACACTAAAACCTGGTTCCACCGCTCCTATCTGCTGGTCGAAAGCACTCACCAATCTAAGCGCGGTATTCCATCCGGGCCCCTTGAGAGTTATCTATATCGGCAACTTCGCCTGTTATCTCGGGATATTTGGATTTTTCCGCTGCTATCCCATGTTTCTGGTGGATGAGTTTCACATGACGGTCTCGCGGGTTTCCCTGTACATCGCATGGGAAGCCGTTCCCGTCATTATCGGCACCATGGGATTGACGGGCTATCTGATGTCAAAATATTCCGCACAGAAAATCACAATATGGAGTGCAGTAATGACGGCCGTCGCCATGTTCATTATTGTCCTGCCGAAATCGCCATACTACCTTTGGGGTACGCTTTTCCTCGTCGGCCTGCCTCTCTCAGTCTGTCTCACCGCATGCGCCACGATGTTATCTGTAGCCGCATCCGCAGAAGAGCAGGGCAGCGTGATGGGGAATAATCAGGCTTTACAGGTTTTCGCGGAAGCCTCGTCCAGCATCATCGGTGGAGCTATTGCGGCCATCCTCATTACTGCGTCCATTCCTTCCATGGGCTTCTTCCTCCTGATCGGAGCGGCCATCCTGCTGCTGGCAAAAAAATCAAGTTAATCCTGCACTTCCTTCGGCGGCTCTGCGTCTGCTCGGTTTAATTGCGGCCCTGCAACAAGTTCTGCACCCTTGATCAGTCGACAAAATTCCTTTTTCGTAACGTCGACATTTTTTCCATGCCTATGATCCAGATCTTTCAGTAGACGATAGGTCACTGCCAAGCGTTCCAAACGAACGATGCGGTAATAATTCTCCCCGGCCTGCCAAATCTGATCCTGTTGCAGCTTCATTCCGAGAGCATAACCAGCAATGTTCTGCTAATCAATAAGAGTGCGAGGTCGGAATTTTCGGACAAAGTGCAGATAATACGTCGAAGGTTCCATTACGGCGGTGAAGTCTTTCAAAAAGGAATCGAAAATTTTGCTCCTTTAGTGCCGTCTGGCCGCACTTTTGTATCGGCGCAACCTGTAAAAAACAAACATGCCATTACCGCAAAAAATAAAGATACAAAGAACAATTTCATCCGGAAGTTGGATTTATTCGCGGTGAGAATTTAGAATTTTATTCAGGTAATTTAAAATCCTGTGTCAGTACCGCTTCCAGTTCTTCTACCGCCTGCGTCAACTCATTCCGCATCGCGACGCCCTCCGGTTCAAGCACAGCATCCGTGGAAATTGCCATAATCAGCTCATAGCGCTTCGTCAGCGGACGCTTGCGATTGGTATTTCCCAGTTTTTGGAAAAGCCCTTCAATCTGTTCTACTTTTGCGACGGTTTCCTGAATTTTTTGCATCGCTTCTTCTTCGGTGATTTTACCGGATGCGACGCGTTGCAATTGCTGGCATTCAAAAATCTGACATCGGCGTGGTCGCAACGCATAAACAGTACAAGCGCCATCTCGATGCGCCTGACATGGTTGCTCAAAGCATTGCCTTTTATTTTTCCATTTCAGCTTCATCCCCGCCGAAAGCAATTCCTTCGCTGATTCCTTAGGCTGCAACTCTACGAGATGAAACAGGACTCCGTTGCAACACATCCCGCATGCCGAACAAAGCCGCGATGCTGGTGTGGTGGTATTCATGCAGGGAGAGGATACGCTGAGAATCCCCAGCTTCCAATGTAATTACTTACTGTTGCGATGCACTCATGCCTTGAAATTTCAGACAATTTGCGATGAACTTATCAAAAACCCTCCTATGAATATAAAAACTTTAAAATCCTCTATTGCGCTACGCATCGTATTAACACTCGCATGCTGCGCACTTGTTTCCTCGGCCTTTGCTGCCGGCAATGACCTGCAGGGAGTCAAGGCTGCCAATGCCCAGTTTTATTCTGCGCTGAACGCGATGTTCGCGGGCAACGCCGTCCCTATGACGAATGTCTGGTCCCACGCGAATGATGTCGCTTACCTCGGCCCTGATGGAGTCTTTTTAGTTGGATGGAAGCCGATCCTCGCCGATTGGAAGAGTCAGGCAGCGAAGAAACTCGGTGGCAAGGTGACGGCCACTAATATCCATATCATCACAGGGAAAGACCTCGCGGTGGTTCAGGATATCGAGCGTGGTGTCAATTATTCCCATGGCAAACCGCAGGTAGTTAGCATTCGTGCGACCAATGTGTTTCGTCTGGAAGATGGAAAGTGGAAAATGGTTGGCCATCACACGGACAAGCTTCCCTATCTAAGTAAATAATTCCGACTTGGGAAAATCCGTATGGCAAACGCAGAGAATGCCGAAACGAAGTTGACGCCTGCACAGAAAAAACTGTCAGACCTGTGGGAGGATCATACCCGTTACGAATTCGATACGCATAATACCGAGGATACTCTCGATACCATGGTCGCGGACGCGCACGTCAACCACGTGCCTGTCCTCACGGGTGGCAATGGTCGCGAGGCCTTGCATGAATTTTATTCGAAGTCCTTTATCCCGCAAATGCCGCCCGATACCGAAACCGTGCTGGTGTCGCGTACCATCGGCACGGATCAGCTTGTCGATGAATTGATCTTTAAATTCACCCACACTGTGAAGATGGATTGGATGTTGCCCGGCATTCCACCCACCGGAAAGCGCGTGGAGGTTCCTCTCGTGGCGATCGTCGGCTTTCGCGGGGACAAGCTTGTCCACGAGCATATCTACTGGGATCAGGCATCGGTACTAGCCCAGATTGGGCTTCTCGATACTTCCCACCTCCCTATCTCCGGTGTGGAGTCCGCCCGAAAAATTCTCGACCCCTCGCTCCCTGCAAATGCCCTCATAGATCGCGCCAATAAAAGCAGGTAGTATTTTTCCCTTTCCAGAGATGACCTCCAGGGGAATTCTCTGCATTGCCTTCCCGGTATTTTCAGGGTAGTATCCAGCTGTGATCACTATCCGGACGTTTACCGATTC
>JBDTJR010000034.1:0-8599 GCA_039935735.1 Chthoniobacterales bacterium | reverse complement strand
TTCCAAAAAGTCGCATCGCGAGCGATACGGGGCGGGCGAAGAAGATGGAAACCATTTCGATAATTCCCGCGAAAAAGAAAATGAAGGCCATCAGAACAAACATGATGCCGGTGAATTCACCCTTCATACCAAAGATGTGCTTAAGGAATCCACCAAAGCCCACTTCGCGAATCGACCAGACAAGCCAGAACACCATAAACAAAATGGTAAGACCGAAGGTCGCATTGAAATCCGAAGTTACCGGACGAAGAAGTGGCACTTCTACATGAGGAACATTAAACGGAAAGATACCTGCTACTGGATGCCCCCACCCCATCGTGCCTACAAAAGGAAGAATTCCGCACCAGTTACAGGCCAGAATGTAAATGAAGAGCGAGGCAAGAAGGCTGAAGGTTTTTGGCGCCATGTGCTTGCCCACGATACCTTCGAACATGTCGTAGAGCGCTTCGACGATTGCTTCAAAACGATTCTGCCGTCCGCTTGGAATCAGCTCCATGCGGCGCGTGGCACGACGACCAAGGAAACAAACCACCACCATAACAAGAACTGCGACAAAAATCGAATTGGTGAAAAAATCGAGGAATGACGCCGAGGGCATAATGTGCCGTGTCCATGACTCGGCACTGGCGGGAACTCCTGCAGCTATGAATGTAAAAGTATCCATTAAAAAATTTAGTAAGGCTGTTTAAAGCCAAACGGCAAACCCATCAAAACTCCGATGGCTTGTCGAGGCAGAAACAGACGACTGCATAAAGAAATGCCGCATCATGAAAAAATTGACAAGTGTATTTGTGAAAAATTTCACAAACTTTCTTTGAGGACGTTTTGAAAAGAGAGAAATATGGGATTTTTCCTAAAAAAAGCCTCGCCGTGGCATAGTGCTTAATTAATTATGCGACAGCAATTTGCTATGCTGACTATGAAACGAATTTCTCAAATCCCCCAGACCAGCCTTCTGATGCTGGGAATATTGGCCCTCTTCCTGTCTTTTGGATGCAAGAAGTCGTCTGATGACAAGCCCACCCAGATCCCTACTGTCCTGATTACAGAGGTAAAGCAGATGAATGTTCCGGTCATCAAGGAATGGATTGGATCTACAGATGGCTATCAAAATGCGCAAATCAGTGCGCGGGTAACCGGTTATCTCCTGAGTCAAAACTACCAGGAAGGCGGTTTTGTAAAAGCGAACACCGTTCTTTTCAAAATTGATCCCCGTCCCTTCGAGGCCACGCTTGCCCAGACAAAAGCCACTCTGGCAGAGATGCAGGCCAAGGCCTTACTCGCTCAAACCACTCTCGCCCGCCAAACTCAACTTTATAAAGGCAAAGTAATCAGCCAACAGGAATTCGATACCTCCACCCAAAGTGCTCAGGCGGATATCGCAGCAGCGGCAGCGGCTCAGGCAAATGTAGATGCTGCACAATTAAATGTTTATTACTGCACGATCACCGCGCCGTTTGATGGCGTCGTGGGTAAAGCGCAGGCGCAAATCGGTGATCTCGTCGGCAGCACCGGGAGCAGCCCATTAACCACCATGTCGCAACTGGATCCTATCCGTGTGTATTTTCCAATCAGCGAACAGGAATACATGGGTGCCGTCGTAAAACTGGAGAGAATATCCAATGTCGCCATGGACAAGCGTCCGGAGCGCTTACAAATCAAATTAGCGAATGGCGAAATGTATGATAAAAAAGGTGTCTTCGACTTCGTAAATCGTCAGGTGGATCCGACTACGGGAACAATCATCATCGCAGGTCTTTTCCCAAACTCTGACAATCTCCTGCGCCCCGGACAGTATGCTAAAGTCATCGCACAGGTAGATAACCTCGAAAACGCTCTAGTCATTCCCCAGCAGGCGGTAAATGAAATCCAGGGCAGCAGCTATCAAGTCGTCGTCGTAGGCCCTGACAATAAGACACAGGTTAAAGTTGTGAAGCTCGGCATGGTTTATGGGGCGCTTTGGGTTGTAGATAGCGGATTGAAAGCCGGAGAAAAAGTTGTCGTCGAGGGTATACAAAAGACCCTGGTTAACGGGACAACGGTTATCCCCAAGCCTTATACTCCTGGTGAAGTAGTTCCGTCAGCAGCTACAGCAGCTGCGCAAACCCCTTCTGCGTCCGCTTCTCAGTCTGCCTCGCCGACAGCAGCATCCGCCACCCCAGCAGCCTCTCCCGCAAACTAAACAATCGCGCGCATGTCAAAATTCTTCATCAGACGTCCGATTGTCGCGATGGTTATCGCGATTGTTACTGTCATCATGGGACTGGTAATGATGACCCGCCTTCCGGTCGCGCAATTTCCAAATATCATTCCTCCGCAGATTCAGGTCACTACGACTTATGTGGGTGCGGATGCGTTGACGGTGGATGAATCCGTTGCCACGCCGATCGAACAGCAGATGAGTGGTGTGCAGGGAATGGAATACATGTATTCCCTCAATGCCAATAACGGAAGCATGACCCTTAACGTCATTTTCCAGGTCGGTACGGACCCGAATATCGACCAGATCCTCACCCAGATGCGGGAATCACAGGCCCAATCCCAGCTTCCATCGGCGGTGAATAATTTCGGTGTCACCGTGGAGCAGGGAACTACCAGCCCATTGATGCTTTTCTCCCTTTCCTCGCCTAATAAAACGTACGACTCCACTTTCCTTGCCAACTACGCCTATATCAATCTTTACGATCCCATCACGCGTGTCGGCGGTGTTGCGAGCGTCACTATCTTCGGGTCCGGTCAATACGCAATGCGTATCTGGGTGCGACCTGACACACTCGCTAAACTGAATCTTACGGTTCCCGAAATCATCAGTGCGGTGAATGCTCAAAACACCGTGAACCCCGCAGGCACCGTCGGCGGAATGCCAATTCCTGCCGGACAGAAGTTTACCTATGCCGCACTCGCACAAGGTCGTCTTGTAACCGAGAAGGACTTCGGCGAAATCGTGCTACGGGCCAATACTGATGGCTCCATGGTCAAAGTAAAAGACGTCGGGAGAATCGAACTTGGTGCACAGAACTATAATGTTGAAGGTCGCTTCAACGGAAACCCCGGCGCCATCATCGCCATCTATCAGAGCCCCGGATCGAATGCCGTTACGACCGCGAAACAGTGTCGGCAATTAATGAAAAAACTCAGCGCACGCTTTCCTCAGGATATGACATCCGTCGTCGCGCTCGACACGACACTCGCCGTGACGGCGGGAATGCAGGAAATTATCAAAACGCTCTTCGAGGCGCTTCTCCTTGTCATCGTAGTCGTCTTTGTATTTTTGCAGGGCTGGAGAGCAACCCTGATTCCTCTGGTTGCCGTTCCCGTTTCCCTTATCGGAACTTTTGCGGTCTTCCCCTTACTCGGATTTTCGATCAATACGTTGTCCCTTTTCGGTTTGGTTCTCGCGATTGGTCTTGTGGTGGATGACGCTATCGTCGTCGTTGAAGCCGTCGAGCAACATATCGAAAAAGGACTTTCCCCCAGGGATGCCGCATTCAAAGCCATGGAGGAAGTTTCCGGGCCCGTTATGGCCATTGCGCTCATTCTTACTGCGGTCTTTTTGCCGACGGCATTTATTCCCGGTATCACGGGTGCGCTGTATCAGCAATTTGCCGTAACGATTGCGATTTCCGTTTTGATTTCCGCATTCAACGCCCTTTCCTTAAGCCCCGCACTGGCCTCCCTGCTTTTGCAACCAAAGACGGAAACCCGCGGATTGCTGGGAATGTTTTTCCGGAGCTTTAACAAATGGTTCGGCAAAGCGACCAATGGGTATGTCAGCATCTGCCATGGATTGATTCGTAAATCCGTTTTCAGTCTTCTCTTTCTCGGCCTCATCATGGTGGCCGTCGGCGGTATGGCTATGAAGGTGCCGACGGGATTTCTACCCGAAGAAGATCAGGGCTACCTTTACGCATTTGTACAGTTGCCAAAAGCTTCCTCGATGGAACGCACTGCAGCCGTCTGCGCACAGGTTGAAAAATCCGTTCAGGCTATGCCCGGCGTTGCAAGCGTAACAACCGTCGTGGGATTCAATCTTTTGAGCTCGGTTCAGACGACCTATAACGGTTTCTTCTTCATCACGCTGAAACCATGGGATGAAAGGACTACGCCCAATCTTCAGGCAAATGCCCTCATGGGAGATATCACACGTGTTATTGCGGGAATTCCCGGAACGGTGGGTGCTGCATTTCCTCCACCCGCTATCCCCGGTATTGGAAGCGCGGGAGGAATCAACATGATTCTCGAAGATCGTAGTGGTTCAGGATTTGATTTCCTCGCAGGCAATGTGGAGAAATTTATTGCGGCAGCGAAAAAGCGTCCGGAACTTGGAGGAATTTTCCCGACCATGCTGGCAGGTGTTCCCCAGGTTTACGTCGATGTAATGCGTGAAAAAGCACTCAAGCAAGGGCTTAATCTGAGTGAACTTTATGAAACCATCCAGACGTTTATGGGCGGGTATTTCATCAATTACTTCAACCGCTTTGGACGGCAGTGGCAGGTGTATGTGGAAGCCGAAGGAGAATTCCGAACCGAGGCAAACAATGTGGGAGAATTCTATGTGCGTAACAAGGAGGGGCAGGCCGTCCCCCTCTCCTCCGTGATCGAGATTAAAAATAAAACAGGCCCGGAATTTACGATGCATTATAACCTGTACAGCAGTGCACAGCTTAATATCAGCGCCGCTCCCGGGTACAGCTCAAACCAGGCAATGACCGCGCTTCAGGAAGTCTTCGCTGAGACGATGCCCGCAGAAATGGGCTATGATTACTTTGGCATGACGTATCAGCAACAACTCGCTGCGGAAGGGGTTCCGCCATCAGTGATTTTCGCGCTCTCATTCCTGTTCGTATTTCTGATTCTTGCGGCCCAGTATGAAAGCTGGTCTCTGCCATTCAGTGTATTGCTGGGAACCCCGATTGCTGTCTTTGGCGCCTTTGCGGCGCTGATGATTCGCGGAATGGAAAACAATCTTTACGCCCAGATCGGATTCGTCATGTTGATCGGTCTCGCTGCGAAAAATGCCATTCTCATCGTGGAATTTGCGAAAGACGAATATGAGAAAGGGAAGTCGGTATTGGATGCCGCTCTCACCGGCGCAAGAATTCGATTACGTCCGATTCTCATGACGGCTTTTGCATTCATCTTAGGCTGCGTTCCTTTAGCAGTTGCAGAAGGATCGGGAGCGATCTCCCGTCGGGTACTGGGAACAACAGTCATCGGCGGCATGCTCGCAGCAACCTTTATCGCGATCTTTTTGATTCCGGTGACATTCTATGTCGTGGAGAAGTTTTCGGCAGGCGGCGATGAAGCGCATCCTCCCACTACGCCACCTGAAGAGAAAAAACCGGAAACAGCCGTTAGTTAAAATACGCCGGCTGACCGGTGCATGCGAGAACGGACTGCCAGAGATCTCCATCGGCATCAACTACCTGGCGACTCGCAGTCACAAGATGTATGGGCATATGCACGTAGTTTTGCCGCCAGCGTCCGACAATCATCCCCGTCTTCCCTGCCATGGCGGCATGGACAGCGCTTTGCGCGAGACGGGAGCAATAAAGACTATCTTGCGGATCAGCAGGAACACTGCGAATCAGATAGCTGGGATCCATATATTTAAGATGTCCCTCAACGCCTTTCTCATGAAGATAGGCTTCAATCCGATCACGCATATAAATTCCAATGTCGCCCAGAATCTGATTTCCTGAAGCATCCGTTTTTCCGGTTTCCTGAAGCAAATGTTGCCCCGCACCTTCCGCGATAACAATGACAGAGTGGTGTCGTGAATGAAGTCGTTTCACCAATTCCGCGAGAAATCCTCGCTCACCTTCCATTTCAAAAGGCACTTCCGGAATAAGAACAAAATTCACATCGCTACGGGCAAGCGCCGCATGACAGGCAATAAATCCGGAGTGGCGGCCCATGACCTTGACAAGACCCACACCATTCATGACTCCCTTTGCCTCTGCATGGGCGCAGGTAATGGCTTCAACCGCACGGGAAAATGCAGTTTCAAATCCGAAGCTTTTATCTAGAAAGAGCATGTCGTTATCGATCGTTTTAGGAATCCCGATAACGGAAATTTTTGCCCCCCGGCGTTTTGCCTCTTTATGAATATCAAGAGCAGCACGCTGACTTCCATCGCCGCCAATAACAAAGAGCAGACCCACTTCTTTTCTCTCAAGCCAGTCAACAATTCGCCCCTCATCCTGCCGCCCGCGCGAAGAGGATAATATGGTGCCGCCGAAATGGTGGATATTCGCAACCATATCCGGACTCAACTCAAGAGGCTCGTAGCCGTATTCCGGGATAAAGCCCCGGAAACCATTCTGAATGCCATAAATCCGGCGAATGCCATAACGATAGAATGCTTCAAGAACAAGAGCGCGGATAACATTATTCAATCCCGGGCAAAGTCCTCCACAGGTCACCACAGCCATTCCTGTAAGTTCAGGATCAAAGAAAATTCGAGAACGTGGGCCCGCGACCTCTACAGAGGGGATTTCCTGCCCACTCTCTACGAGAGCTCGGATATGGTTGATATTGTCCTCTACAAGTACCCGTTCCCCCTCCGTGATAAAACGGTAAGGACTTCCCTGGCGGTGGGAAAAACGATGCAGCGGAGAATCAAAATTGCCGGTGCCTAGTGTTTCCACCAGCAATTCGGATGCATTAATGTCTGATGCAGAACTCATATCGTTTCTTTAATTACTTTCCTGATGCAGACCTTTATTTACGCTCTGCTGGTGGCTTGTTAAAAACTTCCGCAAGCGCGGGATCCATCTGAAATTCACGAAATGCCGAGTCGTGGATAAATAGCATATAAAATTCGGGTGGCAATGCCTTGCGAGCCTGATGCGCTGCATCTAAAGCTTGCGATGTTTTTCCCTGATAGAGGTAGACAAGCATTTGGAGAATCTTCTCGTAGCCGTCTGAAGAATGCATATCCACGGACTGTGCGGGTATATCCCCCTCATGAATGGCATCCCTTACTGCCTGAAGCTTGGAGAGATTACTTTTCGTCCTTAACACCGTAACGCTGTCCATGGGGTCGAGTCGCGCAGCAGCACGCGCCAGAAGCTCTCCACCCTTGTCGAAAGAACCTTGCTCGCGCTCGATTTCTCCAAGAAAATATAAAGGATAACAACTCGCAGGATTCATCGCGACAGCCCGCTCCATGAGAATCTTCGCAGAGCGATCTCCCGAAGTAATGGAAATATCCTTGGATGCCTGCCACGCCATGAGACCCAGCAACATTTGACAAAGCTCTGGCGAGCTTTTCTTCGCCAGGCCGCGTTCGGCATATTCATGCGCGAGTTGGAAATTATGGGTTTTGAAGGCGGCTTCCGCAACCAGATAGTCAATGCCCGGAAGAGAGGGTTGGAGTTGTTTGACCTTTTGAAAGGAAGCAAGCGCCGTGGCTAGATTGCCCTTTCTTTTGGCTTCAAAAGCCTTGTCCATCTCAGAGGAAGCCTCCGAACTCGCTTCAAAATAAGACACGGGTGCCGGTGGTTTTTGTGCACTGAATTTACCGACAAAATAACCGCCCATACCCGCCATACAGAATATGACGATACCAAAGATTAATGAAAAAAACGATTTATAGGAAAATCGGAAAGTGTGGTGCTTCGTTTTAAACCCCTTTTTCTTCGAATGCTTTTGATCATGTTTATCCAAATGATCCGTCGTGGATACGCCGGTCACTTTTCTCGTGCCATGATATACTTCGGCTTGAGGTAAGGGAAATTCCGGTAGCCTCAATTTACCTTGAGGATTTTGCGGACTTTCAGAAGAAGGAGATTGATGACTCATTAAGCGGCACCCGTATTTTTGGATTGTTTGGACGGATCAATCAATTGAGAAAATAAAAGAAGGCCGACAATTTGACCGGCAGGATTAATCACCGGAAGGGTCGAGTGACCGGATTGCTGTAGGATTTGAACGGCATCGTAAAGCGAAGTTTCCGGTTTAAGCACTGGAACACCGATCTCCATAACCTCCCTAATGGGCATATCGCCACGCTGATGCTCAAGGACCTGAAGCAAGCTTTCGCGAGAAGCGATACCCTTGACACCCAGGGCCTCATCCACAATCGGGTAAGCGGGCTGAGCGTCCTGAGTCACCAAAGATGCGCAATCCGCTACAGTGGCCTTTTCAGGTAGACACCGAAATCGTTGAAGCATGATATCACCGACAGAGGTTTTGCTTATCTTCTCTCGCATCTCGCAATAGGCGAGTTCCTGGCGGGCCGCCATAAAAACAAACATGGCAATGAAGATAAGTATGGGATTGTAAAAATACCCATAGACCGCAAAAAGAACCGCGATCCCTTGCCCTATCCGCGCCGCAATCCTGGTCGCCTTCACATAAGAAAGACGAGTAGCCAGTAGAGCGCGCAACACACGCCCCCCATCCATAGGAAAGGACGGAATCATATTAAAAAGAATAAGGAAGATATTAATCTGCATTAATTGCTCCGCAAAACTCCTACCCTCAGATCCGAGAATGCTAAGATTTGCCGCATGAATCACGCTCAGCCCCAAAAATAATATACCTACAATGACAAGATTGACCGCTGGCCCCGCCACAGCAATCAGAAGCTCCT
>JBDTJR010000033.1:0-12796 GCA_039935735.1 Chthoniobacterales bacterium | reverse complement strand
CTAACCGCAGGCTGCTATTTTGTCAGCTTGCTGGCAGATGCTTTATCGAGAAAGAGGACGGTATCCGCATGCTGCTGCATAATGGATGAGGGGACGGTATTCGTGATCGGGCCTTCGACCGAACCTTGTACCGCAGTAGCCTTGCGCTCATCAGGGCAAGACACGACGATGATCTTGCTCTTGAGAATCTGTTGGATGCCCATCGAGATCGCCTGTTTAGGCACGGCATTGAGGTCAGGGAACCAACCTTCGCCGAGCTGCTGTTTGCGGCAATCCTCATCGAGATCTACGACGAGATAAGCTTCCTGGGTATCGAAATCCGCTGGAGGATCATTGAAAGCGAGGTGGGCATTTTCGCCGATTCCGACGAGCGCGATATCGATCGGGTGCCGAGCGATGATTTCACTGAGACGTTTGCACTCTTCCTTTGGGTTTGGTGCGTCACCATTGACGTAATGGAATGCCTTGAGAGGGAGATCGAGCTGGCTGACAAAGCGCTTCCAGAGGTAAACACGGAAGGAGGCAGGGTGTGTTATGGGTGTGCCGACGTATTCGTCGAGGTGGAAAGCAGTCACCTTGTCCCAGGCGATATCCTTTTCCTTGATTAGCGCTTCGAGGGTTTCAAACTGGCTGGCGCCGGTGGCGACGATGATATTCGCCGAGCCGTTTTTACGAATGGTCTCACGGATGTGGCGGGCAGTAAATTCAGCCGCTTTGGAACCCATTTGCACTTTTGTATCGGAGACATCAATTTTCATCGCGGAAAGTTAAGGAAAAGTTTTTGCGATGGCAAATGATTCTTCACGTAATCCTTGGACCAATTTCAATTATGCAAAAATACTCTGGCAAACAGGGCAGGGGTGCGTTATCCAAAAGCCTCCATGGGTAGTAATCAAAAGAAAAAGCGATATGCCGTTGTCGGCACGGGAGGACGGGTTGTAATGTTTATAGACCCTATTGCCTCGGACTATAAAAATGATGGTGAGATTGTCGGTCTTTGTGACATCAATCCGAAGCGTCTTGAATACCACCAGAAGCGTCTCGACGAGAAATTTGGCATTAAGAATGTGCCTACTTATTCCGTAAACGATTTCGATCGTATGCTTGCGGAGCAAAAGCCCGATGTCGTGATTGTCTGCACTGTGGACGCATTACACGATGAATATATCGTTCGCTCTGTGGAAGCCGGATGCGATGTGATTTCCGAAAAGCCACTGACGACGGATGAGAAAAAATGCAATCGTATCATGGATGCGGTCAAGCGCACGGGGCGCTCTGTGCGAGTCATTTTCAATATGCGCTGGGGTGCGCCTGTCACTAAAGTTCGCGAGCTGATCTTGAGCGGAGTTATTGGCAATGTGAAAAGCGTTGTTCTCGAATACATGCTCGATACGAGTCATGGAGCGGATTACTTCCGTCGCTGGCATAGTGACAAGTCTCAGTCCGGCGGTTTGCTGGTTCACAAATCCACACACCACTTCGATATGGTGAACTGGTGGATAAACAGTATTCCTCAGCAGGTGTTTGCCTATGGAGATCTTGCTTATTATGGTAAGAAAAACGCCATCGAACGCGGACAAAAGGAATTGACGGAGTACGATCGTTATACCGGCAAGGCTCCGGACAGCGATCCTTTCAAGTTAACCATGGATAAGGATCCCGCATTACAGGGGCTTTATCTCAATGCAGAGAAAGAAGACGGCTATATTCGAGATAAGAATGTTTTCCGTGAAGGCATTGATATTGAAGACACCATTGGGGCTTTGGTAAAATATCGGAGCGGCGTGACTCTTACTTATTCGCTGACGGCATTTTGCCCTATCGAAGGTTTCCGAGTTAGCATCAATGGTGATGGCGGTCGTCTGGAATACGTCCAGCACTACAATTCCCATATCATCAAGGGGCAGGATAATGAAGAACTCGCGAAAGAGCAGGGTGGAGACGGAGAGCACCAGCCTTTCAAGCGCGTTACGGTGTATCCACTTTTCAAAGAATCCTACGACGTTGTCGTGGAGGATCTTCCCGGTGGCCACGGTGGCGGAGACCCACTCCTTCAGGAACAAATGTTCAGCGCCTCAGCACCAGCGGAGACTTTGGGTAGAAACGCAGGGCATGAGCAGGGTGCGGCATCCGCTCTCATTGGGATTGCTGCAAATCAGTCCATTGCGACAGGAAAGCCGGTTAATATCCTCGATCTGGTTAACCTGCGACCTGAATGCAAAGACCTGCTCGACTTGAAATAGAGAAATTCTCTCAGAAGCGAGGCTTGCCAAGTAGGCGCAAAGCAGACAAAGGTAACTCTTTATGATTCGACTGGATAACCGCGCACAAGATGAATTGCGCCCAATTCGTGTCGAACCCAGCTTCGCGCCCAGTGCGACGGGTTCGGTTCTTTTTTGCGCTGGAAACACGCATGTAATTTGTAGCGCGATGATCGAGGAGGAAGTTCCTCGGTGGATGAGGGAGCAAAAAGTCGAAGGTGGCTGGGTGACCTCCGAATATTCCATGCTTCCATACTCCACCCGTCAGCGTAAACCGCGCGATATCGCAAAGGGTAAGCTCGATGGTCGCTCCTCTGAGATTCAACGTCTGATCGGCAGATCGCTTCGTGCCGTTATCGATCTTAATAAGCTTGGTTCACGGACGCTGTGGATTGATTGCGACGTTTTGCAGGCAGACGGCGGAACGCGCACGGCGAGCATCACGGGAGCATGTCTGGCATCGGCTCTGGCTTTTCAAAAGCTAATCGATGCGGGAACGCTCAAGGAATCTCCGCTGAAACAACTTGTCGCTGCCGTGAGCGTAGGAATCGTGGAAGGCGAACCCTGCCTCGACCTGAACTATATTGAGGATAAGGACGCGAGTGTGGATTTTAATATCGTGATGACGCAGGACCTGGAGTTTGTAGAGCTTCAGGGCAGTGGAGAGGAAAGTGTATTTACCACCACGCAGCTCAATCAGATGCTTGAGCTTGGCAGAGGTGGGATTACCCAGCTATTGGAAGTGCAACGTAAAGTGCTAGGAGAGATGCAGTCTTAATATGAAAAAAGCGCTCATTACCGGAATTACCGGACAGGATGGATCCTATCTTGCTGATCTGCTTTTGCAGAAAGGCTACGAAGTGCATGGCATTATTCGCCGTGCCAGTACCTTTAATACGTCGAGAATTGATCATTTATATCAGGATCCGCATGTCAATGGAGTGCGGCTTTTTCTTCATTACGGAGATTTGAATGATTCGGTGAGTCTGGTGAAGCTGATCTACAAGCTGGAACCCGATGAGATTTACAATCTGGCCGCGCAGAGTCACGTGCGTGTGAGCTATGATATTCCCGAGTATACCGCAGATATCACCGCAGTGGGTACGATCCGTATCCTTGAAGCGATGCGTGAGACGGGGGTGAAGGGGAAGTTTTACCAGGCATCCAGCAGCGAGATGTATGGCAAGGTACAGGCAGTGCCACAGACGGAAACGACGCCTTTCTGGCCGCGCAGTCCGTATGCGGTCTCCAAGGTTTTTGGCTATTGGGCAACGGTCAATTACCGGGAGAGTTACGGAATCCATGCTTCGAATGGAATTTTGTTCAATCACGAAAGCCCGCGTCGTGGAGAAACCTTTGTAACGCGCAAAATCACCCGTGCGGTGGCTGCCATCAAACAGGGTCTGCAAAAAGATATTTATCTTGGAAATCTCGAAGCCAAACGCGACTGGGGTTATGCACCGGAATACGTTGAAGGAATGTGGCGGATGCTTCAACAGGATGAGCCAGGAGACTATGTGCTTGCGACGAATGAAACGCATACCGTCCAGGAATTTGTAGAGCATGCCTTTGCTCGGGTAGGGCTGGATTGGAAGGAATTTGTAAAATACGACCAACGTTATGAACGGCCGGCGGAAGTCGATCTCCTTATCGGAGACCCCGAAAAGGCAAA
Organism: Chthoniobacterales bacterium; assembly: GCA_039935735.1. GTDB lineage: Bacteria > Verrucomicrobiota > Verrucomicrobiia > Chthoniobacterales > JBDTJR01 > JBDTJR01. The sequence goes on along the minus strand of JBDTJR010000033.1, from coordinate 8,863 downwards.
AACCAAGCTGGGATGGGAGCCAAAAGTTCGTTTTACGGAACTGGTTAACATCATGGTGGACGCTGATTTAGAGTTATTGAAGAAAAAGGCTTGAACAAAAGGGCGAAGATCAAGACAGTCTAGCCCTTCAGGGTAAACAAGAAGAATTATGGCAAAGAAATGTGACATTACAGGAGTTGGCGTAACCAGTGGATCCAGAATCCACCGTCGCGGACTTGCAAAGAAAAAAGGCGGAATCGGGCAGCACGTGACCAAAGTGGTTAAGCGGACCTTTACCCCTAATCTACACACCAAACGGATCTGGGTTGCAGAGCTGAAGCGTTTCGTCACCGTAAAGGTGACTGCTCGTGCTTTGAAAACCATCAGTAAAAACGGTGCTTATACGACGCTTCGTAAAGCAGGGTTGGTCTAGGATTAATCTCAGCAATTTTCCCCAAAAAACCTCAATTAAATCAAACTTATGGGCTACACAGTACAAAGCAAAAAAAGCGGCAAAACTTATCATCTCCATGGACGTCTTCAGAAACTAAAGGGCGGACAGGAAGTGACCCTTTACTTTTTTGCATCGAATCCAGGTGAAGGCGCATTGGATGCACTTCCTGCTGGTTATGAGGTTTCTGAGAACGAGCGGACCGGGCTTCCTCTTCTCAAGAAGATCCGATAAGGCGATTTTTCGCCTTATTTAAAGCAAACACTTATCACGCTCTGGGGTGGGCCTTTCCATAGGCCTTCTTCAGTCGTTCCGTAGTGACATGCGTGTAAATCTGCGTTGTGCTCAGGCTGGCATGGCCGAGCAGCGTTTGCACGCTACGCAGATCCGCACCATTATCCAGTAGGTGCGTTGCAAAACTGTGACGTAACTTGTGTGGTGTAGCCGGAACAGGAATCTGTGCCAAAGCCAGATATTTTCTTACCAGGAGCCAGATGGAGCGCCCGCTGAGGCGTTTTCGGAGCTTGCTGATAAAGAGAGGACCGGAAGCGATAGCCGCCGATTGGCGATATTTTTGAATCGCTCGCAGTGCCGGTGATCCCACGGGGCAGATACGTTCTTTGCTGCCCTTTCCAAATACCCGGACGGTTTCACTAATGGAATCGATATCCCGGACATCCAGTGCGGCGAGTTCGGAAAGACGAAGGCCGGCAGAATAAAAAAGTTCAAGAATCGCCGCATCACGAAGGGATTGCCACTGCTGGGCTTGTTTCTTCTTTTCGGCATGAAGAGGGGCAGAGAGTAGGTCGTCGATCTGTCTCGTAGTAAGAAAAATTGGAAGTTTTTTCTCCGCCTTGGGAATCTGTACCAGTTTCAATGGGTTGGACTCCACACCTTTGCGTTCGACGAGAAATCGATAGAAACTGCGCAATCCCGCAAAAGTAAGCCGTACGTAGGAACGCGCACGTTCTCGTTTCATCAATTCAAAAAGAAAAATACGAAAATCATCCGCCGTAGCGGTACGCCAGTTTTTTTCCGGACGGAAGACGCGAAACTCCGCGAGAGCGTGCCGGTAAGCGGTTATCGTGTGAGGAGATGAATTTCGCTCTGCACTGAGATATTTAAAAAAAGATTCTCCCAGAGCATCCACGACCGCTTCGCCGGATTTAGCCATGTGAATCTGATTTTATTCCCATGGGCGTGTCGAGGTGAGGCGGTTGCATGGTATCGTCGACTCCGCCGCGTTTTTCCGTTTCCCTGCGGAAATGAAGCGTTGCGGATCGTTTTTCAAGCCCGTCGGGAGATTCCGCGACGATCGGAATTTCATAGTTCTCATTCGGAAAACGGAAATGGTAGCGGAAAGTGCCATCCGGCTGAAGGTCGATAGGGTTCCCATCAATCCAAACTTTAGCAAGTGGATCGGTGCCTCCGTAAAAAATTACTTCGGCATTTACATGCATGAAAAAGTCGCGTCCCCATGAAGAGGTTTCGGATCCGCCACCCCAGCTCGACATACCAGTGAGAGTAGCGCTGGATAGCGCCCCATGTGACCAGCTTGAGGAGGCTTGTTCAAGCCAGCTCGAGAAAGCGGACTGCATCCAACTTGAAAAAGGTGTTTCGCTCCATGAAGATAAAAAGCTTGAGAGAGAGCCGGATGAAAGGATGCCGCCTGCGAGTGACGAAATCTCACTCGAGCGTGCGGAGTGAAGGGTTTCCTCCAGCTTTTCTTTGAGAAGCTTTCCCGCCTCGTCGGAACTTAGCGCTCCGTTGGTGATTTTATCCGTCAGCTCTTTGCCCAACAGCATTTCCATGAGGGCTCGGCTCAAAAATGCGTCATCCGGAAACAATGCCTCAGCTCCAGTGAGTTTGCCTTCTTTACGAAGACGGGAAAGGGCAGCCGTAAGTGGTTCTCCGGGATGACTGAGCGTCGAGAGCTGCTCCAGCATGTGTTGAAAGCTGATATGAAGGGGGAGGGCAGCGTAATCCAGTGAATCCTCTTCGCTGATACGGTCAGGGGGAGTCTGAACGGAGTTTGAACGGCCCATGGAGTGCCACTGGTCTCCGCGATAATAGCCGAGCTCCACGAAATAATGGGAATTTGCATGCGCGGCAGACAGATACCAGTTTCGAGTTTCAAAAAGAACTTCCACTTCCTGCTCTACATGAGCAGCCGCATCGCAGCTCCTGAGAAACAATTTGCCACCTGGATGCTTTGCAATATCCAGATCCCAGTAAGTAAATAGCCAATGCGGATCCTGTGCCATAAGCATGATCTGATTGACGCCATAACTATGAGGAAGTTCGCCAAGGCTGGCGAGAGCATCTCGCTGAGGCGTATCTATGGCTTCGGACTTTTGAGCGGAGACCGAAGAGTCTTTTGCTTTATCCTCACGGATTTGAAAGCCCTGCGATGGTTTCTTTGGATTTTCTTTGGACATACCGGAGTTATTTTCCAGATTAATGGGCTTCTACACCCCTTACATACGATTTAAGAGTAGGCAATTTCTTTTTCGAAGCGAATTCTTTTATTTCCTCCTCTTGAACAGTGCGACGGACACGCTAAAGTAGTAATGGCTGTGGAAAAATTAAACCTCATTACTCTGTTGGCGGCTCTGTTTCTTGTTCACGCCCCGATGAAGGCTGCTGAGGATACTCTGGATGTCTCGGTCGATATTGCCCGACATTTTAATAATGCCATGACATCGGTCTATGAAAAGGTGTCTCCATCGGTCGTTGTGATTGATGTTGTCACTCCGATGAAGGGACGGCAAAAGCAATTACCGCCGGAAATCGAGCTTTTCCTGCACACTCCTGGTAAAGGCGAGGACTCTGCACTTTCGCCCATGGAGGGATCTGGAATCATTATTGATGCCAATGGGTATATTCTTACGAACGCACATGTTGTTGAAGGAGTGCCGCCAAAGAGCATCCGAGTACGTCTGAAAGACGGGAGGGAGTTTAAAGGCACACTTAAAGGCGTTGATAACTTCATGGATGTCGCCGTTGTGAAAATTGATGCCTCCAATCTTCCCATGGCAAAGCTTGGAGACAGTGATGCGGTAAAAGTCGGACAATTTGCATTTGCCCTCGGTACGCCATTCGAGTTGCAGGATTCATTCAGCATGGGAATCGTCAGCGCAAAGGGAAGGAATCATCTGACACCGACTTCGAATTTCGAGGATTATATTCAAACCGACGCGTCGATTAATCCTGGAAGCAGTGGGGGACCGCTTTGCGATATCGAAGGACATGTCATTGGAATGAATAGCGTAATCAATGGATTGAATCGGGGGCTGGGGTTTGCCATTCCCATCAACCTTGCTAACAGCATTGCTCAGGAACTTATCCGAAATGGAAAAATCGTGAGACCGTGGATCGGGGTTCGGATCGCGTCATTAAGAAATGATGAAAATTTTCGACCTTTTGCGAAAGACCTAACAGATGGCGTAGTAGTAAAAGCCATATCGCCGGAATCTCCTGCAATGAAGGGAAATCTAAAGCCCGGAGACATCATTCTTAGCGCAGATAATAAACCCATGTTGACGGACAGTGATCTTCAAAAATATATTTTCCAAAAGAAAGTTGGCGAAAAAGTTGAGCTTTTGATCTGGCGTGAGGGAAGGAAGCAAACTTTGAAAATAATGACGGAAACTTTTCCTGATTCGATATTTGCAAAGAAGGAGATAGATATCGAAAAAGAGTCAAGGAAAGAGCCAGCAGTCTATACTCCGGAAATGCTTGGGATGCAGCTTCAGGATTTGACACCTGCTTTGCAGAAAAAACTGAAAGGCGTTTCAAAGGGAGGGGTTTTAGTTTCGTCCGTAGAGGAGGGGAGGGCACTTGATGCAGAGATCAGACCTGCCGACATTATTACGGAAATTGACTTTCATCCGGTCTCCAGCAGAGCTGACGCGCTTGATGCGTTGCATCATGCAAATATGGAAAATGGCATTCTGGTTCAGATAGAGCGGGCGGGAGAGAAAAGCTTCTATATCATTAAGTGAGGTGACTTTTTACGCTGGAAGCGGAAATAAAAATTGCCTTTTCCCGGTAGGCTGAGGATGATTCGAGATTATGTCCCGGCGCCTGTTAGCGGAAGTTGGAAAAAGCCAACGCATTACGATCCTGGAAACCCTTAAGCGCCGTGGGTCGCTCTCGGTTCAGGAGTTGGCTACAGTGTTGAAGATGAGCTATATGGGCGTAAAGCAGCATTGTGTCTCCTTGCAAAAGGACGGCTACCTCAGCACGTGGCGAAAACCCGGAGCACTTGGACGTCCGCAAATGGTTTATCGTTTGTCCAGTAAAGCACACGATCTTTACGAGAAGCCGGATAATCACTTGAGTATTGCCCTTCTTGAAGCTTCAAAAAAACTTTTTGGAACCGGAGCGGCGGAGAAATTACTTTTTCAGTTTTTTCAATTGCTCGCGGAGGGCTATGCGCGTCGGCTTCGCGGGGAAACGCCAAAAGATCGCGCCCGTGCTTTTGCAAAACTACGGGATGAAGAAGGCTATATGACGCTTTTTTCCCTTGAAAATGACAGGGTCTGCATGGTTGAGCATCATCATCCCTATCTTGAGTTGCTGGATGCGTATACAGTCTGGGAGCGGATGGAAACAGAGATGATCAATCGCCTCATTGGCGTACGCCTTCGCAGGGAATGTCAGCGTGAAGACGGAATGTACCGTTGCGTTTTTACGTTCGACTAATGGATGAAGCCCCAGCGTTTACTGAAAGGCCAATAGATGATAAAACCTTTGCCCGCTATATTTCGTTCTGGCACGAAACCCCAGTAACGACTGTCACTTGAGTTATAGCTGTTATCTCCCAGGGCAAAATAGGACTTCGACGGAATGGTGACGGTCGCTTTGGGGCTTGTAAGGAAAAAGGCTCCATGCGGATTGTTGATGGGATCATAAAGACTCGGATTGGAATAGCCCCTGTACCCATTCTCGCAACTCATGACGCGGCGAAATGCCCAACTTTTTGCCAGATCGTCATTCACATAAAGGTTGGGAGAGTCGATACGAAGCGTGTCTCCGGGCGTTCCTGCAAGACGCTTGATGTAATGCTCAGAGCCCATTTCAGGATCTAGCCCATCTTCGATCCGGCGAATGCCAGTGGTTTTAAAGACAAAAACATTTCCTCGCTGTGGAAGAATGAAGTTGTAGCTCAGCTTGTCGACGAATACCTGATCGCCCGTATCCACGTGGCCATGCACTAGGAGGTTACCTTTTTGAATTGCAGTGCCCGGAAAGAGTCGAAAGTCTCGTATCAACGTATCTCGAGGGGCGAAAATTTTATAGGTGCTATGTTCGCAGATAATATCGGTGAATGTGAAAAAATGCGCATAGGTATGCTCGACCAGATCCACGATCTGGTCGTCACTTTCGACAAAATCGTTAAAATAAGTGCGTCCCAACCAGAGCATTTGAAAAGCGCGAACGGCAAGATTGGGAGCAGGAGTTTCCGCAGAGGTGGGATAACCGATAACACCGCACAATGTCGGCTGCATCGATCCAGTGGGAATTTTAAACGGTTGTAAAAAATAGGAACGGATACCCGCCGCAATAATGATTGCGATGATGATGACTTCGCAGTTTTCACGCCACCCGGCGTTGGCGGTTGGTGGTGCGTATTTATCCGCAGTGACCTGTATTTCCTCAGCGATACGATCAATCCCCGCACGATCACGTTCTTTCGTTGCCTTTTTAAGGGTGCTGATCTGCTGCTCAAAGTTTGCTACCTGGTCATCCGTCCACAAGTCACGCCGGTAATTTAGCAGCTTTTTTGCGGCATGAGCCAGGTGTTTGGCTTCTTTGATATAGCGTGGCGTGAAGGGAAACATGGTAGTCTAGTTTGTTTTCAATACTTCGATGAAAGCTTCCTGCGGAATATTGACGGAGCCGATGGATTTCATCCGTTTCTTTCCTTCTTTCTGTTTTTCCAAAAGTTTGCGCTTACGAGTGATATCGCCACCGTAGCATTTTGCGGTAACGTTTTTACGCATCGCGGAAATGTTTTCACGGGCGACGATTTTACCACCGATTGCTCCTTGAATCGCCACCTGGTAAAGTTGTTTTGGAATAACTTCTTTCAGCTTTGCGGCAAGCATGCGCCCACGGGATTCAGCCTTATCCCGATGCACAATGCTCGAAAAAGCATCCACAGGCTCGTCATTTACCAGGATATCCAGTTTCACCAGCTTTTCGGCACGATAGCCTGACTGTTCATAGTCCATGGAACCGTAACCGCGGGTGATCGATTTGATCTTGTCGTTGAAATCCACGAGAATTTCATTAAGCGGAAGCTCCGCAGTCAGCATGACTCGGCGATCATCGATGGATTCCGTATGATGCACGACACCGCGCTTTTCCATCATAAGCTGCATTAGGTCACCGATATTTTCATTCGGACAGAGCACGAAGGCTTTTACGATCGGTTCGCGGATTTCATCGATGATACTTGGATCAGGAAGATGTGCGGGATTGTCAATTTCGAGACGCTCGCCATTGGTCTTGATGACTTCGTAGACTACGCTGGGGTAGGTGGCGATGATGTCCATGTCGTATTCGCGGCGAAGACGTTCCTGGATGATTTCCATGTGGAGCAAACCGAGGAAACCGCAGCGGAATCCGAAGCCGAGTGCAACAGAGCTTTCAGGTTGAAAAACGAATGCAGAGTCATTGATCTGAAGTTTTCCCATAGCTGCTTTGAGATGTTCAAAGTCCGCTGTATTGATGGGGTAGATTCCACTGAAAACCATCGGGTGAATTTCCTGAAAACCGGGCAGGGGTTCGCTCGCCGGTTTACGCGCATCGGTGAGTGTGTCGCCGATTTTGATTTCCGATGTGGTCTTGATGTTCGCAATGAAATAACCCACATCACCCGACGAGAGAAGATCCTGCGCGAACATCTTGGGAGTAAACACACCGACTTCTTTGATATCGTAAGTTTTGCCAGTGCTCATCAAGCGCACGCTCTGCCCTGCTTTTAACGAGCCAGAGAAAATACGGATGTAGCTGACAACACCGCGATAGCCATCATAGATCGAATCGAAAACGAGGCAGCGTAAAATATCATCACGGACTTTTGGCGGCGGGATGCGGGCGACTACGGCTTCAAGAATCTCGGTTATACCAATGCCAGCTTTCGCACTGGCAAGAATGGCCTCTTCACCGGGAATCGCCAGAATTTCCTCAAGCTGGCGTTTTACGCTTTCAATATTGGAATTCGGAAGATCGATCTTGTTGATGACTGGAATCAAGGTGAGTCCCTGCTTCATCGCGAGATGCACATTTGCTACGGTCTGTGCTTCGACACCCTGTGCGGCGTCTACAATAAGAAGTGCGCCTTCGCAGGCTGCAAGGCTTCGGGAGACTTCATAGGCGAAGTCCACATGGCCCGGAGTGTCCATGAGATTCAGGCGATAGTCCTTACCGTCTGCCGCACGGTAAAGCATGGCGACCGGGTGGGACTTGATTGTGATGCCACGTTCGCGCTCCAGATCCATGGAGTCGAGAAGCTGATCCTGCTTCTCCCGCTCCGCTATGGTGCCGGTTTTTTCAAGGAGTCGATCAGAGAGCGTAGTCTTCCCGTGATCGATATGGGCTATAATACAAAAATTGCGCGTCAGAGACATCGGAAGGGTGCGAATATCGTCAAGAGAAGGGCTGCGGTCAATTTCCGTCTTTAATAAATCAGGATTGCCGAAGGAGGCTCGGACGGGTTTGATGCCTCAGACACATGGCACAGAAACATCAAAAGGAGAAAATTCCGGCTCCCAAAAGCTTTATTATTGTCCTGACCGTTCTCGCGCTGGCCCCGCCATTGGCGGCGGTAGCCTTGGCGACCGCGAAATATTTCAAGGACAGAAGTCACCCGGTCGCAGAAAGCCATATCTCCAATGAGCAGGCCGAAGGCTTCCGTAAACGACTGGAGGAAGCTGCAGATAAGAAATTTGAAATCTACGAGCAAAAGTCGCCAACCTTCACAGTTTCCAATGCCACCTCGGAGCAATGGAGAAAACCGCTGGGTAAAGCCGCGGAAGACCACGGCGGTGTCCTTACCGTAACCGATGAAAAACAGGTATCAATCCTTGTTAAGAAGCAGAACCTCGCAGCCCTTCTGGAGGATATTCCCAAACGCGGAAAAGACATCACGCTTTCCTCGAAAGGAAATATCGAGGGACAAACCGCTGATGACTGGGTAAGCGTGGAAATCGTTTTTGATAATAAAAGCTCCGTCCCTGCGTCTTCTTCTACTGGCAAATGATCCTCGTTACCTTTGCGCTCGAGTATGAAGGACGAGCTTTTGAGAAAACGTTAAGCGGGAAAGGGGATACCAATGTGCGGGTTCTTTATACCGGGCTTGGCCTTGAAAGGGCCGATACCGCAGTTTCAGATTTTCTTAATACAAATGCCCATCCGAAGCTT
>JBDTJR010000032.1:0-8080 GCA_039935735.1 Chthoniobacterales bacterium | reverse complement strand
GTAGATAACGTCTCTGTTGGAGGGACGTGCTCCGTCGCGTCCTTTCAACCCAAGGTCAACCTCTTGGTTGACCCTTTTTTGCATTTGGAGCGGGATCTTTCGATCAAATCTAGAATGGGACATGCCGGAGGATGTCCCTCCAGTTAAAGGGTTTTTATGCCTTTCGACACAACACCGCAGCCCATTTTCCGCGAAGCAGCCTTTCTTCAACCCGGATTTTCCGTTTTGTGAAGGCTGCGAGGCAGGCAGGTAACTGTGGCCGGAGGATTCCGGAGAGGATTAACCACCCGCCGGGCTTGAGGCGGGCGGCGATTCGGGGGGCGGCAGCGATCAAGACCTGGGAGAAGAGGTTTGCCATGACGACATCGTACTTTCCGGGGAGAGTTGTCTTCAATACATCTATCTGACGTGCAGTGACATAGTGGCATTTATTGGTCTCGGCATTGGCTTTGGTGGCGCGGACGCAGGCGGGGTCGAAATCCACGGCATTTACCTTACGGGCACCCAGTTTTTCACCCGCAATGGCGAGAATTCCCGTCCCTGTTCCGAGGTCGAGCATACTCCAGCGCGGAGGCAGCTTTTCCTGAATATCACAAAGAAGGCGGAGGCAGGAGGCGGTGGTGGCGTGCTCGCCGGTGCCAAAAGCCATGCCGGCGGGTATTATAAGAGGGACTCGGGTTTTTGGGCCTTTCGCGGTTTTGGCCTCGGAGGCTTCCTTGCAAAGCAGGAGCTTTCCGCGAATCGAGATCGGCTTCTTCTTTGAGGAAAGCTGGGGCTGCCATGCGGAGGGCTTCAGGAATTTCCAGTCGCCGCCAAAATGCTTCTTAAGCTTGGCTGCGGTTTTTTGGTGGTCGCAATAGACCTGCATGCGCATCCGCGCGGAATTCGGGAAGTATTGCAGCGCCAGCCGATCTTCACCCGCAAAGCGCAGGCGCTCGACCCAGGCATCTTCCCATTTCGTTGTCGTGATCCGCGTCCATATCCACATGCGCGCATCATGGCGCGGGGAATTTCCCTTGCAAAGCGCGATCATTCGATAGAACAAAAGCTTATGGCCACCTCGCTTCCAAAGCTGCTTTTTGCCGATAGCGAATCCAGTGCGGACATCCTGTATGCGACGCGGTTTTTCGCGCCCGATCCTTTTCTCTATCTGCAAAAAAATGGGAAGAGCTGGGTGATCCTCAGCGATCTCGAAGTAGATCGCGGCCGGAAGCAGGCAGAAGTGAATACCGTTCTCTCCTATTCCGACCTGGAAAAGAAAACGCCCGTGCGTGCGAAAACGAAACCTTCGCTCGCGAAAGTCTACGCGCATTTTCTGAATCAGCAAAAGGTCAGCCGCGTGGAAGTGCCACATGATTTTCCACTGGGATTGGCGACGGAACTTAAAAAGTTGGGGGTTACGTGTGTTCCCACAACAACACTGTTCTGGCCGGAACGCGAGTTGAAATCCGCAGCGGAGATCAAGAACATCTCGCAGGCGCTGCGCATCACCGAAGCGGGCATGGCACGTGGAATCGAAGTGCTGCGGGCAGCGAAGATTGGAAAAAACAAAGCGCTTCGCTGGGGAAATGCGGCACTCACGTCGGAGATTCTCCGTGCGGAAATTGATATTGCGATGTTGCGCAAGGGCGGGATGCCCGCGAACACGATTGTGGCGGGTGGCAGTCAGGCGTGTGATCCGCACGAGCGCGGATCGGGGCCGTTGAAGGCGAATTCGCTCATCATTCTCGATTTGTTTCCACGCGATTCGCGGACAGGATATTTCGGCGACATGACGCGCACGGTTGTCCGCGGTCGCGCCTCGGATGCGCAGCGGCATCTCTGGGAGACGTGTCTCATCGGGCAAAAGCTTGCGTTCGCCTGCATCAAACCCGGTGCGGATGGCGCGCTCGTACATCAGGGAGTGAAGGATTTATTTACAAAGGTGGGTTATCCGACCGTTCGCAAAAAAGGACGCTGGCAGGGATTTTTCCACGGCACAGGACACGGGCTTGGATTGGAAATCCACGAGCAACCGCGTTTCGGCGCGACGGTATTCAAGCCGGGACAGGTCATTACCGTGGAGCCCGGCATTTACATTCCCGGCGTGGGCGGGGTACGGCATGAAGATGTTGTCGTCGTGACGGATAAGCGGCATCAGGTATTGAGCCGGTTTCCGAAGCCGCTTGAAATTTAAGATGTTCAACAGGATATTTCTGTTGAACGGCAATGGAAGTTGCCTGTCAGAGTTAACGGAGAGAATTAAAACATGATTTTTTTATTACTAATTATTCCGATGATTTTGGGCTTTTGGGCGCAGATGAGAGTTTCCAGTGCTTTCAAAAAGTACAAACAGGTACGCATCGTATCGAATCTCACGGGTGCGCAGGCAGCCTCTCAAATTCTGAATGCTGCGAATATTCATGATGTCGAAGTCGTTGAAATCAACGGTATGCTCGGAGACCACTATGATCCGACGAGCAAACGGCTCTGTCTGTCTTCGGATGTTTATAGAACGCCATCCGTGGCTGCCGTCGGTATTGCTGCGCATGAATGCGGACACGCCATCCAGCATGCGGCAGCGTATGCGCCCTTAAAATTGCGAGCGATGATTGTGCCGATCACGCAATTTTCCTCACAAATATTGCCCTTTGTGCTTATCGGCGGTTTTCTTTTTCACATGATGCAACTGGTTACGCTCGGCATCGTTTGTTATGTGATCCTCGCCGTGTTTCAAGTGATCACGCTTCCCGTGGAGTTCGACGCAACGCGCAGGGCGAAAATCATTCTGCCGAAGATGGGCATCATCCAGCCCGGAGAAGAAACCCTCGGCGTGGATAGAGTGCTGAATGCTGCCGCGCTGACCTATGTGGCCGCGCTCGTGGCGACAATCGGCAACTTGATTTATCTCGTCATGGTTCGCAATAGAAACTGACGCATGGCAAAAACAAAGCGTCCGGTTGTATTGACGATTGCTGGCTCCGATAACTCCTGCGGTGCGGGTGCGCAGGCAGATCTGAAGACCTTTAGCGCGCATGAGTGCTATGGACTGACAGCGATCACGTGCGTTGTGGCGGAAGTGCCGGGAAAGGTGAAGTCCATTCAGGCGGTGAATCCCGAGATTCTTCGCGACCAGATTGATCTTTTGCTCAAGGCATTTCCTGTCGCGGCAGTGAAAACAGGGATGCTGTATTCGGCCGACCTGATTGAAGTTGCGGCGAGCGCGTTGCAAGCGGGAAAGAAGCGCGGGCGCTTTCTCGTCGTTGATCCCGTCATGGTAGCGACAAGCGGGGCGCGACTGCTTCAGGAAAATGCGGTGGAGGATTATAAGCGGAAGTTGTTTCCGCTCGCGGATCTTGTGACACCGAATCTCGACGAGCTTTGCATTCTCGCGGGAGTAAAGCGGATTGATAATCTTGAGGAGATGAAAGAAGCGGGGCGAAAACTCGTCGCGCTTTACGGCTGTGCATTTCTTTTAAAAGGCGGCCACTTAAAGTCGAAATTTGCGACAGATGTTTTGATTACGAAGGAAGAGGAGTGTGTTTACTCTCTCCCCTTCATCAAGGGCGTGAAGACGCATGGGACGGGTTGCACGTATGCGGCGGCGATTGCGTCAAATCTCGCGAAGAAAATTCCGCTCGCCGATGCCGTGGCGAATGGGAAGCGCTACATCACCGCCGCCATCCAGCAGCATCTAAGCTGGGGAAGCACGCAAGCGCTGGAGCATTTTCCGGAGTTTTGATTTTGGCGGGACATCCTCTGGCATGTCCCATTATAGATTTTTAATAATGGGACGTGACGACGCACATCCCTCCATAAATAGGATACGCCAAGCGATTTAGTTGGAGGGTTCTGCGTCGTCAGAACCCATTATAAATCGGACAGCTGACCACCAAATACAAATAATGGGTCAAGCCGGAGGTTGACCCTCCACTTTGAATCACAGCGCAGCCAATTTTCCTGCAGGATTTCTTAATGGCTCGCCGTGGGCCATGCACAGGAGATCGAGGTCGAGATCGCGCAATGCGAGTAGAGATTTTTTTGCGGTGCGGGCATCGTTGCAATACTTCGCAGGAAGCATTGAGAAGCCGTGACTTGGTAAATTGATAAGCGCGTCGCCGACGATCAGGGTTCGCAACTGCTTTACATAAAAAGCGGTTTCTCCCAATGCGAAACCCGGCAGTGAAATAATCTCGAAACCGCAGGCCAACGTCGCATCCTCCGAGGAAAACCATTCGTCGGCAGTGAGTTCCCCACGCGCGCCTTCGGGGGCGATGATGGGAATTTTTAAATCTTCGCACATCTTCAAGGAAGCACGCTGGTGGTTTTCATTCGTCAGGATGATCGCTGCGGGGGTCGTCGAGGCGGTAAGTTCCTGCCATGCGTCTTTTGAAAGCGGGATGGGGTCGAAGAGAAAAAGTTTTCCCTCGAAATTGATCGCGCAGGAAGAGAGATCGGTCTTCACCTTCGGCTCGTAAGCCTGCCAGAAGGCGACCTGAGGATTCAGCCATGCGATGTCGTCGGCCTTTGCGCTCATGTCGGTTAACTTGCGAAGAATGATTTCAGCGAAGTGAGGAACCGCGCACGGTATTCCTTTTGTTTTTCGCCCTGCCCGTGCTCTCCGACAACGGCGGCGGCTCCCTCAAGCTGGACTTTCCGCTCTGCAAGAAGATTACTCAGAGATACCAGAAGCTCGGGGCTTTCATTAATAATACGCGCCATGTCGTCCTTGCCGATTTCCACGACGTCGCAGTCCTCCAAGGCTACGACGGTCGCGCTTCGTTTTTCACCCGTGAGCACCGACATCTCGCCGATGTAATCGCCGGGCTTCAGCGTGGCGACCGATGAGCGCACGCCATTTGTAAAAATCAAAACCTCGGCGGTGCCGCGGATGATGATGAACATACGTTCGCTGCGTACTCCGCTTTCACCCTGCACGGTGAGCGACTCCCCTCGGCCAAAACGAATGACACGCGCGGATGCCGTCAACTGCTCCATGTGCGCCGCAGTCAGACATTGCGCAAACGAAACTTTCATCAACGCCTCACGGATGACCGTGGTGGAATCCGTCTTCTTTGGTGGAAGCCCTTCGAATCGTTGCGTTTCGATGGGATACGGAATCGTGATACCGTGGCGGCGGAGCGCATACCAGATATTCGTGCGGATGTCGCTGTGCACGGGGCTGAATCGCGAGTGATCATTGATCCAGAATTTCACCTCGTAAACGATCGAGTAGGCCGCAAATTCCTTGAGATAAATAACCGGCGGCGGGTCTTTCAGCACATCGACAGCCTGCGCGGCGGCGTGTGCCATGACTTCTTTTACAATCGTCGGAGGTGAATCGTAATCCACCGCGACTTCCAGCCGTAGCGCATGGAGATTTGTTGGAAAATTGAAATTTGTCACCATGTCCTTGGTGATCTTGCTGTTCGGCACGTCGAGGTAAACGTGGTCCGTCGTGCGCATGCGGGTGGAACGCCAGTTGATCTCCATGATCTCGGCGTGCTTGTTTTCGATAAGCAGCCAGTCACCGGCTTTGAATTGCCCGCCGAAATAAATCGTGAACCCGGCAATGATATTTCCGAGCAGATCCTGCAATGCAAAACCAATCGCCAATCCCGCAATGCCCGAGCCTGTGAGCAACGCGCCGACAGCGGCGTCCTGATTATAGATGAAGCGCAGGACAATACCGACGGAGAACAGGACGAGAAGGAACGAGAAAAACTCACTCAGGAATTTCGGCGCCTGGGAATTCCGCCGTGCAAACCAAAGCTCCCAGCCATAGCGTCGCAGGAAATTCGAAAGAACAATCGCGCCCGCAAGAATCATGACGGCCGCCGAGGCATGTCGCATGGAGACGTATTGCGTATAGCCGGGATAAAGCATCGGCAGGAAAATCGCAGTCGCCAATGCAAAGACCTGGAAGAACGCGCCAAGCTGCACTCCGGTGCGACGCCTGAGAACCCTGCCGATGCCAAGCAGCACCACAAAAATCAATACCGATATCGCAAAATGCACGGGGAGCGGAATCGGTGGCTCGGGATTTGCCAATGGAACGGGATTCAGTTGCGCCACAGTGGCGACCGATGTCTTGGGCGCGGGCGTCGGCGTCGGAGAAGACGGAGAGAGCGAAATGAAAGGAAGGGCGGCAAACATGGGAAAGGGTGCGCCCATTATGTCAGGCCATGCGCGGGAATAAAGCCTGATCGTGTTAAATAGTGTTCAGTAATCAGTGTACAGTTTTCAGCTCTTAAAACTGAACACTGCCACCTGAACACTGAATACTCGCCTCTTGCGCCAGTTTTCACTTCTTGAAATGCTTGCGCTTCTTGTCGATCTCGACGGAAATCTTCGCGAGCGGCAGGCAATTGACGACATCCTTCTTCGTCAGCCAGCCCTTGCGTGCGATTCCGGTGCCAAAATACAGCGCCTGCAGGCCGTCCGTGGTATGCGCATCGGGATTGATCGCGCAGCGTACGCCTTTTTCCTTCGCGAGGTGCCACCAACGCCAGTCCATGTCGAGTCGGCGGGGATTCGCGTTTAATTCGATGATCGTTTTTGTTTCTGCCGCAGCCTCGATGATCGCAGGAATGTTTACCGCGTACGGCGGACGTGAAAGCAGAAGGCGACCCGTGAGATGACCAAGCATCGTCACGTAAGGATTCGACATCGCCTTGATGATGCGCGCGGTCATTTCCGCTTCGCCGAGCGTGAAGGAATTGTGAATCGAGACGACAACGTAATCCAATTCCGCAAGCACTTCGTCCGAAAAATCCAACGAACCGTCTTTCAGAATGTCGCATTCTGTTCCCGCGAAAATGCGGAAATCTTTATGCGCCTTGTTAAGACGTTTGATTTCTTCGCCTTGCGCGGCGAGTCGTTTTTCATCGAGCCCGTGCGCCTGGAAGGAACTTTTGCTGTGGTCGGCGATGCCGAGATATTCCAGCCCCAAATCCTGCGCCGCTTTCGCCATGGCCTCAAGGGAATCGTGTCCGTCGCTTTCCGTAGTGTGGCAGTGAAAAGTGCCGCGAAGATTTTCGAGTTTGATAAGATCAGGCAGATTATGTTTTTCCGCGGCGTCAAATTCTCCGTGGTCTTCGCGTAATTCCGGCGGAATCAAATCCAGCCCGAGCGCTTTGTAAATATCGCGTTCTTCCGAGACGGCAGGCGGGGTTACTTTCTTTTTCGCGTTCTCTGGAATGCTGAAGCGGTATTCATTCAGCGACCAGCCGTGATCGAGTGCGCGCTGGCGGAGACGGATATTGTGCTCCTTGCTTCCTGTAAAATAAACGAGTGCGAAAGGATAGTCCTCGCTGCTCACCATGCGCAGGTCGGCCTGGATGCCGCGCTTGAGAAGCACGCTGCATTTCGTTTCTCCATTCGCGATGATGTTTTCTACCTCATCGCTTTCCGTAAAGTATTTCGCGACGGCCGTTGGATTGCGTGTGGAAACGATGAAATCCAGATCGCGAATGATTTCCTTGCGACGACGAAAACTTCCCGCGATTTCCGCGTGAAGCACATCAGGGTGACGTTTCAGTCCCTGCAAAATGGTATCGGCAAGCGGTGCGATATCGCCAAAGAGAAACTGATCCTGAAATTTCTTTCGTTGCTCGATGGCTTCGAGAATATTCGCCGCTGTCTTTTCGCCAAATCCTGCAAGGCCCGCCACGCTACCATCGCGACAGGCGCGTTCGAGTTTCCGGATCGAGCGCACGTCGAGCTTCTCGTAGAGGATCTTGATTTTTTTCGCGCCCAGTCCCTGCAATTCGAAAAGCTCAAAAAGATCGGGCGGAAACTCTTCCTTCAATTCCTCGTAGAAGGGAAGTTTACCCGTCGATGCCAGCGTCGCGATTTTCAGCGCAATGGCATCGCCAATGCCGTCGAGTTCCTTGAGTTTTTCGAGATCGCGAAGTCCGGCCTCATCAAGAACAGCGGTCTCCAACGTGCGCACCGCATTTGTATAAGCGCGGATCTTGAAAGGATTCTCCCCTTTCAATTCCAAAAGCCGCGCAATGGATTCAAGAACATCGGCAATTTGATCTTTAGTGGCGGATGGCATCGGAGCCTTTATTCATACACTGCGGCGGGTGGTAGATGC
>JBDTJR010000031.1:0-21453 GCA_039935735.1 Chthoniobacterales bacterium | reverse complement strand
AAACGACATCTGGATAGCGCCCGATATTAAAGAAGCTGAAGTATCCGTAAATTAATCCCTGCGACCGTACGATCCAAATGCTCGCCGTTGCCAGCACTAGCATAATGGAATAATGAATCGCAACCCCGAGCACGATGGCCGCAGTATACAGCAGGAGCTGAGCCACCGAGGGGTGAATCCCCAGTTTGTGCGTCGCAAACAAGACGAAGCACACACCCAAAATCGCATTGATAATGTTATCCAATCCGAATTTTTTTACGGAAGCAGCGAATTGGGAATCAAGTGGTTGAAGCAGGAGAAAATCCAGCTTTCCGGTTCTCACCAGTTCGGGAATGTCGGCAATGTTTACGAAAAAGAATGCCTGAAAAAGCTGGCTGATCATCTGGTGCGTGCCTACCAGCAGAACGACTTCCCACTTCGTCCAATCTCCGATGCGATTCACGTAACTAAAGAGAACATCGATAAATACAATCTGCCCCAGGAACCAAAGCAGCTCCACAAGCATCCATAGCAGGAAATTTGCTTTGAAATTCATCTCCCGAATAAGGGAGTTTCGAAGCATCAGGGAATAAATTTCCAGATACCTTAAAAAGGCCAGCCTCATATCAACTCAGCAATTCGTGAGAATAAAGCGCGCTATATTCCGCGATGCATCGCAACGGCTGTGCTGGGCGATATTGCACTTCCAGTTTCGCCAGGTCGCCGCTTCGTGATCGAATGCCAGATCAAGCGAATTTTTCATCAATTCATTTGTATTGGCTAGTGCTCCAATTTGGTTCTGGAGGATCAATGCAATATTTCCCTCCTCCTGTCCTGGCACGACGTGACTGATTAAAATCGGACACTGCGCGGCGATGGCTTCCTGGACCGTGGCTCCCCCCGCTTTACCAATAAACAGATGATGCTCGGCGAGAAGCTCCGGCATTTTATCCGTCCAACCGAGGATTTTACACCGGGGATCTTTGCTGAAAGGAGAGTTCTCCAATCCGTCCAGGACATACTGGCATCTGCCGGCAACAATGGTGGCAGTGGTGTCTTTTCGCGCAAGCACCGCTGTCAGAATACGCAGGGCCACAGAGCGGCGCGTGGAAGGCATGATAAGAACTTTCCAGGGGGGCGTGGCATCCGGCAGCACGGGCCGGAGATTTTCGAAACAAAGAGCAACGGGAAATCCAAGGGCGTGAATAATTTTTTCATCCACACCCTTTCGCAAAAGACAATCCTTCGTCGGCTGGTCAGGCACCAGAAAGGCGGTGGAAGGACGGCGATACCATGCGGAATTAATCAACGTGGAATCCGTCACCATAGTGAAAAACGGCATTGTGAACGCATTGCCTTTTTTCGTGATCTCGTCTTTGACAAATCCATAAATCGGATAGGTGGAAACGACCGCATCTGGCCGAAAGCTTTCGATCTGCCGTAGAAATGCGTCACGCATTTTTGCAATCAGTGGCAGTGTGGATTCAATCGCGCCAGGGTAATCGAAGGCTTTATAAATGGTATGCCAGATGGTGGTGGCACGGTTAATGGCGAAGCGATACCCCGCCTGCATCATGCGGTTTAACCGCGGATTTGTGACGGCATACAAATCGCTGATAAGGACTTCCGAATCCGGATTTTCCGAAAGCAGGGCCGCGCGGATGTTTTTTGCGGCGGTATTATGTCCCTCGCCAAATCCTGCAGTTACAATAAGGACACGCTTCTTCATAACCTGGATTTGGAACAGGGAGCCACTCGGTTGTCTAAAAAATGATCAGGCACAATTTCTTTTCCTACGGTCTTTTTGCCGCGAGTAGAGCTTTGAGGAAAGTTCTTTTTTGCGGCAATGAAGATTAAAGCCTCATTTCCGGACTAATATAATCTATAATTTGATGAATCATCCATGAACCGAGCGTCGTCCGTCCGGTGTAAATGCGAGCCTTCCCCATCATTCCGGGTCTGACATAAGAGTCCAGCCCCACAAAATAAACTTCCGCCTCATAGTGAGGTACGGTGGGTCTGGCCATTTCCTGCGGATCGAGCTCAGCGGGCACATCTCCGCCGAACAAGTTTGCCATGGCAGGAGAGCTGAAGTGAGTGCTTGCCGCAGAGGGAAGTGAGGTAACTTTCCCTTCAAATGTTTTTCCCGGAATGGCATACAGCTGAATCTTCACTCTTTCTCCCTTCGCAATCTGCTTCGCCTGATGTTCGTTGAGTGGAATCAGGGCGCGCCATGTATTTGTCAGCCCCAGCTCACAAATAGGCTGACCGACTTTAAAAAACTCGTTGATGATATCCTTAATATGGGGATTGCGAATCGTGCCACTGTAGGGAGCGCGGATTTCCAAATGCTGCATCCGCTCCTTGAGTATGGCGAGCTGCTCACGAAACTCCTGAACCATTTTTTCATAAGTGGGTGCCGCGTTGCGATCCTCGGCTTGTACACTGTTCAATGCGGCCCGACGGCGGACATCACTCGCCATAATTTCCATATTTACCGCATTTTGCTTATCGACGAGATCCGGATTCTCCAACCTCACAAGAAGATCGCCCGCTTTTACCGCCTGACCGTCGGAGACAAAAACCTCGCGCGCAAATCCGGGAAATTCCGCAGAAATGGTTATCGTTTTTTCATGCTCTATAATGAACGTGCGCTTAACGGAGGATTGCCAGGGGATGATAAATGTTAATGCGATCAATCCTAAAATTATTAATGGCAGAATCTTTAGTCGCGGGATTACGGATGCTTTAAAATCCGGATTTTGAGGAAGCGTTTTCACAAGGCGATAAAATGGCAATGCCAGTGAAGTGAATAAAAATAATCCGACATAAGTACGACTGATAAAGTTTAACCCTACAGGAGTCAGTGCATCAAAAAGATGAGTCGAAATTCTAAAAAGCACAAGCCACCCGTAAATATAAGAAGCAACGGCATAGACCCCGAACCAGGGGCTTTGCTCGTATCCCACGATTCGTGATCCGACGCCTTTTATTCCCAATATCGCCTGCTGGGCCCAGTGTGTAATGTATTGATTGCTCTTTTGCTTGAGATTGGGAATTTCAAGTATATCCGCCATGATGTAATACCCATCGAATTTAAGGAGCGGATTTGCATTGAAGAGAATGGTCGAGATGCTGGCTAGAAACATCGCATTGAAACACATTTGATGAAACAGGCCGGGCTGTGAGCCTATCCACAGCCATGCCGCGATGCAGGCTATTACGAGCTCTACAAAAATACCTGCAGCCGTAATGCATATACGTGCATGCTTGGAGGCCAGCCACGAATCGCTTACATTGCAAAAAAGATAGGGCGTAAAAAGGATAAACATAAAGCCCATCTCGTGCACCTCGCCGCCGAACCGTTTACAGGAAATGGCATGACCGAATTCATGAAATATTTTAATGCCAAAAAAGAGCACCCATGAAAGCGCCAGATTTTCAAAGGTGAAAAAATTGGCGCTTCGCCGCATTACTTCATCCCAGTGCTGTGAAACCCCTACCAAAGTAACCGCAATAAAGCAAAGAACCGCTATGAATGTAGGGACCGTAAACATCCATGCAAACCAGGGGGTAATGCGCTCCAAAAGCTTGTCGGGATCAATGAGCGACTTGCGAACGTAGAGAACCTTTCCGATCAGAAGTTCGAAATGATGCTCTTTTTTACGAGCCTTCATAAATTTCGCGCGGGCCACCGCAGAGCCACCCTGCACTCGTAACAACCCCTGTGCCGCCATCTGCTGCGCCAGCATACCGACCTCTTCCAATGCATCCGCCGGAGGCAGCGCCTTCCAGTATCTTGACTGCCCCTGAAGCTGTGTCACAATCTGGCGGAATGTCCGCTTGCCATCAAATAGTTGCGCTGCTTCGGCGTGAGAGACAGGAAGGCGAAAATAATTAAGACTGATCGGGTTTTTCAGGACGGTAAACGTGCGGCCTATATAGGTTTGCCGAGTCTGAACCAAATCCGCACGGAGGGCCGGAGGAACCGCCGTTTCGCTTATTTTTTGTGGGACTGAAATTGGCAGCGAAGTTGTCATGGTCACCACATACTCTCACTCCCGTTATGGGCTCGTAGCCGCAGTAGCCGTAGGCTTGGAAAATATGACGCGTCCAGTGAGACCGGAACTCAGAATGTGGTCCGGATTTTCGACGAGAACCTTCACCTTGAATTCCCCACTGGCCGGATTAATAACCGGAGATTTTATCTCAACGGTGCCAGGAAAATGCTTGCCGGGAAAAGTATCCATTTGAATATCGACAACCTGGCCTTCCTTAACATCCGTAACTCTGGAAGCGGGTAAAAAAGCTTCAAAATAAAGTTTGCTGAGATCCACCACGATCAATACAGGCGTCAACTCATCCACCGCCTCACCGACCTCGCGCATACGCTCCGTCACGATTCCATCGAAAGGCGCCAAAACCGCTTTATGCTTCAACATTTCCTCGGCCTGATCACGCTGGATTTTCGCGATCGAGAAATTCGCTTTTTTCTCCATGGTATCAATTTGGCTGAGGGAGCTCCCCTGAAGTTTTATTCCGGCCTGGTTTTCGAACTCCCGCACATTCACCACTTCCTTCTGCTGCTCAAGCTGCAGTTTTTCCAGATTATCCTCGAGCTGCACTACGATCTCCCCCGCTTTGACTGGAGCCCCTTCTTTGGTTATTTGGTAAATGACCCCCTTGGCACGGCTCGCCAGTCGCACTTCGCGATAAGGCTTCAGCATGCCCTTGCACTGGAAAGTGGAATCCTGTTTAGCTGCCGTAGTTTCGCTTCCCGCCTGATTGGCATTTGAAGCATTCGTCTGGGCATTCACAAAAGGCGAGACTCCAATAAACAGGCAAAAAAGCAGAATGATAATCTTCATATTGTTAGAAAAAATTCAGCTTTCAGGTGCCCCAGTTGACACGCCAGTAGTTAAGAAACGGACGAAAAAGTGAATAGGCCATATTGGAGGTACCGATTCGGACCTTGGCAATACCGGTAAGCCCGGCCTTTAGCTCATTCTTTAATGGACTGTTCTTTGGAAACTCAGCCCTGACGGCAAAGACGCTGCCACTTTTTCGTAATTGAGCAACCTCACTCACCGACTGCATGCCTTCAATAGAGGCGGTCACATATTGCTGCGAATGCGAGTGAAGAATAAAAGCAACCGGCAATCGGCCATTTTTCTGAAGCGCACGCAAAAGATCGCCGATGTCCTGCTGCTTAATATCGAGAATGACATCATAGCTTTCTCGACCAGCGATTTCACAAAACGGAGCGCCAAGCTCCAGTTTCTCTCCCTCTCTGTTGTGTAAATTGTGCGTCAGCACGATCCCATCGTGAGGTGCTACGATTTCAGTTTTCGCAATTAAATATTCCAGGCGTTTGGCCGTTTGTAATTCCCGCTCTGAATTCAAATCCGCTAATTTGCGCTCTGCATCCATTTTGGCAAGTTGTGCCCGCCCGGATTCCAGCTTCCACCGTTCGGATTCCAGCTTTGATATTGCGAGCTGGGCATTCAAGTCCTGATCTTCAAGTTTAGCCAAAACCTGATTTTTAACAACATACTGCCCATCCTCCACATATACGGCAATCACCTTGCCCGCCGTCTCCGCAACCGCGTTGAATTTTTCGTAGGGCATTACGGTACATTCGGCAGTCACCCTCAAGGGGTAAGGCACAAGAAAAAGAATAATTAACAGAAGGGCCAGAATACCCCCATAAGTCGCCACTTTCCGTCTGGGATGAACTTGCCAATAACGATTAATGCGACTTATTGCATCCACCAATGGCCGAAAAGGAACGCGATGATGATGGAGCGAGGCTTCCAGAGACTTACCGGTAGCATCTGCAACTTTATTCAAAGTTTCCGCATTATAAGGTGAAAACTTTTCTCCTGAGTGTTTAAAAGCACAAATCAGATAGTCTCCCAGATCTGTCCCTGTTTTTCCGACCAACCGATACAAAACCTGAGTATAGCTGATAGCTTCCAGCGCCTCTTTTAAAGCTTCCGGTGCCGTTGTTTCATTTATCTCCTGAGAGACTGGCGTAGCCGAGGAGGCAAGCTCCGCGCCCGCACGAATCAAAGCCTGCACATGCACACTGCGATCATCGATTGCTTCCTGATTAGACGCAGACAACAACTTCCAACCCTTGTGATAGCGCGTGAAAACACAGGCCAGATCCGCTTTGATTAAATCCGAAGTATAATTGGATACGATAGCCGCCACTTCTTTTGGATTATGCTCCCCCAAAAGATTCGCCTGCATGAGTACCAGGAAATGTAATTCTTCATTTTTAACAGCAGCTACCGCGCCCTGATGATTGCGAAGAAACGTGGCGGCAATTGATGCCCAATTGGCAAGAAAAGCGCAAATATCCTGATAGCCTTTAGCGTCTCCTTTTTCTTTCAGCCACACCTGTAAGACCATGACGAGTCGAGTTCCCAGGCAAACAGGGATAAAGAAATAAGGAAAGGGAGTGACATTGACGATTGCGTCCTTATTTTCTGCAGCCGCTTGCTCCCATTGAGAATTGCCCGCGTCGATAATATATTGCTTACGGGTATTGGCCATCTCTGAAAGGATCTTCGTAATTCCGGCATGTTGAACGGGATTGGAATCAAACTCGCAAGAGGCAAAATTTTCTTCTGCCACGCGCTCAAACCCCTGAGAATGACCTTGCCATACAACCACGCCTTGAGCGGTGAGAGAGTTGCTGAGTTTTTTTACATATTCAGAGAAAAACAGCCGCGGATCGTGGCTGTTGTTTGCCAAGTGGGTAATTTCATCCAGATGACTTTGGATGCGCGCGCGCGTCTGCTCGTACAGCGCCTGCTGTTCCGCTACGGTCATAACAATGGATTATAATCCGCTGAATCGCATATTCCAAATATCATTCTTTATCCTGAGGCGGGGGAAATCGGAATTATGATCCCGATCGAGCTTCTTCCTGCACAGGTTCACCTGAATGCAGGCGAGCACGCGCAGAGGGATCGAGTACAATTTCTCCAAATGCCTGTTCATGACGGCTTACCATCGCATGAAGCAATTGAAGAAGACGCTTAGCCGAAGGAAAGCTCATGACAACACGGCTTTTGATATCAATCGCTTCTTCCAAAACCTTGCCATGATTGTTCGGATTAAGGGCAAAATCCAAAATAACCTCTTCTGAAGTCATTACCCCCCGACACATATTGGAATAGGTGGGGGTGAGGTTTTCTGTTCGAATCTGTAATATATTTTCTGCAGGGGCCAAGGAATTGGAATCTGACATAAGTTATAAATCTAAAGGCACACAGCCCCGCTTGTCAAATAAGTGCATTTAAAGGTATTTCTGTGTAAAAAGAGCCTATATCCGCTCTGGCAGGCTTTTGATCAATAAATCTGTAAAAATTATTTGAAAGTCCCTTGACGATTTTTGATTTGCGGCTTTAGTTGCAAGTCAACTATCTTGCCAACCCCAGATTGTTTGTGCCCCGCATGAGAAACTTAGAATTTTTAGAGATCCTGGAACCCCGTATCGCACCTGCATCTATCTATAACGCAGGGCCCTCAACCATTGGAAGCACTCCGACTGGCTTTATTGGGTACACCGACATCATATCCGCAACCCCTTTTGTGGCAACGAACAGCGGCTCCGCCGATCCGGGTATTTCAGCGCTCTTTGCGGGTGCTGCCTGGCATTATTATATTACCCTTAAACCGGCTGATATCCTCAATCTCTATAATCCCAGCGGCGGAAGTCTGTTTCAACAGTTGCTAAAGTCCAATGCCAGTGAGGTCACGGCCTTTTTCTATGACGCCAATCACGACGGTCTCGTGCAGGCCAATGAGCTCAGCGGATTATCGCTTGGAGCGAAATCCTCCGTGATTGTGGGCACCTCGATTAATGGCGACGTGGTGTCAAACTGGAATGCGACCACTCACATGTTTTCGGAAACTTCCATCATAGGAGATACACAAACGATTGCCGCCATAAATGTAAGTGGCAGTATTTCAGGCAGTATTGTTGCGGGGGGCTCGATCGGCGGAGCTAGTAATACGATTCATGTGGTGGGGAATGTGGTTGGCATCAAAGCCGGATCGGCTGTGGGTGCCTACACGTATAATTTTGGCGGGGGCGACCCCGGTGCAGGTGTGGGGCAAGCGACATTGGTGCCCATTGCTCTTCCTGCGGCGCACAAAGCTGGCGCCAGTATCACAGGCGTCAGCGTCGTTTCTCTGGGCACTATTCAAGCTGGGGATGGAGGTGCCGGTGGAGTAGGAGGAAATCTTACCAATATCAATATTTCTTCCGACTCGGACGGATATTCTCTTTTTGCCGGTAATGGGGGAGCAGGAATAAGCGCTTCCACTTCGGGAGGGGTTGGAGGCGCTGTGACCTCCGTTGTTATCGGAGGTGTTATAGATAGTGCGGGCAACCTGGCAGAAATTCATTCCGGCAATGGCGGCGACGCTTTCACAGGCAGCACCGGTAAAGGTGGTAATGGTGGCCTTTTACAGAAGGTGTATGTCGGGTATGAATATGCTACCAAAAATGCCATAATCCAGTCTATTAACCTGGCACAGGACATGGTATATGTGCAGGCGGGCAATGGCGGCACAGGTGTCACTGGCGGCGTAGGTGGTGCTATATCCACGGTCAATATTGCAACGACAACGCCCTTTACTGCTGGCGGTATTCCAAATCCATATACTGGCCCAGCCTACCAGACGATCGTGCATGCAGGCGATGGAGGCGATACTTTAGCCGCTACCAACCCGGTCGCCGGAGCAGGCGGCGCTGTTTCCGCCGTACAGGTGCGGAATTTTTTAACAGATACCTCATCAGCTACACACCCTTATGACATTAAGACATGGGTCTCTGCAGGTGACGGCGGTATCACCGCCTCTGGAAAAGGTGGAAATGGAGGAGCTGTAACCAACGTCATTGGTCTGGCTTATTCTCTTACCGTGAATGGCGGCAATGGCTCGACTGGCACCACGACGGGCGGTAATGGGGGAGCTGTAACAAATGTTTCACTCGAATTTCAAAATAACATCCTCATCGAGGAGCTCCTTGTAAACGCAGGAACGGGAGGAAATACTACCACAGGCAATGCAGGAGCCGGTGGAAATTTAACTACCGTAAAAGTTCCCTTCGGCGATATGTTTACCAGTGCATTTAGCGCCGGAGATGCTGGAAGTGCCTTCAACGGCAAAGGCGGCAAAGGCGGCACACTGAACTCTGTAGGGATTTACGAATCGCCACTCGCCACCGTGGTAGCAGACACTATTACTTTCTCCGCTGGAGCCGGTGGAAGCGGCGGTTTGGGCGGTGGCATAGGCGGCGATCTGATAAAAGCCACTTTTCAAGGCACCCAGACCGATGTGATTTTTAACGGCGGCGCGGGAGGAGATGCTTTAACAAATGGAAGCGGCGGAAATGCCGGTAAAATTCTTTCCATAGTCGGAACATCGTCGGGGCTGGATAGTCATGGAAACCAAAGCACGGGGCTTATTACCAGTGGCGTCGGTGGTGCCGGAATGGGCACGGGCAAAGGAGGTGCTGGAGGAACGGTAACAACAGCCACTCTGGATACTTCAGGAGATGCCATTTTTACTGCAGGTGCTGGAGGAAGTGCTGTTAATGGCCTTGCTGGTGTGGGAGGAAGCCTCATCAGTACTGTTATTATAACAGCTACCGGCGATGCCAGTCTCACCTCTGGTGCGGGCGGTGCAGGCACCGTTAAAGGTGGTGCTGGAGGAAATATTACCACCTCCAGTATATCCGCATTAGGTGCGGTAAGTTTGCAGGGTGGAGCTGGAGATACGGGCGGCCTGGGCGGAAGCGTCAGCAAGATCTCCATTTCCGGATTCGATACTGACAGCCCAGGGGGAGATATTTCTATTCATGCTGGTGCTGGCAGCGCATCTGCCACTACCGCAGGCGTGGGTGGCTCTTTGATTTCCATTACCACGACTCTGACTTCGGACGCAACCGGTCAAAATATATTTACCGCTGGAGTAGGCGGCTCGGGCACCAAGGGCGCAAATGGCGGCAATATTACCGGTCTGAATATCAATGCGGGCGGCTCGGGTGGAATGACGATCATCAATGCAGGCGATGGGGGAACTTCCACGGGCAGCTCCGTAGGCGGCAAGGGTGGAAATGTCACGGGAGTCAATAGTGCGGATACCCACATGATCCAACAGATCTCTGCTGGCGACGGCGGAAACTCTGGTACCGGCGCAGGGGGCACGGGTGGAAACGTAGGGGGTACCGGCAATACAAATCGCATAGGCACTTCCGCAAATATCGGATTTCTCTCGCAAGGCGCGACCCCTCATCCCTATGGATTCGTCGACTTTAACGCTTCGGGCACATTTGACAACATGGGCGGAATTTTTGCCGGTCAGGGAGGCACGGGGGCTAAAGTCGGAGCGGCGGGAAATGTAACTAATGTTGATGCAAATGCTATCTCCTCTATTGTAGCCGGAAAGGCCTCTTCCCCTCAACTCGTTACGAGTGTTTCCCAAATTATCCTGGGCAATCCAAATACAGGAGCGGGCTTACAAAATCCTGTTCCACAGAGCACCTCCTACCTTGCGGTAAGTCAACCGAATCATGTAGATCCGTCATCCGGCGTGGTCGTTCCCCTCTGGAGTTGGACGGATGGAAATGTGGTGGGCGGCATCGCAGGAGATCCCACAGCGGCAGGCGCAAGTACCTTCAAGTTGGTTAGCGGTACCCCATGGGTATTTGGTTCCACCTGGGTGGTCGGCACCACGCAACCTCTGGATGGCCTCATCGCCGCGTTGACGATTAACAGCAAGACAAACAATTTCATCCCCGAAGCCATCCTTACTATGGATCAGGGCCAAACGGTATTTATAGGTCAACGTGTCCCAACGAGCTAAATCTTTGCCAACCATGAAGTCTCCTTCCCACAAAAATATGAAAGACCGGCCAACCCGTATTTTTCTCGAGCCTTTGGAAGATCGCATTGCTCCCGCCGCGTTGACCAATAACGATTTTCAATCAATAACAGTGGGTAGTCCCTATTTGCTTACAGCAGGTCATGGAATATCCACTGCTGACGTAGGAGGCCAATGGCTGCTGTATGTTCAAAAAGGTGAAGCGTTCATTTTTACAACAGATCTGAATGGAAATGGAAAAGTGGACGCCAATGAAATCACGGGCATTTCAGCGGGTAATGGATTAAGGCTCCTTTCCTTTGTTGATATTCACGGAGACATTGTCACCAATCTCGGTGCGGACGGTTTTTTGACGGACTCTACTCCAGGGACACCAGACCGGGACGGGTTGATCGTTCTGCCTTCAAAAATTGAAGCCATTACATTACGGAGTGTGGCTCAGTCCGACCTTGCTCCAGGCGATATAGTCACGTCTCATATCGCTCCTAGCAGTTATTCGATATACGGAAGTATCTTTGCTGGCGGCGGATTCGGAGTAGCAGGTGGTGGTTTATCGATTGATACCAGTGGAGTAACATTACAAGGAGCTGGCGAAAGTTACGGGTTGACTAACGTTATTCCCCATATAGGTGCCATTCGTGTCGGAACTGCTGTTTCGAATCAATTTTTCACGTTTGGCGTAGGAAACGTGAACTTCAATTCGATAACCCATCAATGGGAGCCGGCGGGCGTATATGGCACGTTAAAAGCTTTCACGCCTGCTGCAGGCGTCGCTGGTGCAGACATCATAGGTGTATTTGCCACTAACAATCCGGCACTTACAACGACAGATCCTTTAACAGGCCAACCCGTGTCGACTCAGAGTTTTAGTGTTGCCGAACTGGTGGCAGGTGATGGCGGGTTTGGTGCCAGGGGCGGCAATATTCAGAATATTGCCCTCAATGGAAACCCTGGCGGCATTCACATCCAGGCCGGAAATGGCGGTATAGGTGAAATCGGCGGAGCGGGAGGATCTATTACAAACCTTTCTGATTCTTTTCTAAATATTTCTAGTTTTGGATCTCTCATCGGTCACGTTGATATTCATACCGGCAGCGGAGGAGCCGGTCTGCTTGGAGCGGGAGGAACCGCAGGAACGCTAAAATTAGGAACATTCAATGCGACAGGCGATATAAACATCGTCTTAGGTGATGGGGGGAGCGGCATCACGTCTGGCGGCAATGGCGGAGGTTTTAGCACGGGATTAGTAACGCCCGGCCAGCCCGGAGAGGCACCCAATGCCGGTCTTCTTGTGACCACTTATCGTAATATTGGAGATATCGGTTCGCCAAATGTTATCGATTTTAATCACGATGGATTTGCGGATTTTGTCTTTGTCGGCACAAATCCTGACGAGCTTGGCGTTGCTTATGGAGATGGGCATGGCGGCATTTCCCACATCGATTATTTGCCGAGTCAATTATACAATGATGTTGCTGATCCTCAGGGAGGCTCTATCGGCTTAACCATTGTCAATTTTGGCACGAGCGGCAGTCCTCAACTGGGCATTGTCACTGCGAGTAACTCGCAAAGTACTTTTGGAGGCCTTTACACCTACCTGTGGAATCCGACTGCGAATAATAATATAGGCGGATTTGATGCCCCAATTCACAGTCCTCTGCCATTTATGGATCAGACGACACCCTCGGTAAATCCGATACTCGACCTGGTTTCGGGGGATTTTAACCATGATGGGAAAATGGATGTCGCCCTCATTACTCAGCCAGTGCTCGATAATATTACGTTCATGGCCGTTGCCAGTGGTGTGGGAAATGGATTGTTCTACATAAATTATGGCGTGATTGATCATGTGCAAACCATTCCAAACTCCATTGTAACTCTCATCAGTGGACAACCGACGACCAAAATTCTCGCGACAGCTGCACAGAGGGGAATTGCTACTTCCGAAATTCTTCTCACTTCCTATTTCGACGGACAGAATGCCGCTATTCAACCCTATACCATGGATACTCATGGTCTGATAGCTAAGGGAGGTGCACCGAATGCGCTTTTTCAGGATCGGGATAGTTTAGGAGTCCCTACGGGACCTGCAAAACCAAGCCCCCTACAGGACTTTGTTGTTTTACATATCGCAGCAGACCCTGATCCGGATACCTATGATGTTGTTTCCCTTAACAGTGGTGCCACTTCGATTTTAAGTACTTTCAAAGGCAGTACGGATGGAACCTTAGCTTCCGGTGCTTCTGCAGGTATTTATCTGAATACAAATGACGGTATTTTTGCTCCGGCCAATACGCTTGGCATTTATATAAAACTCACGGCGGCACCGGATGGTTCCACTTTCGGTGGCGGAGCCAATCTGGAAGTTTATGATATCGGAACCTCCACTGTTAATACGGTATTGCGAGCCGCAAATGTGACTGACTTTGCCCATGCGAGCTATGTTCCTTCGGCAGATCTGGACGAAGTGAATGGTAATGCGATCGTTCTAGCAAGCGTCCTCAATCCTATATCAAAAGATCAAAGTCATGCATTTATCGAAGCTTATCGCCCCGATGTAAGTTCCGGCAATTTCGGCGTTCTCTACACGTACCCAGTCAATGGCTTAAGTACTACTGTTACTGGGGTCTCGACGGAAACGGGCTTGGCCGCTTTCTCATTGGGTATCCAGATGGATGCCCTTTCATTTACGCTAAAAGCTGGAGATGGCGGTAACAGTATTTTGGGTGCTGGCGGCAGCGGAGGCGTAGTAGGATCGCAATCCACAACATCGCCACTTTCTATTTCACCAGGAATTTTTGCAAATCTTACTTCCGGAAATGGAGGTAATGGCTTCACCACCGGTGGCAATGGAGGAAAGATCTCCGGCATTACCGGGACTATTGCAGATCTTACTTCCGGAAATGGGGGTAGCGGCATTCAGAAAGGCGGGAGCGGCGGAGACATCCTGCCCACCACGATTTCAGGTGGAAAAATATTTATCGCCGGGAACGGTGGCAATGGCCCCATTGGTGGCAATGGTGGATCGATCATCGGCCAGGGATCAATAGCCGCTCCTGATAATGTGGAAAATGGGATCACTGCTACCGCCGGGAATGGTGGCACCGGTATTTCCTCCGGTGGCAAGGGTGGCAGCATTCAGAATTTTTTCCCGTTATTCACTTCTCCGGATTCCCCCTATTCCGCAGATTATATTCTTACCGCGGGCAACGGAGGTAATGCCATTGGCGGCACGGGAGGCGTAGGGGGGTCACTCATTAATGATAATCCTGTTACAATAAATCCCTTCCCTTCTCCTCCGTCTCCAGGAAATTTGTTTTCTCAGGCAATCTTTTTCACAGCCGGTAACGGCGGTGGCGGTTTAACGGGGGGTGCGGGCGGATCTATCACCAAGTTCATTAACTCGCCCTCTCCGGGCTACAGCCCTACAGCGTTAAGCTTTATTGCCGGTAACGGTGGTGGTGGGGTTCTAGGCAATGGCGGCGTGGGAGGAGCTATCAGTAGCGTTACCGTCAGTGGTGTTGGTTTTGCGCTTGGGGATGGCCTTAATTTTGTACGCTTCATTGCGGGTAATGGCGGCTTAAGCTTTGGTGCAAAAGGCGGGAATGGCGGCTCAATAAATAATTTACAAACGTCCTCCACCTCTTCTTCCGCAGCTATCGCTGCAGGAGCGGGAGGCGATGGCGTGACGTCAGGCGGGGCGGGCGGAAGCCTGATCTCCGTGGTGGCAAATGCAGGTACCACACCGCAGGGCTCCAAGGTGCTGGCCATCGCCGGAGCAGGAGGAAATGCTTATGGTGTTACTGCTGCAACTCTTGCGGCTCAGCGCTTGAGTCAGCCCACTTTCGCTGACACCATCTTTTCCTTTGGTGCCTCTTCCGGCATCGGC
This sequence comes from Chthoniobacterales bacterium, assembly GCA_039935735.1. Taxonomy (GTDB): domain Bacteria; phylum Verrucomicrobiota; class Verrucomicrobiia; order Chthoniobacterales; family JBDTJR01; genus JBDTJR01. The sequence continues at coordinate 6,680 of JBDTJR010000031.1, read as the reverse complement.
GGTAATGGCGGTAATATTCAAAACTTTACCCAGGGTGGCTCTGTTCTCGTTTCAACAGATCTTATCGCGGGCAATGGTGGTAATGTGATGAGTTACGGCAGTCCTGCCCTCTCTACCGTCCCTGTGGGAACAGGAGGAAGCATTACCAATGTAAACCTTATAGGCAGCACGGGCAGAATAGATGACCAGGGCGCGGTGGCGATTAAATCCTATAATAACACGGCTGCGGGTCAGAGCGTTGCAAACTTTGTGCAAACTACATTGGCAGCGACTCCAGACATCATGCATCCTTTGAATTTGACCGATGCTGACGGCAATAGTGGTGTTATTGCGGGAATTTCGGGTCGTATGAATGTTCTCAGCGGCACGGCAATACCTTCTCCGACCGGTAAAAACGGTTCTGTCAGTAACCTCAGCGCTCATGAAGGCATCATGTCGATGATTGCAGGATCGGTGGATCGCATTTCCGGGATACTTTCGATTTCAGGCATCACATCGGGCACCGGTGTTTATGGAGCCTATAAAAATAACCCTATAGCTCATGATCCCGCCGGGCTTCCTGTATATTATCTAGATTCAACAAAAACGACTACCGTGAATAATGCGGCCGTCGGTGGAGCACTTATGGATGGCGCAATCGTTTCCTATCAGACCAACGGAATGACTGGCAAACGGATATTCCCTGTCTAATAAAGAGATAAGGACACTGTAGGAAACTACTCTTTGAACTCTGCGGATATTTACATATCCGCAAAGCGTTATAGTCAACCTTGTATCAGTAGAAGCATGTCACGGACAGCCTGCTCCATTCCCACGAAAGTGGCGCGGGAAATGATGGAATGTCCGATATTGAGCTCCACAAGATTTGGGATTTTTAAAATCGGCGCGATGTTCGTGTAATTGAGGCCGTGCCCGGCGTTCACTTTTATACCGGACGCGGAAGCCTGTTTGGCTCCGTCTATTAGACGCTGCAATTCCTGATCACGCTTTACTTCGAAGTGATTTGCGTAGGCCCCGGTATGAAGTTCGATAAATTCTGCGCCAAGTTTTGCGGCGGCCTCGATCTGTGAAGGATCGGGATCGATGAAAAGACTAACGCGGATTCCCGCAGACTGGAGTTTTTGAATTGTTGGTCGCAGTGTCTCGATTTGGCCGGCGCAATCCAGACCACCCTCGGTAGTGACTTCCTGGCGATTTTCCGGCACGAGACAAACGTCTTCGGGTTTTAACTTCAGGGCGATTTCGAGAATCTCAGGCGTGTTGCCGAGTTCGAGATTCAGCTTGGTCCGGACTTTTTCCTTTAACCGCCAGAGATCGCGATCCTGGATGTGGCGACGGTCGGCGCGCAAATGAACGGTGATGCCCTGCGCACCCGCACGCTCTGCGATCATCGCGGCCTCTACGGGGTCAGGCTCCGCATTTGGCGAGTCGGGAGTCTCTCGATACCGCGCCTGCCGTAGCGTGGCCACATGGTCGATATTGATACCTAACTGGATCATAAAGTCTGCGTCGTTTTAATGTCTGAAGTGACGAACGCCGGTGAATACCATCGCGATGCCGCGCTCATTGGCAGCGGCGATGACTTCTTCGTCCCTTACGGAACCTCCGGGTTGAATGGCCGCCGTCGCACCAGCCTCGGCTGCCGCGATAAGGCCATCCGAAAATGGGAAAAAGGCATCACTGCATACCGCGCTGCCCTTAAGAGACAGACCGGCTTCTTTTGCTTTCCATACCGCGATGCGTGACGAGTCTACCCGTGACATCTGGCCTGCGCCGATGCCGAGTGTGCGATCTTTTGAGGCATAGACAATCGCGTTCGACTTAACATGTTTCACGATGCGCCAGCCGAATTCCATGGCTTCTGTTTCGTCGCGCGATGGGGGACGAGAAGAAACGACATTGTGCTCAAGCTCTTCAACTTCCGCCGTATCTTTATCCTGCACCAAAAGACCGCCACCAACCGAGCGGATATCCTGACGAGGACCATGGGGAAGTTTCAGAATGCGCATCAACCGCAGATTTTTCTTTTTCTGAAGTAGTGCGCGCGCTTCGGGATCGAATTCCGGTGCGATGATGACTTCGCTGAAAATTTCGCAAATGGCTTTTGCGAGACCGAGATTCACCATCTGGTTGCAAATGATAACACCGCCAAAAGGAGCCTGCTTGTCGGTAGCGAATGCCTTGATCCATGCCTCGCGCAGATCGGGATCGCTGCCTACGCCGCAGGGGTTCGTATGCTTTAAAATGGCAACGGTTGGCTTGTTGAATTCCGCAATGAGGTCCGTCGCCGCATTGATATCGAGAATGTTATTAAAGGAAAGCTCTTTGCCGTGAAGTTTCTCGAAGTAATCCGTGAAATTTCCGTAAAGCTCGGCGGTCTGGTGCGGGTTTTCGCCATAACGAAGACGCTGACTCAGCGGCAGGGTGATTGAAAAAGATCCCGTCGTCGTTTGTTCGCGATTCAGATAATTCGCAATCGCCACATCATACGCTCCGGTGCTGGAGAAGGCTTTAATCGCAAGACGTTCGCGCAGCTTCATGCTCGTCGCTCCGCCCTCTTCCTTCATGTCCTCCATTACCGCCGCATAGTCCGAAGGATCGGTGACAACTGTTACGGATCGATAATTTTTTGCGCCGCTTCGGATCATTGATGGCCCGCCGATATCGATATTTTCAATCGCTTCCTCAAGCGTGACGCCTTCCTTCGCGATCGTCTGCACAAAGGGATACAGGTTCACGATAACGAGATCGATGGGCTCAATGCCATTAGCCTTCGCCTCTTTTTCATGCTGCGCATCGCCACGCACAAAAAGCAGACCGCCGTGAACTTTCGGATGCAGTGTCTTGACACGCCCTGCAAGGATTTCTGGCGAGCCGGTATACTGGGAAATTTCCGTAACGGGAATCCCCTCAGCCTGTAAAGTCTTTGCGGTGCCGCCGGTGGAAAGCAGGTGCACGCCGGATTCCACCAGAAATTTTGCGAATTCCACGAGTCCTGATTTGTCAGAAACGGATATTAATGCGCGGGTAATTTTCATTATACAATCGAGTATTTATTCAACAGGGGCGGCTTCTTCATTGTGAAGAAATTGTAGTTCATAAAGGCGGCGATAGGTTTGAGACTTATCGAGAAGTTCGCTGTGCGTTCCCACTTCAATGATACGACCGTGATCCATGACCACGATTTGATCGGATTTAAGCACCGTGGAAAGACGGTGCGCTATCGCAATAACCGTCTTGCCCTGCGCAAGGCGATCCAGCGCGGACTGGATCATTTTTTCGGATTCGGAATCAAGCGCGGACGTCGCTTCATCGAGGAGCAGGATCGGTGCGTTTTTCAGAAGCGCACGAGCAATGGCGAGACGCTGCTGCTGGCCACCGGAGAGCATGTTACCCTTGTCGCCAACCATGGTCTGATAACCTTCTGGTTTCGCAATAATGAAGTCGTGCGCATACGCGAGCTTTGCGGCGCTGATGATTTCTTCCTCCGTAGCGTCCAGCCGTCCATAGCGAATGTTTTCGTAAATCGTATCGTGAAAGAGAAATGTCTCCTGAGTGACAATCCCCACCTGATCCCGTAGCGAAAGTTGCGTGATCTCCCGAAGGTCGCGACCATCCAGGCGAATGCTTCCACTTTGCGGATCGTAAAAACGGAGCAAGAGAGAGAGAATCGTGCTTTTCCCGGCGCCACTGGAACCGACAAGCGCGTATTGTTTGCCAGACTCGATGTGAAGCTGGATGTTATTCACCGCCTGCTTGTCCTCTCCATAGGAAAAGCAGACGTCATTGAGTTCGATCTGTCCCCCGGAGGATTTTATCTCCACGGCGTTTGGCGCATCGTGGATAGTGGGTTTTGTTTTCAAAAGCTCATAGAGGCTTATAGATGCAGCCATTGCTTTCTGAATCTGAAGATGAATACGGGTTATTTTCTTGAAGGGATCATACAAAAGAAAAGTGCCACCAATCAGAGCGATGATTTTTCCAATTTCGATGTGGTAGAAATAGATATAGAGCAATGCGAGCGCGATTCCGAAGGCCGAGACGGTCTCGATCATAGGCGTCACAATATCCATATTTCTGCGAACACGAACACTGGTGCGGAACTGCTGGTCGCTTAATTTTTCATATTGCTTTACCTGATAGAGTTCACGGGCAAAGGACTTCACGACACGAATTCCGGCAAGCGTTTCCAGCAGAATGACGGACAATGTCGCCTGCTGATCGTTTTCGGCACGCCCTTCCTTGCGCACCTTCCGTCCGAAAATCGCAACCGGCACAATGCAGATCGGGAAGAGGGCCAGAGTGACGAGACAGAATTTCCAATCCAACTTGAAGAGAACAAGAATCCCCAAAACAAGGGCTATGGGATTCTGAAAAGCATCCGAGATAATATTAAGAAACGAATCCTGGGCTACGCGCGTATCATTCGCGATTCGGGAAATAAGCTTTCCCACTTTGGCTTTATTAAAGAAATCGAGCGACTGATCGATGATATGGGCAAATAAATCCAGGCGAAGATCCCGCAGCATTTTCAGGCTGACCCACCCCATATAATAAGAGTTCAGATAAGAAAAAGTGCTTCGTAACAACATGACCAAAGGCACGATAATGCACGCGATCAGTACCCCTGTGAGCCCGGGGTTGAGATGCACCCATTGCGAGGAGTTTATATGATCTATCAGCGAAATGATCGCGTGTGGTAACCAGGTCGGCGCTGTGAAAGTTTTGCCCTTTCCGCCGTTCACGCCAAAGACCTGACTTGCGACAAAATAAATGACCAATGGCAAAATCGCATTAAGAGCGGCAAATCCAATTCCGCACAAAATCCCAACAATAAACCGCTTTTTGTAGGGTTTTATGTATTTGAGCATGCTCAAATACGGATTCCATCCCTCTTTCACGACCGTCCAAAACGGAGGTTTTTGTTTTTTAGGCTCAGACATTTTTAAAAATTCGGATTACGAAAAGCGCGGGAAGCTCCCCTTTTGGTGCCCCTCGTAAAACCCGACATAGTAAACGCGGGGTTACCCCATCCGCATAGCGAAAAATAACCTTCGAAGGAGGTTTATTTACCCTCCAAACCGAGGAAGCGCTTCACGACGGCGCGGAAATTGCGGGTAGGGTGCCGCGTTCCGATGCGCAAGAGCTCCAGCGGAAGCGCATCCGGTTGATTGACACCGGGTTTCAGCGTCACCGCCGTTTCATAACCGGCTTCGCCAACGAAGTCCCGGGCGGCGGCGTTATAACTTCCGTAAGGGTAGCAGAAATGCCGGATCGGGATTCCAAATGTATCTTCCAGCTTTTTCTTACTGTCGAAAATCTCCATGCGGGCTTTATCCGCGGCGGTTTTTGCGAGTTTGGGATGCGTCAGAGTGTGCGAGCCGATCTGATGACCACGCGCCAGCCAGTCGCGGATCTCCTCTTTATCCATGAGGGCGTCCTTTGCCTCGCCGTTATCCACGTCCCACTGATTAATGTCTCCGATGTGATTCGCCACGATGTACTGGATCGCCTTGAAGCCCGACTTCGCCATGTGCTTTTCTGCATTTCGCAACACGCCACGCGAGCCGTCGTCGAAGGTGATAATGACTTTCCTGCTGTGCGGGATGGAGAAACTCTTCCACTCATCCAGTGTGATCGTCTGAAAACCGGCTTCGGTGAGCTCGGCGATCTGGCGCTGAAAAACCTTCTCGGGCATCTGGATGCTCTTGAGTTTCAAGCCTCGCGGCCTTGGTCCGACCTTGTGGTAGACCAAAATGGGCAGCCCTTCTTCAAAGACTTCGCGAAAAGGCGCGAGCTTTAAGTAGGACACATTTTTTTGATCGAAGACGGCGGACGGCATTTCTCTGCTTTTGTGCGGGATTTTATAGGACGGGGCTAGTAAATTCCACCTTTACGTATAATGAGGATATTACGAACTGAAAGCAGCCGCAACTGGGGAGGACAGGAAGAACGCCTTCTTGCCGAGTCCGAGTGGCTGGTTCGAAAAGGACATTCCGTCGCCGTGGCTTGCGATCCTGAATCCGCGCTTCTCAAGCACGCGAAAGCGTTTCCCGTAACCTGCTTTCCCGTCCGCATGCGGATGAGTTTGGATTTCCTCTCGATTATCTCCCTTGCGAATATTGTCCGAAAATGGAAACCCGATGTCATTCATACGACGAGCCCGAAAGATTCGTGGCTGTGCTTTGCGCTGCATGCCTTTGGTATTCCCGTGGTGCGATCGCGGAATACCAGTCTGCCCGCACGCATGTCAGCCACACGTAGTTTTATCTATCGTCACGGCTGCCGACGCGTTATTCCGACGGCGGGATTTATCGCCGATGTTTTACGCATTCAATCCAAAGTTCCCGCAGACCGCATCGATGTGATCGGTGTGGGCGTGGATACGGCGGTTTTTCATCCGGGGGTGGATGCCACTGCGTTTCGCAAGGAATTCGAAATTTCGTCGGAAGCACCGCTCTTCGGAGTGGTCGCGATGTTACGGAGAGAAAAAGGTCAGATGACATTTCTGCATGCGGCACTCGAAATTCTGAAGACTCATCCTGAGTATCGTTTTGTCATGGTTGGTCAGGGAACGGGAAAGAGCAATATCGAGCAAAAGTTAAAGGATGAAATTCAGGCCGCGTTTCCGAATGGGAATACTCCGATCATTCTTACCGGCTTTCGCCAGGATATCCCGC
>JBDTJR010000030.1:0-2768 GCA_039935735.1 Chthoniobacterales bacterium | reverse complement strand
GTCATTCCCGCCTTCGAGGCGAGATGAAGGGTCTTTGACTGTGCCCTTGCGGTGAAGCCGTCAAATCCCGCCTTCTGAATTTCTGCGAGCAGGCGCTCCGGTGACCATGGCTTTTTTGCCGTGGGGTAATCATGCATTGGCCATTGGGTGGCGATATAGCGAAGTGTTTTTTCCATAGTAATTTTTATAAGAGAGGGGTTTTGAATTAATTCGATTTACGCGATTCTTGCGATGCACTCGATCTCGACATCAGCGCCCAGCAGGGAAACACCCACGGTGGAGCGGGCGGGTTTATGATCGCCGAAGAATTTAATATAGACGGCGTTCATTTCAGCGAAAATTTCGGGGTTGAGGGTTTGTAGAAAAACCCGGCAGCTTACGACGTCCTTTAAGGAAGCGCCTGAGCCTTTGAGAATTCTCTCCATGCTTTTGAGAGACAGTTCGGTTTGTTCCGCGACGGTTCCGCGAACAATGGCTTTTACTTTCGGATCGTAGGGAAGCTGGCCTGATACGAAGACAAATTTTCCTTCGGCAATAACGGCAAGGGAGTAAGGCCCAATGGCGGGAGGTCCGTCGTCGACAACACTGATACGTTCGATGCTCATGCTTTCTTGTAGCAAAGTGCCCGCAGGTGGCAACGAAGGAATCGAAAAAATTAATCCCGCGCCAGCATCGCCGCGCCAAACACGCCCGCGCTATCCCCGAGAGAGGGTTTCAGCACGGCGGCATCGAAGGTGGGATTGAAAATATGGGCGCGGATTTTTTCGCGCGTTTCATCGGAATAAAGCTCCGGGATATTCCCCACCCCGCCGCCGAGGACGATGGCGTGAGGGTCGAAGACATCGATGACCGTGCCTATGGCCTTAGCAAACAGATCGGTGAGGCGATGAATCGTTCCGGTTGCTGCGGGGTCGTGGCCGTCCAGGTGAAGGGCATAGATTTCCTTGAGCGTGCAGGTGTTGCCGGTGGCTTCCGCATAAAAACGCTCCAGCGCGGGGCCGCAAATATGGGCCTCTATGGTTCCGCGCGTGCCGTAGTTGGAAACCGGGCCGGCAGGATCGAGGATGAGCTGCCCCCACTCTCCCGCGATGCCGTGGCATCCGTTTAGCACCTGACCATTCACAACAAGGCCGCCACCGACTCCGGTGCCGAGTATCACGCCAAAAACCGTGGGATATCCCTTTGCGCTTCCCATCATTGCTTCAGCAAGCGCGAAGCAATTTGCATCATTTGCGGTAATAAACTCCACTCCCACCCGCGCTTTCAAATCTTCATTCAGCGGTCGGCCATTCAGACACTGGGTATTGGAATTTTTCAGCCCGCCGGTCTTGGGATCGATGATGCCGGGCGTGCCGATACCGATCCGTTTCGGCATGGGGTGGCCACTGCCTTTTGTCATTTCCTGACAGAGTTTTTCAATCTGTGAGAGAATGAAGGTGTAGCCGTTCTGCGCATCCGTTTGTAATCGGGTGCGGAAAATCGGCTGCGTCAGATTTTCGGAATCCATTACAGCGCCCTCGATTTTTGTCCCGCCGAGATCGATGCCGAAAAGAATAGCCATAAGTAAACGTCAGTAGGATTTTGCGAAGATGACGCGTTGCCTGCTGGGCTCGCCAGTAAAAGGGCATGTTCCCGTCTCGGGTGAATCCGTGAAAGGAATGCAGCGAATGGTCACTTTTAAATCCTCTTTGATTTTCGCTTCGACTTCCTTTGATCCGTTCCAATGCGTGAGCGCAAAGCCACCGTGAATCTCGGGCTTCCCGGAATTCTTTGCCGTGAAGTAATCGTAGAATTCTTCTTTCGAATCAATACGCTGCGAACAGGAGTCGCGGAATTCCGTGGCACGCTGAAGCAGATTACTTTGCATCTCTTCGAGGATGGCGGGCAATTTGGGAGGAAGTTCATCCATGGAAACGAAATCCTTTTCCTTGTGTCCCTTGTCACGACGGCAGACGGCCGCGCTGTTCTTCTCAAGATCGCGGGGGCCGATCTCAACACGCACGGGCACGCCGCGCTTGATCCAATCCCAGCTTTTGACACCGCCGCCGATATCGCGCTTATCAATTTCAACGCGTATTGGCTCGCCCTGATAGCTTTGCGCGCTGATCGATGCGGCAAGCTTATCACAGGCTTCCAGCACTGCGGCGCGCGTGTCTTCTTTTGGCGTGATAGGAATAATGACCACTTGCGAAGGCGCGATACGGGGAGGCAAGACCAGCCCGTCGTCATCGCCATGCGCCATGATCAAGGTGCCGATGAGACGGGTGCTAACGCCCCAGCTCGTCGTCCATGCGATCTCCTGCGTATTCGTGCGCGAAAGGAATTTGATATCCGAAGCCTTCGCGAAATTCTGCCCCAGGAAATGCGAGGTTCCGGCCTGAATCGCCTTGCGATCCTGCACCATGGCTTCGATGCAGTAAGTCCGCACGGCACCCGGAAAGCGTTCGCTCTCCGTCTTCTCGCCACAGAGGACAGGAATGGCGAGATAGTCGCGCGCGAAAGTTTCATAGACACGCAGCATGCGCTCGGTTTCCTCCATGGCCTCCTCAGAGGTTTCATGAACGGTGTGGCCTTCCTGCGCCGCGGGGAGCGCGCGCTCGAGCAGCCGCTCGCGGCGATCGCGCTCGGCATTGCGGGCGTCGTTAGGCGAAAGCACGTCGATGATGTCCCATTCCTCGGTCGAACCGATGAGGGTGACGCTGGGCTTTTCCTCGAGGTCGACGCGGAAGACGCCCGGGCTCCAGAGATCGCCTTCGTAATCGTAACCG
>JBDTJR010000029.1:0-4304 GCA_039935735.1 Chthoniobacterales bacterium | reverse complement strand
TCTGCGCCTCGATAAAACGCGCGCTGTTCGGGTCAAAGCCTCGTAAACGAATTCCGCTTTATTTGCGTTTAGCAGGTCGGGGATCTGGATTTACAAAGCGAAACCAGTTGCAGAAATGTTTCTTCATCGCCTCACCGACCGTAAGGTAATTTTCCACCACATCGTGAGAACCGGCAATGGCGTGGAGAAGGTTTCCCAAATTTAAATCCGGAAGATCGAAGCGCGTGTAAGACGTACCCACGGCGCTGGCATGGTGCGCATCACTTCCGGCAATAAGGCCCAGTTCGCGTTGCCTCGCATAGTCCGCAGCCATGCGATTATAGCGTTTCAAGGTAACGGCGGCGTTGAATATTTCGAGCGCGTCGATAGGAAGCGTTTCAAGTACCTCCTCCCGGATTCCGGCACGCAGCGCATCATAGGGATGTGCGGGAATGACAACACCTCCGAGAGCGTGCACTTCCTTGCAAACCTCCAGGGCGGGACGCCCTTTTCGGTTTGGCAGCGTCACGCCAAGACAAAGGAGGTGACCCTCCGCGGTGGAAACCTCGACACCGGGTACAATCAAAAATCCGTCAACGGGATTACCGTCTTCACGCATTAGCCCTGCTTCACGCAAATGATCCACGGCTTCACAGGTATCGTGGTCGGTTATGGCAATGCCGTTAAGCCCACGCCGCTTCGCTGCTTCCACGATCACTTCTGGACTGCACACCCCGTCCTTCGAATAATAAGTGTGCATATGGAGGTCAAAACTGTAGAGCATGGTTGACATTTAGTCGGCAACGCAGGCGATAATGTAAAGGACGAACACACAGAGAACGTATGCAAATCGGATTCAAAGAATGGGCTATCGTCTGCGAAGCGCTGGGAAACGGGAAACAAAGTCTCATTCTTCGAAAAGGCGGTATCGCGGAAGGCCGGGCAGGATTTTGCTTCAAGCATGAAACCTTCTGTCTCTTCCCGACATGGTTTCACGAGCAGCTTTCCAAGACCATACTGCCAGCGGATACCGCGCTCCCCGAGCAACGCGAAGACGAACTGGAAATCCGCTACTCCGTAACCGTGGAGTGGACGCAGCTGGTCACCGACCTGGAAAAATTAAAGACGCTTCGTGAGCTTCATATTCTCGATGACAGCGTGCTCGAGGAGCGCTTTCACTACGATGATGACAAAGGTGTGCATGTGGCTTTCGTGCGCGTGTTCCGTCTCGATCCGCCACGGATTATTAAAATGGAGAAGAAATATGGCGGCTGCCGCTCCTGGGTGGAATTACCCGACGAGGTGGAGAGCGCGATGGTTTCCGTGATCAGTGAGGAAGAACACGCTCAGCGGAAAAAACTGCTGGAGCACCTACTGAGCTAAAACTCAGGCGATGGAGAAGGGGAGAATCTTTTGCCCGTAGGCGATCTCCAAGAGAATCGGCACATTGAGCAGTTCCTGAAGAATGCCATGATTCGAATCGGCGACCGGGTCGGATGCCGTGTTAGCATCATTTAAAATAATTCCCGCACACGTCAGACCGGATGCGCGGATACTTTCAATCGTCAGCAGGGTATGATTAAGCGCACCCAATCGATTCGCGACTACGATCACCACCGGCAAGCCAAGATCCTTTGCGAGATCGTGCACGAAGTAATACCTGCGAATAGGTACCAGCCACCCACCTACACCCTCCACAAGAATTGACCGATGATTCGCACGCAAACGCCGGAATGTTTGCCGGATCAACGTGACATCCACAGGCGGCTGACCAGTGCGCTCATTTGCATAAGGCGCGGCGGCAATCGGTAACTGGACCGGACAAACGATATCTTCGTTCAGTATATTATTCGCCGCAGCGCGCAGAATGAGAAGATCGTCCGAAGGGCCGCAGGAGATGGGCTTGAATGCAATGGTATCCAGACCAGCGGCACGCAGGGAACGCGTAAGAAGCGCTGTGACGAATGTCTTTCCGACACCCGTATCCGTACCGGTAATAAAGTAGTTCACTTCTTATCAGTTGGGCCTGTCGCATCCAGAAAGACACTTTCCAGTGTCGTTTGTGGTTTGCGTATTGCGACAAGATTAGCATTGGACTCTTTGATCACTTTCTGGATTTTCTCCAGAAGCTCAGCCGTGGGATTTTCGATGATCACTTCGGTCTGGTCGGCAATGGAAATCAGCTCATCCAGCCGTCCCTCACGGACTAGTTTACCGCGGGCAAGAATTCCTACACGGTCACAAACTTCCTGAACCTGCTCCAGAAGGTGGGAGGTAAGAAAAACCGTGATACCTCGTTGCTTAAGACTGAAAATCATATCGCGAATTTGCCTCGATCCCACGGGATCAACTCCCGCCGTAGGCTCATCGAGAACGACAAGACGAGGTTCCTGCACCAGTGCCTGTGCAAGACCGATACGCTGCAACATTCCCTTTGAGTAACCTCCGATGCGGCGCTCCCGTGCATCCTCAAGACCGACAAGCGCCAGAAGCTCGTCAACGCGCGAACGTAATTTTGCACCGGACAAGCCGCAGAGCTTTCCATAAAACCGAAGTGTTTCCTCACCCGTCAGAAATTTGTAAAAATACGGATTTTCAGGAAGAAAGCCCACCTGTTCACGACTGCCGACATCCGTGACATCTTTGCCAAATATTTGCGCGGTTCCCACTGTGGGAGTCACCAGTCCTAAAATAACTTTCATGGTGGTACTCTTTCCAGAGCCATTCGGGCCGATCAACCCATAGACTTCTCCCGCATGCACCGTAAGGTTCAAATCATTGACTGCAACAATTCGCGTTTTGCGAAAAGGCACGGGATAGACCTTCGTCAGATTTTCGATGGAAACGGCGTAGGAGGTTTGGCTCATACCACTAAGCTATAATTTGAAAACTAAGGAGCCCTTGCAAAGGACAAATTTCACTATTTTCGGTTTTAATATGCCCCGCAAGCGCACTTTCACGGATTCCCTGAAGAAAATCCTCTGTTTCGCGCTCCTGGCCCTCGATAACAAGAGCCACCCGGCCATCGGCAAGATTCTGAACCGTTCCGGAAATATCATATCCACAGGCAAGCTGCCGGACACTGTAGCGAAAACCAACTCCCTGTACCCTGCCCTCGTAAAAAACGCGTTTGCAGATTTTTGCCATGGCCCTAGCGGATCTGGCCGTCTCCCTGGATGATATACTTGTAAGTAGTCAGCTCTTCGAGTGCCATGGGGCCACGCGCATGAAGTTTATCCGTGCTGATCCCGATCTCCGCTCCAAAACCAAACTCCGCACCATCCGTAAAGCGCGTCGAAGCATTCCAGTAAACGGTGGCAGAATCAACCTCGCTTAGAAAGCGGGCGGCAGTTTCCTTATTTTTGGTCACAATGGCATCGCTGTGATGCGAGCCGTACCGATCCAGATGATCAAGCGCAGTTCCGAAATCGGGAACAACGCGGATCGACAGGATGAGATCCAGATACTCCGTCGTCCAATCCTCCTCGGTCGCAGCTACCACGTCTTTGCCAAGAATGGCACGTGTAGCCTCATCGCCGCGAATCTCAACATTCCGATCCCATAAGGTTGGGCCCAGTTTTTTCAAAAATTCAGATGCCACGCTTTCATGCACAAGAAGTGTTTCAAGCGCATTGCAAACTCCGGGCCGTTCGCATTTTGAATTCACGATAAGCTTCTCCGCCATATCGAAATCCGCGTCTTTATCCACGTAGATATGACAAACCCCGTGGTAGTGCTTAATGACAGGCATGCGTGCATTGGCAACGACTGCTTCGATCAGAGCATGTCCCCCTCTGGGAACAATGACATCAATATACGCATCCATTTGCGCCATGAATTTGACGGCATCTCGATCCGTGGTGGGAATTAATTGAAGCGCATTTTCAGGTAACCCCGCGCGTACGCCGCCTTTTTGAAGCGCATCCGCAATGGCAATATTTGAATGAATGGCCTCCGATCCTCCGCGAAGAATGACGGCATTCCCCGTTTTCAGGCAAAGAACACCCGCATCCGACGTCACATTGGGGCGAGATTCATATATGATTCCGATGACCCCGATAGGAGTGCGGATCTTCGAAATTTCAAGGCCGTTGGGGCGTGTCCATGCACGAATTATCTCACCAACGGGATCATTCAATGCCGCGACATCGCGAATTCCTTTGGCGATGCTTTTCAAGCGCGCCTCGGTAAGGCGGAGCCGGTCGACCATTGCCGCAGAAAGACCGTTTTTTTCGGCTTGCTCGATATCTTTGGTATTCGCCGCCAAAATCTTTTCGGCATCGGCCTCCAGTTCGGCCGCCATAGCCGTTAACGCGGCGTTTTTC
>JBDTJR010000028.1:0-24366 GCA_039935735.1 Chthoniobacterales bacterium | reverse complement strand
TAAACGCAATATGGCCATGCTGGCTGTATTATTGTGTCCCCGACCATCAGGTGTTGCTGCCAATTCTTGCGTGTCTGTGTTCCGACATACGGACTGTCCATCACTCCGTAACGGGCATCACCACTATAGCGGTGCCCCCTGATGAAACATTGCCTGTCTTTCTCCAATGGATGGTGAATGCGCTTAAACTCGCAGACTGGGCCGGGGTGCCAAAAAAGGTTATTGCCCAACAACTGCACGCATGGATGGGGATGCTGCTCCCGCCGGAAGTGGCTGAAGATTATCAGCGCAATGTCCTTAATTTCGAATGACTCAGTGATGTTCAAGAACGTGACTTGAATACGATTTCGTTTTGATTTTTGGAATGATTCAACGGGGGAGGCCAGTCATTGCCCTATCCTCCCCCGTGCCCCCTCCTGTGGCTAGAGGGGGAACATTTTTTACGATGCTTTAGTTGTGGCTACTCTGCGTTCTTTAAACGCGGTTGAGGCTGCGATTCGCCGATTCGAGCTGAATCCATCATAAGAACTCCAGGACCTCAAAGTCGGGGTTGCCTCGGATCGCGATATAAGTTTCGGTTACTCTTTGTTTGGTGCCCTTGGTGGACTTAGCTTAGCACGAGCCTCATTCGGGAGAGAATCAGAGTTGATCGGCTAAGTCCCAAACACGCTGGACAGATTGACATGGTAATTCGTTGAATTGCACTACGCTACTCACGCGCGCGCGTAGCAGAGATCGTTTGCTGCAACTCTGCCACCCGGTTCTTGATGTGTTCGGACATAGTAAGTGCTGCGCCTCAATAGGGTTCATTGTTGAGACTGCATCTGATTGTTTGGGAGCATGCCATGAGAAGAAATAGACAATTGTCTTTGCGCTTTTGGAAATCCCGGACGGGCCCCGCCGACTCGCAATTCGAGGTTGGGTGCGGCCTGGAATTGAGCGGCGCAGTGAGTGTGGCCAGCCAAGATTGTGATCCTCTTCTTGGGGAAACACTCCGCCATCCGCAAAAGCAGTCCTCCCATCGCGATATTTGAGTAATAGGGTTGGCGAAGCCAATCGCAGGGCTTTTCTGAAAAGCATGCTCCTCCAGTAAATGGGGGTACGTGGGTGGCGACAATGACATGCTGCCAGCAGGTCAGTGCGTATGGCAGCACACCTCGCAAATAGGAGGCAGATTCTTGACCGAGTTGTCCTAGAAGCGCGAATGCGGCTTCCCTCGAAAGTCCCTCGAAATCCTTTATGGCTGAAAAATCTGGATTGCGTGCGAAAGAACGGCTTCCCCATCCCATCCGCCCGTCGCCCCAACCGCGATGGCCGACCATTGCGGTGCCGGGACCGAGTCGAATGATCTCACCCTTCCCCAATTGTTGGAGGTTGTCGTGAGTCCGACAGATTCCGGCCACACGACCGTCCATTTCAGAAAAGCTCGATCCGTAGTAATCATGATTTCCCAGAACAAAGTACATAGGTCGTGGCGAAGCTGCTGCTGCGAGTTCTCTCAAGTGCAAGGGTAATTGCCTCGATGTCGATATGTCACCGGTGATCAGTATTTTGTCGGCTTTGGAGCCTTGGATTTCTTCGTAGAAAAATTGCCGCCGCGCTGAGGTTGCGCGGTCGAGGTGAAGGTCGGTCAGCCAGAGGATAGCGGGTTTTTGAAGAGTCGTTCTCATACCCTTAAACACGTGCAAGGAGCAATTTGTGAAGGCGGAGATTTCAAATTGTTCAGATCAACATCGGCTCAAAGGGTGATCGAATGGCCGAATTGGCCCGACGGAAGAGGATAGCGCGGCCGCCTCGCTTTCGCGGACGTCGAGCAAAGAAAAGACCTTGGAAGGTGTAATGAAAAGAACAGATACGAATAGAAATGAACTGGCGAACTCATGGCTCGTCGCAACTCAGACTCAAGAATGGGAGAAATTCGAAACTTTCGCCTCGCTCCTCTACCAACAATGCTCCAGGGAAGTTCCGCCAGGTCGATTTGATGGATTCATGGCAGGAGCCGAAAACGAAGTCAGGCAGGAAGCCTGCCTGATGCTCCTCGGAAAATTTCTGGCCAGTAACCCGAATCTCATTGAAGAGAAGGAACCGGAGAAAATCCAAACCCATCTCGTCAAATCAGTGATGATTTGCATCCGTTTTGCAAAGCGTCGAATCGCGCGAAAGAGGACCTACCCACGCGAAATCCCATTAAAGGAAGAGATTCTCCGAGACACGGTGAAGCACCCACGCATCCGAACCTACTCGGATCTTTCATTTGATGAAAAAAGAGCACTTGCTCTTTCCACGCTGGAGTTGGCGGTGCTTGAAAAATGTTTATCACACAAGAACGCGAATGTCGCCAAACTCTCTTTGGAAGAGGGGCTGAACCCTCAAGAAATCGCCAGAAGGCTTGGTGTATCCCCGAATGCGATTTACCAGCAACTTACCCGGGTTGTGGCTCAACTGGCCATCATCAAAGAACTCGTGGAGGAGGAAGTTCAATGAATCGCCAAACAACGAGAATGATGCCTTTAGGCGCAGGGAAGGCAGAAGTTGCCCTAGAGAAAATCGCGAAATCGCTTCTGGAAAAAGACGCTCTGATCTCTGGCATGATCGTCCTTCACCGGTCAGAAATCGAGGCAGGGGACCTCCATGGGCTTTTGGAACGCCTCGGCCCAGAAACGCCACCCAAGGATCTCAATGTCATTGCCGCCTCCACCCTGCTCGCTGTCGAGGGCTATGTGGACACTGATGCTGAGATTTACGAGATTCCCGCGTGCCGCGAGTTCTATCAACGCAAATGCGAAAAATGGACCCCATGGCTTTTTGCCGGTTCGATCTGGACGGCAGATCTCATGGCCATCGTGCTGGCATGTCTTCCCCGTGTTATCTGCATCAGACGAGGGGCAGATCTCGTAGTTCGCTGGGAAGCGGAGGACATGCAGGCGTTCTTGCAGAAGTCCCTACCAACGGCGGCGTGGCTTCACCATCGCGCAGGTATCGGAAAAGAGGATGGTTGCTCGCTGCTCATGGCATCTGCGGCTTACGTCGGTCTCCCGTTTTCAGAATGACCTATTATAAGAGCGAACTGAGGCATATTAGATTCTTCGGGCAGGGCCGTCTCTATGCAGCTTCATGAGGGAGGGGCGCATGACATCTTACGGTTACAGGTTGCGATTCTCAAAAATTATCAATCTGAAAACGTTGTATATATTCGTCACAATTATGTCGGCACTTCATCGGGGAGTGGAGGGGACAACTTCCGACAGCATGACGTTTGTTGTGATCGTTTTCATTTTTCGCCCTCCAGTTCGTTTCCGCGAACTGTTCGACGCTCGATGAAGGCGTTGAGGTCTGCCTCACGGATTCGGTGGTCATTCCCCGGCAGGACAACCTGGCTGAGGAGCTTGCGGCGAAGGTAACGTCGCAGGGTGCTCGATCCGATTCTCAGGATCGCCGCGACCTCGGGTATAGTCAGTAATTTTTCGTTCATTTTGTGGCCTTGGTTTGCCACCGGACAAAAAATCCAATTTATTTTTCCCTAATTTTCCCTGCCCGAAAATCGACCACCAACGGAGATTTTTGGATATGAACGGCCACCAAACGACTTTTTCCCCAGAGGGGAGTGGGGTTTTTGAGTGGCGACCCTAACGGGATTCGAACCCGTGTTACCGCCGTGAAAGGGCGGTGTCCTAACCGCTGGACGATAGGGTCTTTTTAAGACGAAGGGGGAGAATATGGGACGGATGTCTTTGATATTCAAGCCCGAAAGTGAGCAAAATTACCCTGAAGAGCTGTGTTTTCCTGATAATTGATCAGGTTACGGGCTTAAAAGGAGGCCATTTCGGTGCCTCGTCGTCGGTGTAATGTGCGCGGCCGATTTCCGGCGATGGAGGAAAAATTGACGATGCATCCCCACTTGACTACTTTCAAACCCATCAGCCACCCAATCCAATTTAACTGAGTTCAAGCCCATCCATGAAAATCAAATACTTCCAGCTAATCGCGGCGCTGCTTGCCTCGGGCTGCCTTTCCTCCTCATTCGCTACGGGCGCCGCCCCGGCCGCACCCGCTGTGCCTGACTTCCTGATGCCGATTGTCACATCTTCGGTGTCACCGCCGACCAAGGCGCAGCTTGCTTCCACGGCTGTCTATCAATTGAACAACTCGATGTTCAACATCTATGACAATTCGCTGGGCATTTATAAGAAGAACATCCGCGCGCGTGTGCCGCTCATCATGGCGCTCTTCAGCGGCAAAGGCGGTCGCCTCATTCTCTACCGGCCCGGACAGGAACCACTCGAAGCGCCATCGGTCCCGCCGATCTATCAGGCGTACAAGTCGGTGGGCCATTGCGCCATGGCGACCTATGCCTGCGTCGCTCCCTACATCGCAAATCCTACCGCGGACACGTCGTGGATACCCTTAATGAAAAGCTATAATCTCGAAATTCAGATGGCCAAAGAAGGTATCAAGAATCTCGATATCACTCCGGATGAACAAGCACTCCTCCAGGACACGCTTGCGAAGGTACTCGCCTTTCAGGATGCGTGTTTGAAAAACGGCACATTCACCTATGCCGATGTCGAAGCTTACGCTCGTGACATGGAGCCAAATATCGAGAAGCTCGTCGCCACCGCTTCCGCCGCACAGGTGGGACATTGGTTCAAGGTATTGACGGAATGGAAAGCGCTGCTTGGCAAGGATTGGGACAAGACTTACGGTCTCTCGAACTCGATCTACGTCGCCCGCCAAAATAATATTCTGTTCAGTATTTTAGTTCAGTTCTTCGGACAAGACGCCGTGGATAATCGTCTCCTCCTTCTCGAAACCACCGACTTTCAAGCCACGCCGGAAGACATGCTGACTGCCTTTGCGCGCATTACCTCCGACCGGGTGCTCGGGAAAGTGTTCTTCAATAACGATCGTCTCATGGATTATGAACTCCTCGGATTCGGCGGCCGTGCGGCCATTGAAAAGGAAATGACCGCTCGTGGTCAAAAAGCCAACCTGCCTCCGCTCGTTCCTTTCAACAGCACCGCCTGGCCGTGGAAGACCGATCCTGCGACCGGCACCGGCGCTGCTTCATTTAATGATCTCCACGAAATGGGTTTACTGAAAAAACTAAAATGAATCTCAAAAAATTCGCACTTCTCGCGCTCGTATTGGTGACGGGTTGCACTTCCTCCTCGCAGTCCACCCGGAAAGCCGCCGCCGCTCCGATTAAAATCGGTGCGGTGTTGCCGTTCTCCGGCGGCGTCGAACTCTATGGCCGACAGGCCAAACTCGGTCTCGATCTTGCGGCTAAAGAAATCAATGCGTCCGGCGGCATCCTCGGTCATCCGGTCGAGATTCTTTACGAGAATGATAAAACCAGACCCGCCGGAGCAACGAAAGCCATCAGCAAGCTGATCGAACGCGATCATGTGTTTGCCGTGGTGGGACCGATTACCTCGCAGAATCTGAATGTCCTCAAGCCCTTCACGGAAAAACACAAGGTGCCGCTCTTTTATGCTACAAACTACGAAGGCGGCATGTGTGGGCGTTACTTTTTCTCGCTCAGTACCGTTCCGAATCAGGAACTCAGCAACTTATTGCCCTATATGAACCACCACTTTGGCGATACCTACTTCCTGCTCGGGGCCGACCGCATCTGGCCGCACAAGATGTTCGAAGCAGCCGCACCATTGATTACCAGGGCTGGTGGCAGAATCATCGCCACGGAATACACCCTAGGAACGGAAAAAGATTTCTCGCCCCTTATCAAACGCATCATCGCCTCGAAAGCGAAAGTACTCCTGTTTGCGTTGAAGGGCGATGGCTTGAGTTTCATCAATCAGGCGCGTGAACTCGGTCTCATGAATCACATGTCGATCGCCTTTCTCGGTATGAGCGAGGTGGAACTGCCTGTTTTTCACGGCAAGGCGACGGACATGTACGTGACGCTTCCCTTCGTAGCGTCGAGCGATCTGCCTGAGGTGAAAGCCTTTGTCGCGAAGGTGAAAGCCAACGCCGGTCGGAATGCTACTGTTTCAGCTTACGTCGAGACGCATTATAACGCGCTCATGGCCATGAAAGCGGCCATCGAAAAAGCCGGTAAAGTGGACCGCGAGGCAATGATTAATGCGCTGACAGGATTAACCATCGACACTCCCACTGGTCCGTTGAGCATCGGCAAAAATCATCACTCCACGATGAACCTTTTCATCGCCGAAGCGGCGGGCACTCGACTCAAAACGATCCGCTCCCTCGGAGAAGTCGCGCCGCATCCCGGTTGTAAATAAATCTTATGAAAGGCCTTACATTATCATTTGTCGCCGTTCTGAGCGGCACACTCGCCGTCCTCACCAACATGACTCCTTCCGCCTCGGCGCAGGAATTGGTTTACGAGGCGACGAATCCTCCGCTGGAAATCACTTTCGCCGTGGAGGGTAGTCACTACAGCGGCGTGGTCCATCCCGGTAGTCTCTTTTTACAGGCGGATATTTCGAATGCCCCCGTGGTAAAAAGCACCCAGGCCGAAGCTGGCGCGTTCTATACACTTCTGATGATCGACTATGATGGGAACGCGAACGGTGCATGGCCCGACGCCGTGCCTGATGGCGCAAATTCGCCCGTACGGCATTGGATCGTGGGCAACATTCCTGGCGAAACGCTGCGGACGACCGGCTACGTGGAATCCACCCCTCCCGCCACCGGTACGAATCAACCGACGGTTTTGCAGCCCTACCGTGCGCCGCATATCCCCATGGTCTCGGACCGTTACGGCGTTTATCTATTCAAGCAATCCGGGAAATTGGAGTTTGCCGAAGTCACTGGGCCGATCACGAATTTTGATCACGTCGCGTTCCTGAAAAAATACCAACTCACCACGCCGATCGCCGCGAATTTTTTTGTCGCAGTTTACACCTCCGAGTCGCCTTTTTCCGGTAAGCCCTTCCAGGGAAACGACGTGACCAAGACCTGGCATAGTGATCTTGGTAAAGGCCAACTCACGCCCCAGAAGATCGCTGCTCCAAAAAACTAAAAGGGGACAATATCGGTGTCATCGTCGTCGGTAGACGACTTGGGCTGAGAGTTGATTTCCCAGTTTTCCAAAAGCAGTTCGGGGATTTCGAGCAAAAATCGGGAAGGGCGTTGGAGCATTTCGCCATATCCGGCATTCAGGCGAATTTCGGGGTAGGTGAGATAGAGTTCATCGCGGCTTCTCGTGACGGCGACGTAGAACAGTCGCCTTTCCTCTTCGATGTTCTCGCCATTTTCCAATGAACGGGAACTGGGGAACATGCCATCGGTCATCCAGATGATAAAGACGACTTTCCATTCGAGGCCTTTTGCCTGGTGGACACTGGAGAGCGTGATTTTTTCAGTCTCGTCGCCTCCTGAGGATATTTCTGCCGTGGTTTCAAGACCGGTGAGGAGTGCGAGCTGGGAAAGGAATTCTTCCGTGGATTCGAATTGCTTGCCGTAGTTGGTCAGTGTCTGTAAGTCCTCGCGACGTGATTCGTAATTGGAAAATTTGTTTTTCATCGTCTCCTCGTAAACGGCAAAGAGAACGATATCCATCATAGCGGAAGGTGCGAGGGGCTTTCCATCAGGGGCGATTTCCGTAAGTGTATGGACTAGCTGGGTCCATGGCTTCGTGGCTTTGGTGGGAGGCTTGCAAGCGGTGAGTAGTTGCGAAAAATTTGCCGAGTTATTCAACGCGCTACTGGATTGATTCCATAAGGTCTCAGCAGCTTTTGCCCCTACTCCCGGTAGCAGTCGTGCAATGCGTTTAAATGCCACTTCATCACGAGGATTTATAGCGAATTTTAAAAATGCGGCGAGGTCTTTGACATGGGCCTGCTCAAAAAATCGAAGCCCGCTGGTGATTTCAAAGGGAATGCCACGGCGTGTAAGCTCGAGCTGAACTTCCATCGAGTGATAGTGCGCTCGGTAAAGAACGGCGATTTCGCGCAGTTCGATCCCTTCGTCATGAAGTTCAAGGATGCGCTGTGTTATGAATGCGGCCTGCTCATTATTGGTCGCGAGCGGTACAAGCGCGGGGCGCACGGTGCTTGCTTTGCGAACGGGCTGAAGTTCTTTTTTGAACTGGCGTTCATTTGCAGCGATCGCGGCATTTGCGACATTTAATATTTCTGGCACGCTGCGGTAATTTGTCTCAATGCGAAAAGTGCGCGCATTGGGATAACGCTTGGGAAACTGGAGAATGTTTTCAAAGTTCGCACCTCGCCATGAGTAGATCGACTGCGCGTCGTCGCCCACGACCATGATATTGCCGTGCTCTTTACCGAGCAGATCGATGAGTTCGGCCTGCAGGCGGTTGGTATCCTGGTATTCATCCACAAGGACGTGACGAAATTGTTTTTGATAAAGGGTAGCAACATCCGGGCATAGATGAAAAAGCTCGAGGGTCTTGCTGAGTAGATCGTCGAAATCCATGCAATTGGTTTCGCGTTTGCGCCCTTCGTACGCAGTTGCCACCAGTTCGATATCCTGGGTGAGAGGGATGAAGTAGCGATATTGATCCGCGAGGATTTTTCCGATGGGTGCCGCAGTATTAATGGAGAGACTGAAGATATCGCCAAGGACATCACCTTTTGGAAAACGTTTTTCCTTCGAGACGAAGCCACATTTTGCAACAACGCTTTCGATCATTTCCTTTTGATCCTCACGATCCATGATGGAAAAGCCGGGGCGAAATCCGATGCTTTCCGCATGGCGGCGCAGGATACGATTTCCAATGGAGTGGAACGTTCCTCCCCATACGCCTTCCGCGCCGGAGGGAACGAGATTTGCTACGCGATCCAGCATTTCGCGTGCGGCTTTATTCGTAAAAGTAAGAAGCAGGATATTCCGCGAGGCGATGCCCTGCCCAAGCAACCATGCTACTCGGTAGGTGAGAGTGCGTGTCTTACCACTGCCCGCTCCCGCAATCACGAGGGCCGAACCGGATTCAGATGTCACCGCCGCGAGCTGTTGGGCATTTAATTCTGCCGCATAATCAATGGCTGGTGCAGACGAGGCCGCAGTTGTAAGAGTGTATTGCCTGGCCACGATAGGTTAAGACGATTGATTCTTAGAGTGAACCGTGATGTGGTGTTTCTTCTTCTTTCCTGATGTTTTCGTTTTTGCAGGTGCAGGAGTTGTATCCTCATCGACTTCTTTGGGCTGCTCAAATGGAATACCAAGCCCGTAACAAATCAACTCAGTCGCTTCATTGGGCGCTTGATGCTTTCCGCATCCGAGGACGACTGCGATAACCTCGCGGTCTTTGTATTCGCCGCTTAAGACGAGACAATGCTTTGCGTCGACGGTATAGCCGGTTTTCATTCCCGTACAGAATGGATATTTGCTCAAGACGTGGTTAGTGCTATGAAACGCGACCAAATGTCCCGTCGAATATTGGAAAACGACATCTTTCATTGCGACGATTGGCCGCAATGTCGGATTTTCATGTGCAGCCATCGCAATCTTTGAAAGATCACTCGCTGTGGAGTACTGCTCATGCGAGGGGAGGCCATTGGGATTTACAAAATGGGAGTGCGTCGCTCCCAGTACAAAGGCGCGGCGATTCATCTTGTCGGCGAAAGCTTCCACGCTGCCCGCATTGTCACGGGCCAATGCGAGAGCGGCGTCATTGGTGCTTTTGACCAGCATTACGGTAAGCAGCGCACGTCGGGAATAAACCTCGCCGGGTTTGAAATCCAGTTTCGTCGGCTCTGCCTGCGTATCAGGAAATTCGATGGTAAAGGTGTGATCGAGATCGCCTTCCTCCGCCACAAGGAGGGCAGTCAGGAGTTTTTGTGTGCTGGCGATTTGCCTTGGCGCATTTTCATTGCGAGCAAAAAGCACTTTTCCTGTCTTTGCATCAATCAGGATGGCGGACTCTGCTTTGATGCCTGCAAGCTCGGGCGGAATATTTGGAGCATTTGCGATGGGGGCAGTGTCTGCGGCATTCAGGGTTTCAAGGGTGCAACAGGTACCGATTAAAAAAATACCGAATAAAGTAAGGAAGGATTTATAGGATGAATTCACTTTTTCTCTAATTTCTTTTCAATGTCAGGATCCCGTTCTGCGCCGAGATCGAGAGCGCGTTGGTAGTGTCTTCGTGCAAGTTCCACTGCAGGAGGTTTCCGCTCCAGATAAAACACTGCAAGATTGAAATTAGGCTCATTCAGCTTGTTGTCGATTTCCAAAGCCTTGCGAAGCTCCGCTTCCGCCGCATCGTACCAGCCCTTACGGCCTGCGGCGACGCCGAGGTAATTATGGACACGTGCATTTTTCTCATCAAAGGCTGCGGCAAATTCCAGTGCGGCAATCGCTTCATCAAGCCTATCCTGCTCGAGATAAATAAGACCAAGCGTCATCCACCCGGCAGATAATTTAAACTGACGCGAGACGGCTTTGGTAAGTATCGCTTCTGCCTCCGGATATTTTTTCAGGCGATAATACACCGCTCCGAGATTTACCATGCCCAGGAGATTTTCAGGAGCGAGTGCGATGACTTTTTCGTAATTTGTCTGCGCAGCATTCAGATCATCACGCGCGAAAGCGGAGTTTCCTTTTTCCGCGTAAAACCGCGCTTCTGCGGGAAGCATGGAGGCGGGTCGATCATCTGCCGGTGTCGGGCTGGCCGCCGCGGGACTGTTTTGCGGAGAGGGTGATTGCGCTTGAAGCCCTGTAGCGAGGCAAAGGAAAGCGGATAATAGCACAAACAGAAATTTCATCAGTATTTCGTATTTATTTAAGGCTTAGTTCTTCAGCGCGAGCCGAAGCGGCCTGTAGCGCTTTATTTACTAAATCCCGAAACTCTCCCTTTTCAAATATCGCCAGTGCGGCTGCCGTTGTTCCCTTGGGGCTTGTCACCATGTCGCGAAGAGATTTTGGATCCTGTCCGGTTTGGATCACCATTTGCGCGGCACCGGCCACGGTCTGTGCAGCAAGATCCTGTGCGAGCTTTGCAGGAAGGCCAAGGCTTACTCCTGCTTCGGTCAATGCCTCGATCATCAGATAGATGTAGGCAGGCCCGCTACCACTTAAGGCAGTGACGGCATTCATTTGTTCTTCCTTCACTTCCACGATCATTCCCATGGAGCCAAAGATGGTACGCACAATTTCGATGTCTGCTTTGGAGGCGGTTTGTGCTGCTGCGTAAGCGGAAACACCAGCACCGATCATCGTCGGGGTATTTGGCATGACCCGAATACAGCGGGCATTCTTTCCGGACAATTGCTCCATTTTAGAAAAACCAAGCCCTGTCACGATCGAGATGAGTAATTTGCCGGTCATGGCATCGGCTGTGTTATCCAGTGCCTGCGTTACGTCCGCAGGTTTTACGCAAAGCAGGATGACCTCCGACTGCTCGATCGCCTGTCTATTATCGGAGGAAATAGTAATACCAGTGGCCGTATGCAATTCCCGCAAGCGATCTTTCCCCCTGCTGGAGACGATAATATCTGCGGGGTCGCATACCGATTTTGCCACCATCCCTTTGATCAAGGTCGATGCCATTTTTCCGGCTCCGAGAATCGCAAATTTCATGATTTTTGAATCTACCGTTCGATTGATTCTTCGCAAGAACGATCCGCACCTATGAAAGCATTTCAGTAAAAGGTTGCCTGTGTGGCGCGGGTTGGATAATGAAGGGCATATGAAGCTCTCCTGGCTCGCAATTTCTCTTGGTACAATGGTGATTCTATCCGGTTGTGCAACAGGCCCTACCGTGGATCCCCAAATCACGGCCTCAATGACATCCCACAATGTTTCCCCGCAAGTGGTAAGTAAGGTGGAAAATGCCCAGCGTCTTGATTTTTCCGATATTCTTAATCTGGTTCAGCACAAGGTTCCTGAACACTACATCATCGGCTATATACGCAGCACACAGCGGGTCTATAATTTGAGCTATGCCCGGCTTCAGCAATTGCGCAACGCAGGCGCCAGCCAGCAGCTCTTGAATTTCCTGACGGAAACGCAAGGCTTCTACGGTGCTCCAGGTCATCTGAAAAAAGGTAAATCGATCAAGGGTGTGCAAAAAGATGCTCTTTATCGTGATGCCGCTTATCAGGATGAGCAGCCCTTTGCCTATAATGAGCCTGAGGTCGATGGATGGTATGATTCTGCCTACGAGGAATCACTTTCCAGCCCATTCTCTTTCAATCCTTAATCGCAAAGAGGGGAGTCCGTTCTCATGTCTAGTCTGAATAAGAAATTTCCCAGGCTTCTGCCTGGCCCTGTCCGCCGTGGTATGCAGGTCGCTGATCTGGTGGATGACACGCTGAAGGCTTACAATGGCGGGCGTCTGGCCGAAGCATGTCGCCTTTTCACGCACAAGATGATCGCTGCAAACGGCGCGGTCGGCATGTCGCTTACCGGCGCATTGACTCCTGCGGGACTTGGAAAGTCTGTCATCATTCCTTTGATGAAAGCTGGCTTTGTGGATTGGATGATCTCCACGGGCGCGAATCTTTACCATGATCTGCACTACGGTTTGGGAATGAATCTGTATGCGGGATCGCCCTTTCTCGACGACATTAAATTGCGCGAGGAAGGCATTATTCGCATCTATGATGTGCTGTTTGACTACGATGTGCTCCTGGATACGGATGCATTTGTTCGTCAGGTCATTCAAGGTTCGGAATTTCAACGGACGATGGGAACTGATGAGTTTCACTACCTCCTCGGCAAATATGTTTATGAGCGTGAAAAAAAGCTGGGCATAAAGGAAACCAGTGTGCTGAGCGCCGCTTATCAGTATGGCGTGCCGATTTTTACAAGTTCACCGGGTGACAGTTCCATCGGAATGAACGTAGCTGCAATGGCATTGCGGGATTCCAAATTGCAGTTTGATGTGAATCGGGATGTCAATCAGACGGCAGCAATCGTTTACGATGTGAAAAGCAGCGGACTTTCCTCGAGTGTTTTTATCGTTGGTGGAGGATCACCGAAGAATTTCATGTTGCAGACCGAGCCACAGATTCAGGAAGTCATGGGAATCGAAGAGCGGGGACATGATTATTTTCTTCAATGCACGGATGCACGCCCCGATACAGGCGGTCTTAGTGGTGCGACTCCGGGGGAAGCGGTAAGTTGGGGGAAAGTCGATCCTGATCGTCTGCCGGATTGTGTGGTTTGCTATCTCGATTCTACGGTTGCGCTTCCGATCATCGCTGCATACGCACTTAGCCGTGCGAAGCCTCGTAAACGGAAGGCGCTTTATCATCGTCGTGATGCGATGCTTGAAAAAGTGCGCAAAGCTTATCTTGCATGCGGTTCGGTGGCCAAAATCAAGCACCGTACGGATTTGTCCAAAAAGCAAAAACCACGGCGCAATCTTGCCAAGCGTTCCAGCTCTGTTGGAACGAAATAATCTTGGCGGAAAGCCGGTTGCTATCGTTTGATCGATGCAAGTGCGCCCCCTCATTGCCCGGCTTTGCGTATTGATCGGAAAGCGACGTTATCCCTTTCTCGGACTCGCGCTTTCGGCGATGCTTGGAATCCTTGTTGCACATGGCCTCTCGATTCCAGCCATTGTATATGGAGCTTTAGCATTGGTAATGGGATTTGGGCTCTTCTTTTTTGAAAGTAGCGCACTTTGCCTGGCATTGACCTTTTGCGTTTTTGCCAGTGTCTTTTTGTGGAAAACAAGAGAATCGCCACAGGAAGTTCTTGCTTCAAATTTTGCCGATCAACGAGTTGTCGTCGTAATGGAGGGGACGGTATGTGAGGAGCCTGTTGTGCATGACGAGCGGGTGCGTCTTCTTTTTCATGCGGACAAGGTTTTGCAGGATGGATGTCCTCTTGTCTCACCACTAAACGTCGTAGTATTTGCAAAAAATATTTCTCCGGGAATTGGAGATCGTCTGAAAATTGTTGCCTCGCTCCAGAGAATACCGCGCGCGAGAAATCCGGGCGAATTCGATGTAAGGTCATGGGATTGGATTCGAAATATTTATTTTCAAGCGACAGTATCTCGACCGGAGGATGTTATCACTCTGGGCTATGGAGAGAGCAATTGGTTGCAACGTGAAGCGGTGGCAACCCGGGAATGGATAATGAAAACGCTTTCCAATGGTATTGCTTCAGATTCTGAAGTGTCTTCCACGCTTCAGACCATTGTGCTCGGAAATGTCGCTGGCACTTCCGAGGCCACTGAGGACGCATTTCGGCATACTGGCACCTATCATCTTTTCTCCGTAAGCGGATTGCATGTAGCCATGCTCGCTACCATTTTTTGGTATATTTTAAACACGCTGCGAGTTCCTCGTCGATATGCAATGATCATGATTGTTCCTTTGCTATTTGGTTACGCGTTTCTAACTGGTTGGAAACCTTCGAGCATTCGTGCGGCGGTTATGGCTGGCATTGTATTGTCGGGACTTATTTTCTCGCGTCGTTCTCTGGCTTTAAATTCGCTCTTCGGTGCCGCCTTTCTTATTCTGATTTTTGATCCAAGGGAGTTGTTCAATCCCGGATTCCAACTTTCTTTTGGAGTGGTTGCTTCTATTCTCTTGATTGTATCTCCCACGCAAAGGTTGTTTCGACGTCAGTTGGAGCCAGACGCTTTTCTGCCGCGCCAACTGGTTTCACGATTTGAGCGTATTGTGCGCTGGGCCTTATGCAGTGTGGCAGGGGTTATTTGTGTTTCCAGCGCGGCGTGGATCGGATCTCTACCCTTCATTGCGGGGTATTTTCATATGCTTTCCCTTACGTCGATTCCGGCAAATCTTTTTGCCGTTCCGATCGCATTTATTATCCTGTCGCTTGCAGTGGTTTCTATGGGGTGTGCTGTCTTTTCTTCGTGGCTTTCTGCCGTTTTTAACAACGCAAACTGGGTATTCGTTAAATTACTTCTTCTCGGTATAAATACGCTATCGACGGTACCTGGAAGTTATTTAAAAGTGAAAACCTGGCAATGGGATCCTCCTCTTGCGGAAATAGTTGTATTCGATCTCGGAGCGGGTGGCGCGACGCTCATTCATTCCGGGTCTGCGGTTTACATGGTCGACTGTGGAGGGGATTCCGATGTGCGCTGGACCATTCTTCCCTATTTAAACGCGCGTGGGGTGTCATCACTCGAATGGGTTGCGCTTACGCACGGTGATGCTCGACATATTGGCGGTATTCCCCGCCTTATGGAGTCGCTACACGTTAAAGATATCATCGAATCGGGCGCAGAGGATCATTCACGTTCTCATATGACAGTAGATCGATATCTGAATGATCATTCGACACACGAAATTCATGTAGGACCCGATGACGTCTTCAAAACCGAACATGGTGGTGTCGCAAAGGTTTTGTTTCCGCCTGTGGATAATATGAGGAGTCGCTCAGACGATAAAGCCCTTGTAATGCGGTTTAAAGTGGGCGCCGTCCGTATTTTGATGATGTCTGATTCGGGATTTTTCACGGAACATAGCCTGCTCGAATCGAAGGCGGATATCCGGGCAGATATTCTCATTATGGGAAGGCATTTTACGGGAATGAGTGGCGATCCGGATTTTCTTGCCGCGGTGAAACCCTTTATTGTTATTACGACGGTGGCCCAGATTCCTGCTACCGAACAGCTACCGGAAGGCCTGTCCGAGAGTGTAGATCGCATAGGGGCAAAGCTATTCCGAATGGATCAAACCGGTGCGGTTCGCATCCGGATTTTTAAGAATCGCTATGAAGTAGATTCTTTTCTTAGTGACGAGCATAGCACACATCGGTTTGATGTCGGACGATGAGAAAGCAGCAAAAGACAGATTCGATCCTCGAAGTGCGGGATTTACGCATCGAACGGCAGGGAACGGAAATTCTTCGTGGCGTTTCATGGACTGTAAAGCGGGGCGAGCATTGGGTCATTCTCGGGGCCAATGGCTCGGGTAAGACATCGCTCCTCAGCGCGATTCTGGGTTACTTTATGCCTACGGAGGGCGATATTGCCTTATTGGGAAATCCCTTTGGAGAAGCGGACTGGCGGGAGATCAGGAAACGGATCGGAGTAGTAAGTTCGAGTGTTTCTCAAATGATGAACGATGTCGAAACCGCGCTGGAAAGTATCGTGAGCGGTAAGTTTGCGATGATCGATTATTGGGGGAGGATAACCGTTGCAGACCGACGTCGTGCCACACGTATCCTTGAGCAGGTCGAGGCGTCACATTTAGCTGCTCGCCCCTGGGTATTTCTTTCTCAAGGCGAACGCCAACGGATATTGATCGGACGGGCGCTCATGGCTAATCCGAAGCTTCTTGTTCTCGACGAGCCCTGTGCGGGTCTGGATCCGGCGGCACGGGAGACTTTTCTTGGATTTATCCAGCGTCTTGCGGGTAAAAAGGATTCGCCCTGTATGGTACTTGTGACGCATCATGTAGAGGAGATTATGCCGTGCTTTTCCCACATGCTTTTCATGAAAAACGGGGCCGTACTGGCCTCTGGTCCGCGCGAGGAAGTATTGACGAATCGTAATCTCTCAAAAGTATTTAACGGAAAAGCAACGCTCATTACGCATCGAAATCGTTTTCATCTTCGCATAAAATCCTCAACAAGCGCGGTTGTATGAAAGTCTTTATTTTTAAACCGGACGGAATTGGGGACTTTGTTTTGGCAACGGGTGTCATACGCAAGCTCGCCGACGTCTATGGTGAAGATCAACTCATGATCTGTGTGCGGTCTCTCGTGGTGCCACTTGCCAAAGCACAGTTTCCGAAAGCGGATATTCTGGAGCTTCCTCTTCTGGATAAACGAAAGAAATTGAATCTCTTTCTCGCCAACCTTATTCGTGCCACTCCTCCATGGGCGCGAATGCTGACGCATCGCTTCGAGTGCAGTATCAGTCTCCGCCACATGCGCGAGTATCTGCATACCTTTATGTTTTTTTCCTCGCGCGCCTCACGCAGAGTAGTTTGTGAAAATCTTCTCCTCCGTAATCAGCAGCCAACACGGCTGAGAGTCGAGAAGGCGGCTGTTTTCCTCAGACCGACAACAGTTGTGGAGTATCCCGAAGAGGGGGCTTTTATTCCTTTGGAGTTTGAAGCACATCGTCGTGTCCTGACTGCCGTTCTCGGGAAGGAAGTCAGCAGATCCGATGTTCAGCCACTACTACGAGCAAACCCGGAACGAGGGGATTACCTCGTTTGCAGTCCGTTTAGCACCCTGACTTCAAAGGATTATCCTATCGCCAAATGGGTGTGGGTTTTAAGCGCGATTCCATTGGAGCTTCGTCCTCCGAAAGTGATTCTTTCTGGAGCTGCTTCGCAAGTTGAGAAGCTTCAGGAGATGGTTGTTCTGTTGAAGGCGGCAGGTTTTACCGATGTGCAAATTGAAGCCGGAGGCGATTTGCAGGTTTTTGTCAATAAAGTGGCTGGCGCCAAAATAGTTCTTACGGTCGATACGGCCGCTGCACACATCGCGACGGCTCTCGACCGACCTGCCATCATTTTACACTCCGGTTTACATTATGGAATGTTTGGCCCATGGACTGCCAGTGCCCGCCAGGTGTGGTTCGGAGGCGAGCGGGAAGATAGCAGGAAATGGCACCAATCTCTTTCAGCGGAAACTGTGGCGACGGAAGCCTCCCGATTGTTACGGGATGCATAACTTTTATAAGGTAATTCCTTTGTTTACTCTATCGAAGCTTCTCCTGTATTATTCTTTCACCCCAACACGTTATGCAGACCTCCTTTGATTTCCTCACTAAATCCGCATCGGAACTCCTCGATTTTCTTCCTTTCAGTTATTTCCTGGTCACCAAGAATGCGACGGTGACGGATTGTAACATTGGCGCCAGCAATGTGCTTCAACTTCCTCGCGAAAAGATCATTGGGCGTTCCTTGCAGGAGTTACTTCCTCTCCGGGAGGATGGGCAACCGTTAAAGTTGGCGGCGGAGGATTTGGATTCCATTCACGAAACGCTGGATCGCACGCTTGCCGGAGCCCAGCGCCCGGATGGTTCTCTGCTCTGGTTACGGCTTCGCACACGTCAGGTGAAGGCTCAGGATGCGGACGATGACGCGCTTATCGTCAGTGCTGCAAATGTCACCGAACAAAGACAAATTTTTGATACAATCCGTAGCACGATCCAGGAGAGCGACGATCTTCTGGATTCCGTCCTCAATGCGGTTTTCTTCTGCGATATTTCAGGGAAAGTTCATAAAGTAAATCGTAACTTCAGGACACTCTGTGAAACGGATGCCGAATCTTTGAATGTTCTGAATCTTATCGATAACGCTTCTGCACGAACAAATCTTGCCGAGGATTTTCAAAAGTTAGCCAATGGTGAAATCTCGGAAATACACCAGGAGGTTGTACTCAAGACCGGGAAGGGCGCTCTTTTTGATGCGTTGCTGATGATTGGAGTTTATCGCTCGAAAGATTCCACACAGCATATGTTTGTGGGTTCGGTGGAGAACATCACCGCATTTCGTCTTCGCGATGAAGAGAAAATGAAGGCGTCGAAATTCGAGGCGCTTGCGCTTCTTTCGAGCGGCATTGCACATGATCTTAATAACATCATGCTCGCCATCACGGCGAATCTTGAGCTAGCCGGCATGGACATTACCAATCAGGAAAATGTTACCAAATTTATTAACGATGCATTGCTTGCCGCACGTCGTGCCTGTGAACTTGCGAAGGGGTTGATGACCTTTGCGAAAGGGGGAAATCCTGTAAAAGAGGTGACCGATATCACTTCGCACGTCATTTCTACGATTCAGTTTGCTCTGCGTGGCTCGAATCTCGTGCCATCCTTCCAAATGGCTCCCGACCTTTTACCGGTCGATGTGGATCTTTCTCAATTCAATCAGGTATTGGATAATCTGGTTATCAACGCAAGGGAAGCTTCGGCCAATGGAGGCGTACTGGAGGTTCGTGCGGTGAATCGAGAAATCGCAGATGGAAGCATCCAGGATTTGAGGCCCGGCTGGTATGTGGGTATTTCGATCAAGGATTGTGGTGTGGGTATTTCGGAGGAAAATCTTTCCAGAATTTTTGATCCTTACTTTTCGACCAAAACCTATGGTTCAGGAATTGGACTTTCCACCTGTTATTCGATTTTAAAACGTCATCAGGGTGTGATTATGGTGAACTCCGAAAAAGGGAAGGGAAGTGAGTTTATTGTACTTCTTCCGGCTGCTTCACCGTTGACCAAATTGAAAAACGAGAAGGCTGCGAAAGAAATGGTAGCAGCCATGTCGATGCCCGCACCTGTCGAGAAGGAGAATGAAAGAAAAGGACGCGTCCTCATCGTGGATGATGAAGCGATGATTCTTAATATCCTTAAATCCATGCTTAAGAACCTGGGGTATAATGCTTCGACTGCAAACAGTACCGAGGACGCTCTGGTGATGTATAAAGAAGCCAGGGAAAGTAACACCCCTTTTAATGTTGTTGTGTTGGATGCGACTATTCCAGGTGGTATCGGTGGCGAGGCGGCCCTACGTCAATTCCTGAAGATCGATCCTGAGGCCTGTGTCATTATTTGTAGCGGATACACGAATAATAAGGTGATGACGGACTACGAAAATATCGGCTTCAAAGGCAGGCTTGAAAAGCCTTTCCAGGTTGCGGAATTGGGAGCGGTTCTTAAGAAGGTCTTGTCGGCGACGCCGGATCCTGTTCCTGCGGAATAAAGCTGTTCCGTGGGAGGTAGTAGGGGATATCCGATTTCACAAACAAATCTCGGGGCTTTCCCTGAAGTATTACTTTTCCTGCTTTGAGAATCACGGCTTCATCGCAAAGCGCCATGACTTCCTCACTGGAGTGTGTCACATAGAGAATGGGAATTTTGAATTCATCCCGTATGCGCAGTAGGTAAGGGATAATACGCTGCTTGAGGGTATAGTCTAGATTTGACAACGGCTCATCGAAGAGAAGTATTGTCGGATCGGATGCCAGCGCGCGGGCAAAAGCAACGCGCTGCCGTTCTCCACCGGAAAGAGTGTCCGGCTTGCGATCTAAAAGAGCGCTGATTTCCAGGATTTCGCATACGGTTTCCGGTGAAATACGCGGGGTGCCGGGTTTAACGCCGTAGTGAATATTTTCTTTCACGGTTTTATGGGGAAAGAGTGCGAAATCCTGGGGGACATAGCCCACCCGTCGACTTCTTGCAGGTAGAAATACTTTTTCACTCGCATCACTCAAGATCGTATCATTCAGGAAGATTTTGCCCTGGGACGGCTTGCGTAATCCCGCGATGATTTCGATGAGGGAGGTCTTTCCGGCTCCAGTTGGCCCGAAAATTCCGGTTACATTTCCCTCGAGGCAGAGATCCAGCTCGAGATTCATTCCGTGCAGCGGAAGGAGAATTTCTTGAAATGAAAGCTTCATTGAGCATTTCTCCGGGTAAAGTATTCGCTGATTCCCAATGCGCAAAAACTGAGCAGGCCCGCTACGATCAAAAGCTTATAGGCATGGTTGTCATGTCCAAGCTGAATGGCATTGTAGATCGAAATCGAAAGTGTGGTGGTTCTATGAGGGATATTACCCGCGACCAGAATGGTAGCTCCAAATTCTCCCAGCGCACGTGCGAATCCGAGGACTGTTCCTCCGATCACGCCTCGGAATGAAAGCGGCAACGTGATCGTAAAAAAAATTCGCAAATCCGAAGCTCCCAGCGTGGATGCAACCTGCTCAAATCGGGGATTGACGGATTCAAATGCCATTCGCACTCCCCGGAGCATGAGGGGAAAGGCCATTACCGCCATCGCTAAAACTACGGCTTTCCAGGTGAAGATGATTTCTGTTCCCAGGGTATCGTGAATGAATCTTCCCAGAGTGCCTCGCCGCCCGAGTAGCTGTAGCAATATCAAGCCTGTAGCGACCGGTGGAAGTACCAGCGGAAGCGTGAGGATCGTTTCTGCAAAGGATTTGCCCGGCCAGTTCTTGCGCGCAAATAGCCAGCCGCCAGCAATTCCAAAAGGAAGAATAAGGAGGGTGGCAAGGGCTGCCGTCCAAAGACTGAAGCCGACCGTCCACCAGTCGCCTGAGGACAGTCGCAGCATTATTTTAGGATAATGAAGCCCATTTTGCTGAACTTCGCCTCAGCTTGTTTTGAACGCAAAAATGCAATGAACTTTTCCGCATCGGTCTTATTTTTTGAAGCACTGATAACGGCAACGGGGTAAACAATGTGGGGGCCTTCTTTTTGGGAAATTTCGCACAGCACTTTGACCTTATGGGAAATTTCCGCATCGGTTTTATAGACGATTCCGGCCTCGGCATTTTCAGATTCCACGGCTGCGAGAGCGGCGCGCACATTTTCCGTAGGTACCACGCGGCTTTTGAGTTGATTCCAAATTCCCACTTTCTCCAAATATTCCTTGGCATAAATCCCAGCTGGCACGGAGTCCGGTTGCGCGAGCGCAAGGTGCTTGACTTCGGTTTTCACCAGTTGGCGGCCATTCAGAATCTTTAAGTCGCTGTTTGTCGGGGCGACAATCACCAGCGTATTGGAAAGAAAGGGAACCACTGCCTGCTTTTCCACCAGCCCTGCTTTGACCAAGTCGCTCATTTTAGCTTCGTCGGCGGAGATAAAAACATCCACCGGCGCGCCTTCCTGGATTTGACGGGCCAGGACATTGGAGCCTGCGAAATTGAAAATCACCTTATCGCCGGTTTCCTTTTCAAAAGCCGGGGCAAGTGCTGTCAAGGCGTCGGTAAGGCTTGCTGCTGCGGCGACTTGCAGATCCGCGGCATTGCTCTTTTTGGCGGAAAATAAGCCGAGCGAAAGGGCTAGAAATAGCGAGAGCAGGGGCTTCATTTCGGAGTATTTAACAGGGAATGGATAAAAGGGGCAATCTCTAGTGTCGGTTATACCCTAAAAATGAGCATTTTGCAGCTTGCGCAGAGTGAGAAACCGTGCGACCTATCATCAATTCCTTCCAACATGGCACCTATTATATCTTTTCTTGAACCGCTCGAAGACCGTATTGCACCCGCATCGTTGCTCAATGCTAAAACCGTGGAATACAAAGACCTGGATGGCGACATCGTTCACGTTCAGGTCACAAAAGGCGCACTTGATCTGGCAATGTTTACTTTTGTCGACAGCGGCGTCGACGGCGCTCAAATACTCAACTCCCTGAATTTGACCGACCCCCAATTTGCCGGGGCCAATTTAACCATTTCGACATTAAAAATTAAAAATGGCCCCGGAAACGGCTTGGTAGATGTCGGCGCAATTTTAGCTGCGGGAAATGACCTTGGAATGGTCAAAATTACCGGCGGCCTCGAAAAAATTACGGCGGGCGATTCGGCTACCTTTCAAAAAGGAATTACTTCGCTCACGGTGGATTCGCTGGGGATGTTCAGTACGGACAATGCGAGTCTTGTTACTGGCAAGATTGGTAAACTGAGCGTCACTCATGATGTCGAAGGGTCTTTAGGGGTTGCGGGTGGCGTATTGGCGGGGATTGGATCCGTGAATGTTGGCGGATCGCTTATTGCCAAGGCTGGCGGAACCAATGAAGGCTGGATTCATGCGACCGGAAGCGTCGGGACGGTGATCATCAAGGGCGGAATTGACGGTACACATGCTGATGGCGCCAGTGAGGCGGGCATTTCTTCAGACGGTAAAATGGGAAATGTGACGATTGGCAGCG
This sequence comes from Chthoniobacterales bacterium, assembly GCA_039935735.1. Taxonomy (GTDB): domain Bacteria; phylum Verrucomicrobiota; class Verrucomicrobiia; order Chthoniobacterales; family JBDTJR01; genus JBDTJR01. Next base: position 1,804 of record JBDTJR010000028.1, on the reverse strand, counting down.
ATATTCTTGGCGGCGGATTTACCAATGCTGGGTCTGTTCATTCAGGTCTCACCATGGGTATGGTGACAATCGGGGGAGATGTAAAAGGTGCGGCTGGAGACGGTAGTGGTGAGATTTTCGCCGGTGGTAATATAGGCAGTGTAAGTATCGCGGGCTCTCTTATTGGTAATTCTGGAAATGCCAGTGGATCCATTGTGAGTGGTGGCAAAATGGGAAATGTTACAATAGGTCATGATATGACCGGGGGCACTCATGCGGGAAGTGGCAGTATTCTTGCCACCGGAACTATCGGAAATATCAGTATTGGAGATTTAGAAAATCATACTTCTGGAAATTTGACAGGCGGCGCATTTGACAGCACGGGATTAATCAGATCCTCCAACGGCAGTATCGGAAATGTAACTATCGCTCTGGCGGTTACCGGAGGTAGCTCCACAAATTCGGGAACTATCATGGCTGCTCAGAATATTGGAAATGTCTCGATTGGAGGACCTGTCACCGGTCCGGTCTTCGCGCATGACGCACTTATTGGCGGGGGTGACAACAGCGGATCGATTTGGGCAATCAATGGGAAGATCGGCAATATCTCTATCAATGGAGATGTAAAAGGTGGCGCCGGATTGATCAGTGGTATGGTATCTTCAAATTCCGGCATGGGTTCAGTGACGATCCATGGCTCACTTATTGGCGGAACGGGGGATGATTCCGGAAGCATTCAGACAAGTTCTGCTGAACATTCTCCTTCTCCAACAACCGGAAGTGGTAATATTGGAGTAGTTTTAATTAGCGGCGACGTCGAGGGAAGCTCCGGGTTACGCACAGGGAGCGTCATCGCCTGGAATGGCACTATGACCAGCCTTGCTGTGAATGGTTCCATTACCGGTGGCGGTGGCCAATTTAGCGCGATGATGTATGGCAGAAATGGCCTTGGTAGCGCCACGGTGGGGCATGATGTCATTGGAGGTACGGGGTCTTATTCGGGACGTATTGCGACTGAAGTGAATGTTTTGCTTAGTAAAGTTGTCTATGAAGGCGCAACCAAACTACTTCCTCACGGAGATGGCAATACCACGACCTATTTGAATTATAAGGACGGAGTCATGGGAGACGTCAATATCGGCGGTAAATTGCAGGGTGGCGACGGGGACAATAGTGGTACCATCTTTTCCGGGAAGAGCATAGGAGCCGTTGTCATACAAGGCTCTGTTACCGGCGGGACGGGAGATAATAGCGGAAGTATTTCGATAGGCAGAAATAATACGCAAAATGCAATTGACAGTCCGACCCCGAATTTAGTCAATACAAACTTCTATCTTGGTACAGCCGCAGATAAGATAGCGAGCGTTCTTGTCGGAGAAAATCTCGTTGGAGGAACTGGCAGCGGGTCTGGAAGTATCTTTACGGCGATGAATTATCAGGCGCCTAAGAATGGGAATGACCCTGTTGGAACTGGCGGTGCATTGGGAAACATCACAGTGAATGGTTTTGTGCAGGGCGGCGGTGGGTCCAATAGCGGCGCCATTTATGCCGGAAATAATATCGGTAATATTGCAATCGGTGGCCCTGTTACTGGCACGGCTCTTCCCGGTGGTGCACTTATCGGCGGAGGGGCTGACAACAGCGGATCGATTTGGGCAATCAATGGGAAGATCGGCAATATCACTCTCAATGGAGATGTAAAGGGTGGTGCCGGATTGATCAGTGGTATGGTATCTTCAAATTCCGGCATGGGTTCAGTGACGATCCATGGCTCACTTATTGGCGGAACGGGGGATGATTCCGGAAGCATTCAGACAAGTTCTGC
>JBDTJR010000027.1:0-22089 GCA_039935735.1 Chthoniobacterales bacterium | reverse complement strand
TGATGTATTGATCTCCAATCGAGAGAGCCAGATTTTTGACCGGCATATAATTGAAGGTCATGTTGGCTTCAGAAAATCCGTCATTGGTAATCGGAACCTGAGTATCCAAACGCAGACCAAACCAGGGCACAGGATAGAATGCCATTTGGTTTACAAGATTGCCGATCTTCTGATTCGTGTAGGGATTCTGGAAGTTGTAATCGACATACGTGTCATCGAAAAACCAGCTTAGCGTATCATTATTCCGCCGGGTCTGAAACCGGTTTCGCACACCGGCCCGCCAGATTGCCCAAGTATCAAGAGAATCAATTCCCGTAAACTGAGGAAATGTCAAAGCCTGCGGTTGTGTGGAAGGAACATTGTTATCAAATTGCAGGACGTCGTCCGGCTTTGGACCTGCATTATAGACGTAGGAAAAGTCCGTATAAGGTTGCATGATGTGGCGGACTCCATCGACCCCTAAAGCGCGGGACTGGATCTGCTCGAAAGCGCGTGAGACCTTAAAGGAAGCTTCAAAATTCGCATTGAAAACCGGACGGAAAATGGGCCCGCCTAGCTGAAGATTTTCCGTAGGACTACTATTCTTGGTTCCGTCCACATTAAGGAAAGATCCCGATTGACTGTAATAAGTGCCTCGAATGCCCGCAGCAGGAATCAGATTCAGCCAACCAAAATAATTGCGGGGATAGGAAAGCTGGTTAAAAGTATCAAAGCGTGCGGCGGAATAATTCGAAAATGCGGAAGGGTTGAGGGTAGGGTCCTGGCTGAATGCGCGCTCCAGATAGCCTACCGTAGTGCTGCCATCATAATAAATGGGCGAACCGAATATGCCATGCTGTTTGAAATCCCACGCCGCTTCGGGAAGACGCTCCGTGACTTCCTGAAAGGTGTTCATCTGAAACCGTGTGAGAAGACTCATGGTATAGAACTCATTCCATTTCATGATTTGCACATAGTTATCCGGCTGCGGATCAATGCGGAATTCTGCGGGATAATAATCTTCCAGAAAATTTCGGTCGCTCAGATAGTTGATATCGGCGGTGACGTAAATATCCTCGGTAAGGTATAATTGCTGTTGAAAAGTCACGCGTCCCCGGTTGTTACCCGCGTTTGTCGGAGTCTCACCAGAGCCAGCAAAACCCAATCCGGGATTTTTATCCCTAGCGTAATAAACAATAAGATCGCCCGTACTACGATCTTTTTTGCCGTACTTCATAGTCAGGTCAAATCCTATAGCAGGCCCATGCTTCTCACGATAATCAAAGCGGGCCGTGCCGACGAAATGATCTCCGCTACCAATCGGAAAAGTGTAACCCGTCAAAAGAAAAGCACCCCACTGCGAGTCATAACCGGGAACAATCTGGATACCACCATGATTAAGATCCGCATAAAGGTAAGGAAGATACATGATCGGAATCTTACCCACATAAAGAGTAGCACCGCTCATGATGACACGATCATTAGGATAAATACGGGTCGAACGCGCGTGAACATGCCAGTAGGGCAGTGAGCTATCCTGCGTGGTAATGGATACATCACGCATCCGAAATTCATTCGCTGAGGGAGAACGCATGCCAAGTGCATGAAAGAAACCGGGATATCTTGCCCCCTCAAATTCCAGCGCACGGGCTTGTTTCGACTCAAGGTTGTAAATGGCACGCTGCCCAAACATGGCGTTTTTCTGAGCGTAAATTCTTACATTTCCTTTGAGTAGAATATCACGGGTTTCCGGATTGTACTCCGCATAGTCGGCATATAGACTGACATCCTTGTAGTGAATCTGAACATTGTCCTCAGCGATTGCGACGCCCTCTTCAAAGCGGGTCTCGCCATCCGCCGTGATTTCCACATCGCCAAAAGCTCCATTTGCGCCATTAAGGGCGGAAAACGTGCCGAGCGAAGTAAGAGGGGATTCTGTTTTCTGTGGAGCAGAGGTTGTAGTGGAGGTTGCAGGATTACCCGACAGATTAGTCTCCGGGGCCGGAGCAGTTGTGAATTGATTAGAGGGTGCCTGAGCCTGGACGGCAGTCCAGGAAAGCAGCAGCGAGCAAAATATAATGGCGGCTCTTTTTATCATCCACAAAGAAAGAGATAGGCTATTCTCGGTCAGATACCTTGCAAGGAGAAAATGGGGTGTAAAAGGGTCTTTCAAAACTTCTAATTTCGAGAAGGCGGGACTTCAGTCCCCATAACCCTCCGGATGCGCCAGATGCCAGTTCCAGGCACTGTGAATAATCGCTTCGATATTCTGGTATTTCGGCTGCCAACCCAGTTCATTATGAATCTTTTCCGAAGCTGCAATCAGACGCGGAGGATCACCAGCTCTGCGGGGCTGCGTAATGACAGGGATTTCTTTCCCGGTCACCCGGCGGCAGCATTCAATGACTTCCTGAACAGAAGTGCCCCCACCCGTTCCCAGATTGTAAAATGCGCTTTGAGAAGCCTTCAGGGCAAGAATGTGAGCCTCGGCGAGATCGAGGATATGAATGTAATCGCGGATACATGTGCCATCCGGAGTTTCATAATCCGTGCCGAATATTTCCGCAGCCTGCTTCTGTCCGAGGGCGACTTTAAGGACATTCGGAATGAGGTGGGTTTCGATGCGATGATCTTCTCCAAATTTTTCCGTGGCGCCTGCGGCATTGAAATAACGAAGAGCCACACAACGCAGATCGTGAATTTCACCATACCAACGGAGGATTTTTTCGAAAATCAGTTTGGACTCACCGTAAGGGTTGATGGGAATCTGAGGAAGCGTCTCATCAATCGGCATACGCGAGGGAATACCGAAGGTGGCGCAGGTGGAGGAAAATACAAAATGCTCGACCTTTGCCTCTACGATGGCATCAAGAAGGTTCAAGCCATTGGCCACATTATTACGAAAATACTTGGAGGGATTCTGCATCGATTCGCCTACTAAAGCGTTGGCCGCGAAGTGCATAACGGCGTCAGGCTGATACTCCACGATCACCCGTTTCAGCGTATCTCGCTCGGCGAGATCGCCCTGCAGGAAGCGTGCGCGAGGATCGATGGCCCTGCGGTGACCTTCGCTCAAGTTGTCAAAGACGGTGACTTCAAAGCCCTGATCGAGAAGCTGCTCGACACAAATGCTTCCAATATAACCCGCCCCGCCTGTGACAAAAATCCGTTGCATGGCTCCCGAATATCCTCTTTGGAAGCCGATCTCAATGCGAATTCTCGGAGATTATTTCCCGCGATAGGAACAACGGGCCGTCGGCGTCTCGTGAACAACGATCTCAGCAAGGCCAATCAGGTGGATTTCCAGCTTTTGCCAGAACCAGACACACATATTTTCAATGGTCGGATTTTCCAGACCGGGAACTTCGTTCAGATAGCCATGATCGAGCTGATCGAGGAGAGGCTTCATCGCATCACTGATCTGGGCATGGTCGTAAACCCAACCGGTAGTCGCGTCCGCAGCGCCTTCGACACTGATTTCCACCTTGAAGCTATGTCCGTGCATTCCGCGGCATTTATGGCCAACCGGCGCATTCGGGAGAGTTTGCGCGGCTTCGAAGTAGTAATCTTTGGTAAGGCGGAAAAGCATGGCGACTTTCGTTTACACTCCACGCTCCATCGGTGGCCAGATGAATTTATGCATTTGAAGCTGGAAACGGGCCGGAAGCCTGTCCTCCAGCATCCAGGTCACGATGTCCTTGGGATCGATTTTACCAAAAACCGGGCTCAGCAAAACAGCGCGCACCCTGGAATCCAGTTCATGCGTGGTAATCATCTCACGGGTCCACTCGTAGTCGCCCCGGCTTGCGAGGACGAATTTTACCTCGTCGCGCTGCGTGAGGTGGGCGATATTTGAATAAAGATTCCGATCCGACTCGCCGCTGTCAGGAGTTTTGAGATCCATGATGCGATGAACGCGGGGATCAATACCGGAAATATCGTGCGCCCCGCTCGTCTCGATTAAAACCGTAAGGTTCTCGTCGCAGAGACGCGCCATCAGGGGAAGGATATTTTTTTGGAGAAGCGGTTCGCCGCCGGTGATTTCCACGAGTGGGCATTTATAAGCTATGACGGCGGAAACAATCTCCTCGAACTCCCACTTCTTCCCCTCATAAAAAGCGTAGGCCGTATCGCAATAGGTGCAGCGGAGATCGCAGCCGGTCAGTCGCACAAAAACGCATGGCAGCCCGGCCCAGGTGCTCTCGCCCTGCACGGACTGGTAAATTTCATTGAGGGTGAGTTTCACGCTCCTAGAAGTTTCTCCAGACCCTCCTGCTCTTTGCGTGCGGCAAGATACTCGGCATGGATTACCGCCTTCGGTTTGACGGGCAGGTGGTAATTCAGCGTTTCGATTTTCGCGCCTTCCTGCTCAAGCGCATATACTGCCGCGCCGCGGAGCGAAGCTTCGGGTTCGGGATTCGCATACACGGGCTGGCCGAAAACATTCGCAAGTCGCTGAAGCGCAGAGCGGGATTTTAAAACGCCACCGGAAACGATCCACTTTGGCGGTGTTTTTTTCGAAGCCGCAAGCATGGAGGCAATTCCCGCGAGACGGAAATAAAAGCCCTCGGTGATCGCCTGGAGTAAATCCACGGCGGTCGTATTCTGCGTCATGCCGTAGATCGTGCCTTTCGCATCTTCCTCCCATGTCGGCGCACGCTCCGCCGTCCAAAACGGAAGAACCGTAAGGCCGTGCTGCGGGCTGCTGCGTTTCGCGAGATCGGTTTCGAGACTCGATAGATCCCTCGGTAGTTTTAATTCGCGCAAACACCATGCGTGGAGATTACCTGCATTACTGACGGCACCTCCAACGAGAAAGCGACGGGCATCCACCCGATAACAAAACAATCCAAACGGCGCACGCGCCTGACGCCCCTCGCGCATGATGCGAAGAGCCGCACTGGTGCCGATATTGATTGCCGCAAGCCCAGGTTCCGTAGCGCCCGAGCCGAGATTACTGGCGGCACCGTCGCCGATGGCAGGATACCAGAGCGCATTTTTAAGTGACTGATGTTTCAGGTGCGAGGGAGCAATCCTGACAGGTCGATCATCAATCGGCGAAAAATCCGAAGCCTTGCACCCCGCGATGCGCAGCATCCGTGGGGACCAGGTCAATGTCGTGGGATCAAAAAGCCCCGTGGCGGTCGCCATGCCGATGGCGCAGGTTGTTGAACCCGCAAGCTGAAGTTGAATCCACTCACCTGGAGACATCCAGCGGTGAACTTTACGGAAGACACCTTTTTGCGTGCGCTGGAGCCAGCGGAATTTTGCCGGAAGAAAAGACGCTCGAAGCATGCAGCCCGTCTCCGCGTGAATTTCTTTTTCTGAATATTTTTTCCGTAATGCAGCGGCATCGGGACGGCATCGGGAATCCGCCCAGGTGAAAATCGGTGTCACGGGTTCACCCTTTGCATTCACTCCGAGAATGCTGTGCCAGAAACAAGAAACTCCGACTGCGCGAACAGCGCTCACACCTTTAAGCGTTTCCGCCATACAGGCACGAATGGCATTTAAAACATCCTGCGGATTCAGTTCCGCCTTACCGGAGACATCCGTATGCAGCACGTAGGAGCGTTGCGCGATGGAGCGCGCAACACGACGACCACGAAAATCAAAGAGAGCGGTTCGGGCGGAAGAAGTTCCGATATCGACCGCAAGGGTTAACTCGCTGCGGCCCATGTAGGTCTTTCCTTCAGGTGATAAAGCATCTCGCCCGCTTTCGGGACGTAAAAGATCCCCTCATCTTCCTTGTTCTCAAAATCTTTCACATTGATCGTCGCAGGATCGCGATAGCCGAGATTAATTTCCTTACAAATGGATTCAGGAATCCCCGTGGCGAGCGTGACGCGAACCCGGCATTTCTCGACGCCATTTTCGTAAGTCCCGATCCCACGCACGTGCGTGGAGTGCGCAATCACGCCCCATGGATAGTGCTTAAACTTGTCCCACTGCTTGAGAAAATAATCGCGGCAGTGATAGCCGATCTCACGAATGAGACGACCGTGCGTGAGCGAAATCTCATGGATGTGCGGCGCGTAGATAATAAGCTCCCCGTCATCGGCAACAACGGGTTCGAGCTTATACATGCACTTTCCGCCGACCCAAAGCTCGTCATACATTTCCGGCGCACGAGAGAGGACGGTATGGAACGGCTTGTCCTTGTAGGCAATGTGAAGACTCTGGGAAAGATCGCTCGCCTGATCCCATGCGGTGACAGGATCGCCCGCGAAAAGACCGGCAAAGTTTTTCCCATCGACGACCAGGCAGAAGCAAAGCTTCTCAATCGGCACCATGGTCGCGGCGCGGTCCACGACCTTGCGCACGGGCGTCCACTTGTTTCCGATGATGAGGGGATTGGTAACGACCGCGCCAAGCCAGTGGAAGAAATTGAGAACTTCCGGGCCACTTACACCAGGAAAGAGATACTTATTTCCACCGGAGCATCCGACCACTTCATGCGGGAATACGGGGCCAATGATGATGATGCGGTCGTATTCATACAGATGCTTATTAATGGTGACCGGCACATCCATGGAGAAGAGGCCATCGGAGAGTTCCGAGATTTCCTTCGCGGGAATGGTTCCAATATTGCGAAGCGCATTGGGATTATCCCATGCATGATTGAAGAATTGCACTTTGGCATATGTGGAGGTGCGGTCGGCGAGCGTGATTTCCAAGCGCTTGCAAATAGCACCTTCCGGCATCGGTTGATGCGTGCCGAGCGCGATCATGACATTGAAAGCCCGCGTACGAGCGGCGACCTGCTTGTGAAGCGCCTTGAATACCACGCCAACGGGAGCCGTACGCGTGGAGTCGGGAATAATCAGAAGGATGCGCTTGTCGTTGAAATCATAGCCCTCACAAACTTCCGCTACAATTTTTTCGACCTGCTCTTCCGTAATCGAAGAACCCGCAGGAGCAATGTGATGAATCGCACTCATAGTATAATTTACCTAAATCGTTTGAGAGAGAAAGCCCCCATCGACACGAATATCCGTGCCGGTCACAAATCCGCTGGCGGCCTGACTGGCGAGAAATACGACCGCGCCGCCGAGTTCCTTTGATTCGCCGAAACGCGCCATCGGGGTATGCCCGAGAATGGACTGCGCACGAGGCGTTGGAGTGCCATCTTCATTGTAGAGAAGCTTGCGATTCTGCTCCGCAGGGAAAAACCCGGGAGTAATGGTGTTCACGCGAACGCCACAAGGCGCCCATTCGCGAGCGAGAAAGAGACTCAGGTTAAGCACCGCAGCCTTTGCGGCGGAGTAGGCAACCACGCGGGAAAGCGGGAGATGCGCGGAAACACTGGCGATATTGATGATGCTGCCTTTTCCACGCGCCACCATCGCAGGGCCAAATTCCTGGCAGGGAAGAAAAACACCGCCCACAAGATTGAGGTCAAAATTTTCACGCCATGCTTCGAGTGGGATTTTTTCAAAGGAGTTTTCTGCGGTCACCGTCACTTTCGGGTCATTTCCACCCGCTGCGTTCACGAGGATATCCAGAGCGCCGAGTTTTTCTCCCACGAGCTTATGGGCCTTGCGAAGACCTTCCGCAGAAGAGGCGTCGGCTTCGATAAACTCTGCTTTGCCGCCGTTTTTGCGAATAGCTTCGACGCGCGCGTTTCCGCGTTCTGCGTTTCTTCCGCATACAGCCACCGTGGCCCCTGCTGCGGCGAGGGCATCTGCAATCGCCCCTCCCAAAACGCCCGTTGCGCCGATCACCACCGCTACTTCTCCGCTTAAATCAAAAAGTTTATTGGACATGAAAGGCCAAGTTTATGCAGTGCTGCCGGATTCGGCAACTTTTTTGGGTCTTGTAGCTCGTGGATTAATTTAAATTCGCATTGGTATAAAACACAGTTCGAGGTAGATTCCGGCGCGGATGAGCAAGAAAAAGGCAGGCAATCAGAAGTTACGAGATACTCAAAGCGAGCCGGACAGCAGGAAGCTGGCCATTGATCGCGTGGGCGTAAAGAACCTGCGCTATCCGATCCAGATACGGGACAAACGACGCTCCATGCAGAGCACGATCACCACAGTGCAGCTTACCGTAGACCTGCCCCATCATTACAAGGGCACGCACATGAGTCGCTTCATCGAAGTGCTGAACTCGCACGGCCCCGTCCTGCATGTGGAAAATATCCGAGACATCCTGCTGGAATTGCAGACGAAACTGCATTCGGAAACTGCACATGTGGAATTTGAATTCCCCTTCTTCCTCGAAAAAAAGGCCCCGGTCACCGGTGCAAAAGGACTGATCGATTACACTGCGCGGTTCAATGCCAGCCTGGCAGGCGATGCCATGGATTTTATCCTGACGGTAATCGTGCCGGTTACGACGCTATGCCCCTGCTCGAAAGCGATCAGCGTTTCCGGGGCGCATAACCAGAGAGGACAGGTCACATTCTCTGTTCGCTTCAAGAAGCCGATCTGGATCGAGGATCTCGTCCGACTGGTGGAAGACTCCGCGAGCTGCGAACTTTACAGCCTGCTGAAACGCCCGGATGAAAAAGCCGTGACGGAACGTGCGTATGACAATCCCGTCTTCGTCGAAGACTTGGTGCGAAATATCGCGCTCCGCTCCGAGGAGAATAAAAATATCACGTGGTACTGCGTGGAGGCGGAGAATTTCGAGTCTATCCACAACCACAACGCCTACGCGCGGATTGAAAAGCAGAAATAGAAACAGCCCGACACCGGATGGAACCGGTACCGGGCTGAAAATTTTCCGTTAGTTTAAAACTAACTGGTTACTTCTGTGTGCGTTCTTCGATGTATTTGATAACATCGCCGACGGACTGAAGCTTTTCAGCATCTTCGTCAGGAACTTCGACAGAGAACTCTTCTTCGAAAGCCATCACTAATTCGACGGTATCGAGAGAATCTGCTCCCAAGTCTTCAATGAAAGACGCCGTGGTAGTGACCTGTTCAGGGTTAACGCCGAGTTGCTCGACAATGATATCTCTTACCTTTTCTTCGATGGATTTCTCAGACATGACTTAATTAATTAGGTGGTTGGTTTTGGTAGCGATAGACAGCCTTGCCGCCTTTGGCAACAAGGAAATTCTCATATTTGTGAGCCTGCAAAAATGAGTTTTTCGATCTCCCGTCAAGCGTAAAGCGCGAAAGAGGAAATCTTTACTCAAAATAAAAATGGCGTAGCAGGCAAAAGAAGTCATCAGAAAATCGTTATTTTCCCTTTACCGTGACGGTCCGGCTATATTCGGGGTGGTTGGCGATCGAGGCTTCGACCATATATTTTTGGTCGGGTTTCATTTCGCGGGTGGAAATGTGTTCGGCATATTCGATGCGTTCCCCTGGATTAACCGTGACAATTCCCTCCACCTGCTCAAAAGCGTGATCCTCCGACCAGCGCTCGATCACTTTTCCCTGGGAGTCCCGAAGTAGAACCTCAAGGCGCTGGGAGGTCGGGAAATCCAGTTTCATAAGATGACCCGTATGGTTGCTCACGATCAGAGTGACCGCGAGTTCGCGCTTTTCCTTGAGGTTGACATCCATGGGGTCGACCTTCAACTCAGTGACAACCGGGACGGGACGAAGATTTTTAAGCTTCACGCTCTTCGTGATATCCTTGAAGAAGCCCTTGAGCTGATTAGGGATATTATCCTCTGGAGCCTCTTTGGGAATAATGGCTTGCTCGGGATTGTAACTTCCGGGCTTTACGAAATAAGGGCCCACATTGGGTGTATCCGCGGCCGGTGTCGGTTGCTGCGCCCGGAGGGCCGGGAGAGACAGCAGGAGGAGCGCTAAAAAGGCGACGGATAATTTCATACTGCGCTCTGTTAGCCAAATACGGCTTCAGTTGCAAATCCCAATCCGCTCATTATGATATCCAGCAATGAATCGCAAAACGCTTCTGGCCGCATTTCTCGCCCTGCTTTGTGTCGCGGCGAATAAAAAGAGCACCCTCACTATCCGCTTTCATGCAGAGGGTAGTCCGGGTGACGGCGAAAAATTTGTCCAGGGGATTGTTTTCAAAACACCGCCGCACACCGGAGTGATCGGAATCATGCCCGTAGCGACGGAAAGGGAGATTGTCGCCTTTTTCCCCTTCAAAGCCAAAGACGGAACGATGGGGGCATATTTCAAACTCGACAGTCATGGCGCAGCGCTTCTGGAGGCTTTCACGATAGAAAACCGGGGACGTACCGTTGTAGCGCTGGTTAATGGGCGCCAGGTGATCGACATGATTTCTGACAAGCCCATTTCGGACGGAGTCATAACCATACCGTCCGGATTGACGGATGCGGAGATTGCGGCGATGCGGGCTGAATTCCGCATTATCGGACAAAAAGAAGATTCGAAGAAAACGAAGGCAAAAAATATCAATAATTTCCTCCGGGGCGATATCGATACGACTGAGGATCACGATACGGGGCCGACAAAACCAACGCCGACACCGATTCCTGCCTTCACGACACCTACGCCCTCCCCTTCCCCAAAACGATGAAGCGACCATCCGCCGGGCAGCTCGTCGTGATTCTCCTCGTCGTGGCAGGCCTGGCAGGCGTAAGCGGCACCTGGTGGAAATATACGCATATGCATCCCTTCAGCCGGGATGCGGTTTTGCTTCATAAGTCACCGCCCACGGTGAGCGCCACGTTTTCCGATACCGGATTTGCCATCGATAAAAATTATGTGGCAATGGTCACCTTCAATGATGATGACTCGCAATACTCGGGCTATGTTCGCATCTGGAAAAAGACCAGCGATGGCCGTTACAATGCGGAAATTCTTTTAAAAACCACACCACCTGAAGCTGAAAATACGTCCTGCACGGTCACGCTGGATCTGGAGCTACAAGGCGCATCCGATTGACAGTTTCCTGCAAATCTGAGAACGGGTGCCTCCATCAATTAACCTGAAATGTCCGCAACACAAAAACTTTGGCCATGGGTGAGCGCGCTTTTGAGCGGATTTCTTCTCGCGCTCAGCCTACCACCGTGTAATCAAAGCTGGCTGGCGTGGATTGCACTAACGCCGCTGGTTTCCGCTGTGTGGTTTTCCGAATCATGGACAAAACGGGATGCCCTGCGAATTTTTCTTCTGGGCTATGTCATGGGGTTCGCCTTTTTCATGACGACCTTTTTCTGGATTACGACAGTTTCGTATGAAGGGTGGATGGCGCTGCCTTTCTACATCGCGCTTTATCCGGCGGCATGGGCGTTATTCATAAAATACTGCGGCATGCCCAGGGAAAAATCGGGCGCCGATAAATCGATCTGGCTAAGTTCCATAAACAATCTTCGGCTGGCATTGCTTTGCGCCGCGGCATGGACAGGACTGGAGTGGGCGCGAGGCGTGCTCTTTACGGGATTTGGGTGGAATGGCATTGGCGTGGCCCTGCATGACAATATCGTGATGATCCAGATCACGAAAGTGACAGGTGTCGGTGGACTGACTTTCATGATCGTGCTGGTGAATGTGACTCTTGTTGCGACGATTAAACGGCTTCGCATGGAGATGGGAAAAGCATTCCTGCGTTCGCACTATGACTTCACGCTGCCGATGGCCATTGTAGTGCTGGTACTGCTTCATGGAGTTTATGCAATAAAGCAAAAAGAAGAGCTGATGCCGTTACGCATTGCGGCGGTGGAGGGAAATATTCCCAAGAACTTCCACTGGGACGACGCCTTCGAGAAATACATTATCGATACCTATACCCGCCTAACGGAGACCGCCGTGCTGATGAAGCCCGAGTTGCTGATCTGGCCGGAAGCCGCGCTGCCAAGAGCGATTTTCAGCGATGATAAAACCCGCGAGGTCGTGGAGACACTGGCGCGGAAATTCGACGGCGATTTCCTGCTCGGAACAATCTATTTTGACAATGCAGGCGATTACAATTCTGCGGCGCTGCTGACGAACCATGGGCAGGAAGCGCAGCTTTATCACAAGATGCATCTTGTTCCTTTCGGGGAATTCCTTCCATTGCGGCACAGTATTTCCATTTTCGGCCCCATCGCGGGGGCATTAATTCCCTCGGACTTCACGGCAGGGATCGAGCCCGTGGTATTTGAGATGGCCGCAAAGAGAGCACGTGTCGCTCCGTTAATTTGCTTCGAAGATACCCTGGGCGACCTTGCCCGCGAGTTCATCTTACGAGGAGCGCAGCTTTTTGTGACCGTGACCAATGACGGCTGGTTCATGGAATCCGCCGAACCCCGCCAGCATCTCGCGAATGCGGTCTTTACCTGTGCGGAAAATGGAATTCCCATGGTGCGAGCGGCGAATACGGGGATCACCTGCATCATAGACCGCTTTGGACATGTCCAGCAGCGCCTGGAAAATGAAAAAGGCGGCACGGCACTGGAAGGCATTCTTCTCGGCACGGTGGATCTTCCCACGCATCCGGTGCTGACGTTCTATGCACGTCATGGAGAGCTTTTTTCCATTACATGCCTCGTGATTACCCTTATCGCCGTCCTTTTTTTCCTGCTGTGCTCAAAGCCACCCATGCAGGCGAAAGCCAAAACGGAATAGCCACTTAAAAAGAAAAGAAATACGCCTGATTTACCGGCTGGAGAATTTTCCTCTTGTCCAGAAGGCGGAACTTGAGTGCATGATGCGGTGATGAAAGTGAAAGTGACAGTCATGCCAAAAGCGAACGTGCTCGACCCACAAGGCGTGGCGACAAAAGAGGCCATGCTGCATATGGGGCTCGCGGATGCGGGAACCGTGCGTATTGGCAAAATTATCGAATTTGAGGTGCAAAAGGCGGATGAACCCGCGCTTCGGCGCATTTGCAACGACCTGCTCTCAAATCCGGTCATCGAAGATTACCACCTGGAGATCGGAAAGTAGATCTCCATGAAATTTGCCGTCATCCGTTTTCCCGGATCGAATTGTGACGAGGATTGTGTCCACGCGCTCCGTGCCCTGCCGAACGTAACCGCAGAACTTGTGTGGCATAAAGAAGAGGATCTTTCCGCCTACGATGGCATCGTGCTGCCGGGCGGGTTTTCCTACGGCGACTATTTGCGCTGCGGCGCGATTGCGCGTTTTTCTCCCGTGATGCAGGCCGTTAAGAAAGCTGCGGACGAAGGCAGGATCGTGATCGGCATCTGCAATGGCTTTCAAATCCTCTGCGAATCGCGACTTCTTCCCGGCGCGCTGGTACGGAATCGCGGACTGCACTTCATCTGCGAATCCACTTATGTCCGCGTGGAAACGAATTATACGATATTCACCAATCAGGGGTTGACCGGAAGTGTGTTGAATATCCCGATCGCCCATGGCGAAGGTTGCTACATGGCGGATGAGGAAACATTGAGAGATCTCAATGTGCATCGTCAGATTTTGCTCCGCTACTGCGACAAAGAAGGCATCGCCTCCGAAGCCGCAAACCCCAATGGCTCTCTCCAAAACATCGCTGGCATCCGCAATCGTGCAGGTAATGTCTTTGGCCTTATGCCCCATCCCGAACGCGCTTCCGAAGCCCGGCTCGGCAGTCAGGATGGCAACGTAATTTTCCGCTCGGTGCTCGAATGGCATCGTCGGCACTCCCCTCTCCATTCATGAGCGCATCTCCGGAAATCACTCCCGAAATCATCGACAAACACGGTATTACTCCCGAGGAATACGAACGCATCAAGGAAGTCCTCGGCCGTGAACCAAACTTCACAGAGCTGGGCGTCTTCTCGGTGATGTGGAGCGAACATTGCTCCTATAAAAATTCGCGCAAGGAACTGCGTAAGTTCCCAACCACTGGCGATCGTATTCTCGTAAAGGCGGGAGAAGAAAACGCGGGCGTTGTCGATATCGGCGACGGCTGGGCAGTGGCATTTAAAATTGAAAGTCACAATCACCCGAGCGCCGTGGAACCTTTCCAGGGTGCGGCTACGGGCGTGGGCGGAATCATCCGCGATATTTTCACGATGGGTGCACGGCCCGTGTTCCTCATGGACTCGCTACGTTTCGGCCCGATCGAGGGAGATTCCGATACCGCGAAACACAATCGCCGACTTTTTGCAGGCGTCGTGGCAGGTATCGCGCATTACGGAAACTGCATCGGACTGCCGACGATTGCAGGCGAGGTTTATTTTGACGAAAGCTATAACGGCAATCCGCTCGTAAACGCATTCTGTCTCGGCGTACTGAAGCACGAAGAGATCGCGCGCGGCGCGGCAAGCGGTGTAGGTAATCCGGTTTTCTATGTTGGCGCCGAAACAGGACGCGACGGACTGGCAGGCGCGGCTTTCGCCTCACGGGAACTTACCGAGGAATCCAAACAAGACCGGCCTGCGGTACAGGTGGGCGATCCTTTCAAAGAAAAATTACTCCTCGAAGCGTGCCTCGAATTGCTGGCGAGCGGTTGCGTAGCCGGTATTCAGGACATGGGCGCAGCGGGATTGACCTGCTCGACCTGCGAAACAGCAAGCCGTGGCGGAACGGGTGTTGAAATCGAAATCGCAAAAGTTCCTCAGCGCGAAACCGGGATGACCGCTTACGAGACGCTTCTCAGCGAATCGCAGGAGCGCATGCTGGTAATCGTCAAAAAAGGTGAAGAAGCAACGGTGCGCCGAATCTTTGATAAATGGGATCTGCCGTATGCAGAAATCGGAAGCGTCACGGATGACGGCATGATGCGCGTGCGCGAAAACGGAAAAATCGTTGTAGAGATTCCCGCGAAAAAGCTGGCGGACGATGCGCCTCTTTATGACCGCGAGGCGGCAAAGAAGGTTCCGACACCTGAACTCGATCTTAAGAGCGTCAAACAAGCGGATTCGCACGAGTCGCTACTGCGCCTACTTGCAACGCCAAGCATCGCATCAAAACGCTGGGTATGGCGTCAATACGATCACATGGTCCGTGTAGGAACCGTGGTGAAGCCCGGCTCCGATGCAGCGGTATTCCTCGTGCGCGAAGCGAATAAGATTCTCGCAGCGACGACAGATTGCAACGCGATCTATTGCAAACAAGACCCGCGCGAAGGTGCGCGGATCGCCGTTGCGGAAGCCGCGCGAAATCTCGCATGCTCCGGCGCAGTGCCGCTTGCATCGACGGATAATTTAAATTTCGGTAATCCACATAAGCCTGAAAACTTCCTGCAACTCCGCGAAGCTGTTGAAGGCATGGCGGAAGCATGTCGGTATTTTGATACTCCGGTCACCGGTGGAAATGTCAGTCTTTACAACGAGAGCCCCGCAGGTGCGATCGATCCGACACCAACCGTCGGCATGGTCGGTGTGATTGCAGATGAAAAGCATATCACGACGCAAGCCTTCAAGAATGCGGGCGATGTGGTGATACTTCTCGGTGATCTCGGTGACGAGCTTGGCGCGTCGCATTACCTGAAAGTTATTCATGGCCGCAAAGAAGGCCGCCCACCGCGTCTGGATTATGCGACGGAAAAAGGCATCCATGATGCCGTGCTTTCACTGATCCGTATCGGACTTCTCCAAAGCGCGCATGATTGCGCAGAAGGTGGAATCGCCGTTGCGGTGGCAGAGTGCTGCCTCTCGGCAGACAAGCCACTTGGCGCAACAATCCGCCTCGACGCGGAAGGACTCCGCGACGATCAGGTGCTTTTCAACGAATCCCAATCCCGAATTCTCGTCAGCGTAAAGCGCGCGAATGCTGCTGCCACTCTTTCATTGCTTGCGTGGCGCGGAATTTCCGCAAAGCGCCTTGGCGAAGTCGGCGGCACGGATTTGAAGATTGCCGTCAACGGCCGCGAGACCGCCTGGGAACTCGAACCGCTGCGTGCAGCGTGGATGGATACCATCGGCGAGCTGATGGAGTCCTGACGCCTCCCGTTTAAAAAAGTCTTTGCACAGATCGCTCAAAGGGATGACGTTTAGAGCATCCCCATGAGTAGCTTCAGTTCCAGACTCCGCCTTCGCGAAGAGCCGGACACTCCCCCCGTAATGCGCCAGCAGTGGGAGCATCTGCTTTTTCTGCATTGGCGGTTGCCCGAGGATGTGGTGCAGCGTTCGTTGCCGCCCGGACTTTTTGTCGATACCCATGAGGGAACGGCATGGATCGGCGTAGTGCCATTTGCCATGCGAAAGGTGCGCCCTGTGGGACTTCCATGGGTTCCTGGAATCTCGAATTTCCTGGAACTGAACATCCGCACCTATGTCCATGACGGAAAGGGAAATTACGGCGTGTGGTTTTATTCGCTGGAAGCAAACCAGCCACTTGCAGTGTGGGCCGCGAGAAAACTTTTTCACCTCAACTACGTGAAATCGAAAATGCGAATGCGAATCTCCGAGGAGGGAATTCGTTACTCCAGTTGCCGGGGTGATGAATCGCAGGAATTTCATTATCGCGGAACAGGCAGCGAATGGCAGGCGGAGGTGGGAACGTTGGATTTTTTCCTGATCGAGCGTTACCTGCTTTTTTCCTATAATCCGACTACGAAACAATTTTACTATGGCCGTGTGCATCATGCACCTTATGAGATTTCCCCGGCGGCGGTGGAAACATGGAGCACATGGGGAATTGGTGCGGCGGGATTGCCGCGACCGGAATCGGCGCCGGATTCAGCTTATTACACCCGATGCCTGAAGGTAAATATTTACGGCCTTACAACCACCGAACCTTTCCAAACGTTTACATAGTAGATGGAGACTACACATACATGTCCAACTGAGATGCCGGTAATGGTGCTTCCGGAAGTGAGCCTTTTTCCGAATGCGCTCCTGCCACTCCATATTTTCGAGCCTCGGTATCGGGAAATGCTGGCGTATACCCTTGAACATGAACGAATTTTCGCGATGGCTATGCCTCATGACACCCAGGAAAATGCGATCTTCGATATCGCGGGCGCTGGTTTGATCCGAGCTTGTGTGAAGAATGAGGACGGAACATCCAACCTCATTCTTCAGGGAATTCACCGGGTGATGTTTACGGGTTGGAAACAATTGAAGCCGTTTCGTATTGCGACCGTGCAAGCCCTGGAATCGCACGAAAAACTCACCCCCGAAACAGCGGACCTGCGTGCGGAAGTCCAGCAAGCCTGCCTGCAATTGCAGGAGAATGGCTTTAAGTTTCCTCCACAGTTTGAACCTTATTTTCACCAGAATACGGATGCTGATATCTTCAGCGATGTCATCAGTTCGGTCGCGATCAATGATCCGCAACGACGGCAATCGCTACTGGAAGAGTTGAGTGTAACCCGGCGACTGAAGAGCCTTCTGACGTTTTTGAATTCGGAGCTCCAAAATTGAGCGTGGTCTGACTTGACTGGAGAATGTTTTCACGTTCATATCGGAAGTATGAAAGCCCCCCTTCTGCTCTGCGCCACCGTTCTTCTCGCCTGTCTCACCGCTTGTAATTCCCCCCAGCGCTATACGCGGAACCGTCAGGCAGGGGAGCAATGGCTAAGTGGTAAAACCGGAACGGCAAGAATCAACCTGACGGGAGCGTGGCATTCGGATGACTGGGGAAATGCAATATTCGTCCAGGGACAGAATCGCGTGAATGGGCAGATCTCCAGTTATACCGCTTACGGACGTGTCAGTGGATCGAAAGCTTATATCCTCATCAGCCAACACGGCTGGATTTATTACACTGCCGAGCTTTCCATGCCGAACAAGAACGAGCTGACGGGCTCTTACTCGAAGTCTGTGGGATTTCAGTCCCTGCGACAGAAGGTTATTCACTTCCGACGCCAGTAATACGACGGACTATTTGACTCCCGTAGCGAGAATGGTCTGAAAGTGCGGCGCGACTTCCTCGCGTGCGACGACCGAGACTTCGATGGCGGAAAATCCCGCACGGTGAAGCATCTGCTGTAGCTCGACTTCGGAAAATCCCAGCCAGATGTGGGCGTAAAGTTCACGCGCCTGATCGTAGCTGTGGCTTGCCAGATCAAGAATAAGCGCACGACCTCCAGGCTTCAAAATACGTAACGCCTCCTCGATGGCACGCTGAGGGCGGGCAGCATGATGCAGAGCCTGGCTGAAGAGAACCAGATCCACGGAAGCGTCTTTGATCGGCGGCTCTTCGATATCTCCGAGACGGTATTCTAGATTTTTAAATCCATTCTCCCGCGCGACTTGTGAACCGAACTCCACCATTTTTTCCGAGCTATCGATGGCGATGACTTGTTTGGCGGTACGGGCAAGAAGCTGGGAAAGTGTTCCCTCACCGGCTCCCATATCGGCAATGACCATGGGCGGTAGAAGCCGAAGCAGTCCGTAGGACAATGCCTGCCAGGAACGACCCGGTATATAAGTGCGTCCGAACTTTCCAGCCAGACGGTTAAAATAATCCGCTGCCTTGTCTTTGCGTTTGCAAAGGGTCAGGCCAAGCGCGATCTGATCCTGGGCGGTCTCAGGGATCTCGACCCGCGATGCATTAAAAAGCGCCTGGATAGTGGGATCATCCGCATGAGAGATGCGGTAAAAGATGTTTTTGCCTACTCGACGGTCAGAGACCCAACCAGCACGTTTGAGCTGCCCGAGGTGGGCGGAGATACGGGACTGCCCCATACCCAAAATTTCCTGTAACTCAGCGACGGTTAGTTCCTCGTTGAGTAGCAACAGGATACGCAATCGTGTAGGATCGCTTAAAACCCGGAGCGATTTGACAATTGACGGCATTGCACTAATTGATATATCCGAATATCTTGATAAGTAAACTCTCTAATAATATGTCACGCCGTTATATTTTTTCATCTGAATCGGTTGGCGAAGGCCACCCGGACAAAGTTTGTGATACCATTTCCGATGCCGTGCTGGATGCCTGCCTTGCGCAGGATAAAAACAGCCGCGTAGCCTGTGAAACGTATGCCAAAAGCAACATCGTAGTCGTGGGTGGAGAAATCACCACGAAGGCAAAACTCGATTATACCCAGATCGTACGAGATGCGATTCGCGAGATCGGTTACGTAAATGACGATGACGTATTCCACGCGGACAAAGTATTCGTGATGAACATCATCACGGCACAGAGCCCCGATATCGCCCAGGGTGTGGATGCGCGCAAAGCAAAGGGCAAAAAGACCGCCCAGCAAGGTGCCGGTGACCAGGGTTTGATGTTTGGTTACGCCTGTAATGAAACGCCTGAATTGATGCCTGCGCCGATCATGTTCGCGCATCGCCTCGGTCGTGAGCTCACCCGCATCCGCAAGAGCGGCAAGGTAGACTGGCTCCGCCCCGACGCGAAAAGCCAGGTGTCTGTTGTTTATGAAGACGGTCGTCCTGTAGAAATCGCGAATGTCGTCATCTCGACACAGCATGCCGCGAATGTAACCCACCCTAAAATCGAAAAATATCTCATCGAAGAAGTCGTCCGCAAAGTGCTTCCCGCACGCATGTTGACTAGCAAGACCGAATTCCTCATCAACCCGACCGGCAAGTTCGTTATCGGCGGCCCTCAGGGTGACACGGGATTGACGGGACGCAAAATCATCGTCGATACCTACGGCGGCATGGGACGCCACGGTGGCGGCGCATTCTCCGGTAAAGATCCGAGCAAGGTCGACCGCTCCGCAGCTTACATGGGCCGCTATGTAGCGAAGAACATCGTGGCTGCAAAGCTCGCAGACCGTTGCGAAGTCCAGTTCGCTTATGCGATCGGTCATCCCGATCCCGTCAGCGTTCACATCGATACCTTTGGCACGCACAAAGTTGCAGAAGCGAAAATTGAGCGCGCGGTTCTCCGTACCTTCAGCTTCAAGCCCGCGGACATCATCACGCAACTCAATCTGTTGCGCCCGATCTACAGCCTGACAACCAATTACGGACACTTCGGCAAAACGAAGAACGTCAAAGCAATCACGTGGGAAGCCACCAACAAAGTCGCCGCATTGCAAAAAGCGGTCAAATAAGGAAAAACTATGAGCACAACCGCTACCGAAAAGAAACAGGACTACAAAGTCGCCGACATCAGTCTCGCTGAATGGGGCCGCAAGGAAATTTCCATTGCCGAGCAGGAAATGCCCGGTTTGATGTCCATTCGTCACCAATATTCAAAAGCAAAGCCTCTCAAGGGCGTGCGCATCACCGGATCGCTCCACATGACGATCCAGACAGCGGTTCTTATCGAAACGCTTGTGGACCTCGGCGCAAGCGTGCGTTGGGCGAGTTGCAATATTTTCTCCACGCAGGATCATGCTGCTGCCGCGATCGCGAAAGCCGGCGTGCCTGTCTTTGCATGGAAAGGGGAAACCCTCGAAGAGTATTGGTGGTGCACCCAGCAGGCTGTCATCCATCCGGATGGCAAAGGCCCCGAACTCGTTGTCGATGACGGCGGTGACGTCACGCTCTTCATTCACAAAGGCTACGAACTCGAAGACGGCGACAATTGGGTAAACACGCCCTCTGGCAGCACGGAAGAAGAAGTCATCAAGAATCTTCTCAAGAAGATCCACTCGGAAAACCCGATTCAGTGGCACAACATCGTCAAGGACTGGCGCGGCGTCAGCGAAGAAACCACGACGGGCGTTCATCGCCTCTACAAATTGCAGGAACTCGGCAAGCTGCTTGTCCCCGCATTTAACGTCAATGACTCGGTGACCAAATCGAAGTTCGATAACCTCTACGGTTGCCGCCACTCGCTTGTGGACGGAATCAACCGCGCGATCGACGTCATGATCTCCGGTAAAGTCGCAGTCGTCTGCGGATACGGCGATGTCGGCAAAGGCTGTGCGCAGTCCCTTCGCGGACAGGGCGCTCGTGTTATTGTGACAGAAATCGATCCGATCAATGCTCTTCAGGCGGCGATGGAAGGTTACGAAGTCACGCCTATCGAAAACACACTCGGACGCGGCGACATCTATGTCACCACGACCGGTAATGTGGACGTCATCACGATCGAGCACATGACGAAGATGAAAGACCAGGCTGTTATTTGTAACATCGGTCACTTCGACAATGAAATTCAGGTCGACAAGTTGAACAACTATCCCGGTGTCAAGATGACCAACATCAAGCCACAGGTGGACAAGTATACCTTCCCGAACGGAAGCGAAATCTTCCTCCTTGCCGAAGGACGTCTTGTAAACCTCGGTTGCGCCACTGGCCATCCGTCGTTCGTCATGTCGAACTCCTTCAGCAATCAGGTGCTTGCTCAAATCGACTTGTGGAAGAACAAAGACACCTACAAGCCAGCCGTATTTGTTCTGCCTAAGAAACTCGACGAGGAAGTCGCACGCCTCCACCTTGAAAAGATTGGCGTGAAACTCACGACACTCACCAAGGCTCAGGCTGAGTATCTCGATATTCCGATTGAAGGCCCTTATAAGCCCAATCACTATCGCTACTAAATTCTAGAATAGTTTTAGTTTTTAAAGCAGGCGGACAGGAAACTGTTCGCCTGTTTTTTTGTTGAGGGGAAAATAATCCCGAACGAATTCCAAATAGTGTTCCTTATCGGTAACCCCAGATTACCCATATTAAGGGAGGAATGATTCCTGGCAACAATGTCAAACCGATCGAAAAAATCACCCCTATAACAAAAACCTTCTGTCGAATGGATTCTGTTCGGGATGTATCACCATTGGACCAAAGAACTTCCGATATCCACCCCATGGAATAAAAAAGATTGGCCGCTATTGCGTACATCACGGCGCCTACAAGCATTGCCATGGGCTCCAGCACATCCTGACCCGGCTGGGCGTAATGGCTACCGATAAAAATGAGAATTCCTATGGATAGGCAACCGACTACAAGAATTATCAAATTAAATAAAATCCGACGTAATTCCCACCATACAATCGCATCCCATGGACGTCTCATTGTCCTACGCTAACGTGATATTGTTCCTACCGTCCAGTCACGATTGCCAAAGGCAACCATTGCTTGGAAATGTAAAATCTACCTGCTCTAATTGCTGGCAATGCAAATTTTCCGTTTAAAGGAGAATGGAACGACCGTCGGGCGCGAAATCGTGGCGGGGATCACGACGTTTGCGGCGATGGCGTATATCCTGGCGGTTAATCCGGAGATTCTGGGCCACGCAGGAATGCCGAGAGAAGCGCTGGTAACTGCGACAGCGCTCGGTGCGATCATCGGCACGGTGTTGATGGCACTGCTGACAAATTTCCCGCTCGCACTGGCGCCAGGGATGGGAATCAACGCTTACTTTGCTTTTACCATCTGTCTGGGACTTGGCGTGCCGTGGCAATCCGCGCTCGGGC